>NZ_AZUR01000001.1:3125000-3455000 GCF_000527175.1 Pseudogulbenkiania sp. MAI-1 | reverse complement strand
CCGACGCCAGCCGCGAGGTGATGAAGGAGTCGATCGAGGACGAAGGCCGCCTGGTCGCGCACCAGTTGGAACGCTACCTCACCACGCTCGGCACCATCGCCGCCATGGCGCCGCTGCTGGGTCTGTTGGGCACGGTGATCGGCATGATCGAGATCTTCGGCTCGCAGGCGCCGTCGGGCACCAATCCCACCGAGCTCGCGCACGGCATTTCCGTGGCGCTCTACAACACCGCGTTCGGCCTGATCGTGGCGATTCCCAGCATGATGTTCTATCGTCATTTCCGTGCCCAGGTCGACGCCCTGCTGGTCGACATGGAGTCGCAGGCGGTCAAGCTGGTGGAAGTGCTGCACGGCGAGCGCAAGAACGGTAACCACTGAGGTTCTTCATGAATTTTCGACGTGGCCGGCACCGGGAAGAGCCGGAAATCAACTTCATTCCGTTGATCGACCTGTTGCTGGTGATCCTGATCTTCCTGATGGTCACCACCACCTATTCGCGCTTTTCCGAGCTGAAGATCGACCTGCCGTCGGCACAAGGCGCGGCGCAGGCGGAAAAGAGCAATGAGATCGACGTGGCGGTGTCGCCCGCCGGGGAGATGATGGTGGGCGAGACCAAGCTGCCGGCCGGCGACCGCGACGGTCTGGTGGCGCGGCTGAAGGATCTGGCGGCGGGCAAGAACGGCGTGGTGGTGGTGGTCAACGCCGACGCCAAGGCCAGCCACCAGTCGGTGGTGGGGGTGATGGAGGCGGCAAGGCTGGCCGGCCTGACCCAGCTGACCTTCGCCACCCAGCTTTCGACGCAGTAATCAGGTGAAGGTGATCGAGCGCCACTGGTACCGTCCGCGTGCCTGGCTGACGGTGCTGCTCGCCCCGCTGGAAGCGCTGTTCGGCAGCGTGTCCGCACTGCGGCGCGCCCTGTACCGAGTGGGGATGCTCAAGCGCGAGCGCTTGCCGGTCCCGGTGGTGGTGATTGGCAACATCAACGTCGGCGGCGTGGGCAAGACTCCCCTGACACTGGCGCTGATCGAGGCCTTCAAGGCACGCGGCGTGCCGGTCGGCGTCATCAGCCGCGGCTACGGCGGCGCCCACACGGTGCCGACCGAGGTCGCGCCGCAGGCGACGGCTGCCGAGGTCGGCGACGAACCGCTCTTGATGGCGGCCGGCGGGGCGCCGGTCGTGGTGGGGCGCGACCGCGTCGCCGCCGGGCACCTGCTGCTCGAACGCCATCCCGAGGTGCAACTGATCCTCAGCGACGACGGCCTGCAGCACTACCGGCTGACGCGCGACCTGGAACTGGCGGTGCTGGACGGTGCGCGCGGCATCGGCAACGGCCGCCTGCTACCCAACGGCCCGCTGCGCGAGACGGCTGGCCGGCTGCGCACGGTCGACGCCATCGTGGTCAACGGCCCCTTGGTCGGCGGCGCGCGCTGGCTGCCGACCGAGGTACCGCGCTTCGACATGACGCTGGAACCGGGCGCCTTCGTCTCGCTGGCCGAGCCCTCCAGGACGCGCCGTGCCGCCGAGTTCGCCGGCGAGCGGCTGGTGGCGCTGGCCGGCATCGGCCATCCCGAACGCTTTTTCCGTACCCTCGAGCAACTCGGCCTCAAGCCTGGCCGGCGCCTGGCCTTTCCCGATCACCACGCCTTCCAGCCGCAGGATATTCCGGACGACGCCGACGCCGTATTGGTGACGGCCAAGGACGCCGTCAAGTTGCACTGCGTCAATCGTGCTAGACTATGGGTCCTGCCGGTCCGGGCGCGGCTCGCCCCGGACCTTGCCGACTGGATTCTTGCCCGATTGAAGATACGACATGGACGCTAAATTTCTCGAGATCCTGGTGTGCCCGCTGTGCAAGGGCCCGCTGGTGTACCGCAAGGCCGAACAGGAGCTGGTGTGCAAGGGCGACCGGCTGGCCTTTCCCATCCGCGACGGCATCCCGATGATGCTGGAGAGCGAGGCGCGCGAACTGCCGGCCGAGGAAGAGGTGGAATGAGCCGCGGCTTCACCGTGGTGGTGCCGGCGCGCATGGCGTCGAGCCGGCTGCCCGGCAAGCCGCTGGCGGACATCGCCGGCAAACCGATGGTGGTGCGCGTGGCCGAGCAGGCCTCCCGCTCGGCGGCGCGCGAGGTCATCGTCGCCACCGACCACCCCGACATCGTCGCAGCCTGCGCCGAGCACGGCGTACGCGCGGTGATGACGCGCGCCGACCACGCCAGCGGCACCGACCGCCTGGCCGAAGTGGCGGCCACGCTGGGGCTGGCGGACGACGAGATCATCGTCAACGTGCAGGGCGACGAGCCCTTGATCGACCCGGCCCTGATCGACCGTCTGGCGGCGCTGATGGCGGATTCCGGCGTGCCGATGGCGACGCTGGCCCACCCCATCCACAGCGCCGCCGACGTCTTCAACCCCAACGTCGTGAAAGTGGTGCTTGACCGGACCGGCCGGGCTCTTTATTTTAGTCGGGCACCCATCCCTTATGCCCGAGATGCGTTCGCCCAGGATGTGAACGTTCTGCCGTCCGAGCTACCGGTTCTGCGGCACATCGGCATGTACGCCTACCAGGCGGGTTTTCTCTCTACCTACACCTCGCTGACGCCTGCTCCTCTGGAAACTTTCGAGGCGCTGGAGCAATTGCGCGTGCTGTGGCACGGCTACCCCATCATGGTGGCCACCGTGGCCGACGCGCCGCCCGCGGGGGTAGATACGCCGGACGATCTGCAGCGGGTACGCGCCTTGTTTGCCGCCCGCTCAGCCAACAATTAGCACAAAAGACGCAACGCAAACTTTGACGGGAGAGTAATTCATGAGACTGATTCTGTTGGGCGCTCCGGGCGCCGGCAAGGGCACCCAGGCCAACTACATCAAGGAAAAGTACGGCATTCCGCAAATCTCCACCGGCGACATGCTGCGCGCCGCGGTGAAGGCGGGCACCCCGCTGGGCCTGGAAGCCAAGAAGATCATGGACGAGGGCGGCCTCGTGCGTGACGACATCATCATCGGTCTCGTCAAGGAACGCATCGCCGAAGCCGACTGTGCCAACGGTTTCCTGTTCGATGGCTTCCCGCGCACCATCCCGCAAGCCGAAGCGATGAAGGAAGCCGGCGTGGCTATCGACTACGTGGTGGAAATCGACGTGCCGGACGCGCTGATTGTCGACCGCATGTCCGGCCGCCGCGTGCACGTGGCTTCCGGCCGTACCTACCACGTCAAGTACAACCCGCCCAAGGTGGAAGGCCATGACGACGTCACCGGCGAGGAGCTGATCCAGCGCGACGACGACAAGGAAGAAACCGTACTGAAGCGCCTGGCGGTGTACCACGAGCAGACCGAGGTGCTGGTCGGCTACTACTCGCAGCAGGCCGCGGCCGGTGACGCCTCGGCACCGAAATACGTCAAGATCGACGGCACCCAGGCGGTCGAGGCGGTGCGCGACCAGGTGTTTGCCGCACTGGCTTGATCTTCTGCGGTATGCCCAACGAACAAGGACGGCCTGGCCGTCCTTTTTTGCATTCGAGCTTTGCCGACGGCGCGGCGCACCCTGTCAGAGCGGGGCATGGCACGGGATGTCCAGCGTGAAGGTCGTGCCCTCGCCCGGCTGGCTTTCCAACGTCAGAACACCGCCCAGGGGCTGGCGCGCCTTGTTGCTGGCGAGGTAGAGCCCCAGCCCGCGATGTTCCTGTCCGCCACGGGTGGTGAAGAATGGCTCGAACACCTTGTGCAGGTGTTCCGGCGCGATGCCGCGTCCGGTATCGCTGACCCGGATCCGCACGTGCCGCTCGTCCATCTGTTCGCTGTCCAGCCGTATCCGGCCGCGCTGCCCGGGGTCGAAGCCGTGGATCGCGGCGTTTTCCAGCAACTGGTTGACGACCTGGAATAGCGCCCCCGGATAGCTGTCCATCAGCACGTCGGGCTCGCCGTGCAGTTCGATGTCGAGGTTGGCGCTCTCAGGGGTGGGCTTGAGGTTGCGGACGATCTCTTCGAGGTACGCCGTCAGCTGGAACTGGCGGCGCGTCTCACCCGCCTGGTCGAGCGCGATCTGGCGGAAGCTGTGCACCAGGTCGGCGGCCCGTTCCGCGCTGGAAAGCAGCAATTGGCAGCTTTCCTCGGTATGAGCCAGGTAATCCAGGAATTCGCTTTTCTTGATGGTGCCGGCGTTGAAACTCTCCGACAGGTAGTGGGTGGTGTTGACGAGGTTCGAGGCCGTGCTCAGGGTGACGCCGATGGGGGTATTGATCTCCAGGGCGACGTTGGCGCCGAGCCGCCCCAAGGTCGCCAGGTTTTCCGTTTCCTCCAGCGTCTGCTGCGCGAGTGTCAGCTGCTGATAGGCTTGTTCGGCACGCTGCTTCTCTTCCTGGGCGATGGCTTCGGCGCGGTGGACGGCCGCGAGGTCCAGGCACCGTTGCTCCGTCAGGCGCTGCACCTTGTCGAGCAGTGGGGCGAACTCCGCGCTGCCGGCGTGGGCCTGCCGTGCGTCCGAGTCCGGGAGGTGTGGAGCGAGCGCCGCCCCCAGGCGCTGGCCCAGCTCTCGGAGCGGCGCCAGCAACTGCCGTTGGACGGCATATCGCAGCAATAGCCACAGCAACACGTCGAGCAGGGCGATCTGCAGCAGCATGTCCAACTGGCGTTGCCGTGCCTTGGCCTGGAGTGACGCGCGGCTCAGGTAGACCGTCGCCTTGGCCAGTTCTGCGCGATTCTGATAGCGGATGGCAAGGGTGAGGCGGTCGTCGCCCTGGGGACGGTCGGCCGGCGTCATGTCGCGCACGGCTTGGCCGTCGCGGATGCGGCCGAGATTGAGTTCGCCGTCACCCTGGATATGGATGGCCCCCACCGCGCTCCAGGTCAGTTCGGCGTCGAGGAGCTGCCGCAGATAGGGTTCGTCCAGTTGCCAGATGCCGTGCGGCAAAGCGAGTTCCAGTCTATGGGCCAGGGATTTCCTGAGCGCCATATACTCGCTTTGATCCTGCTGCCGGCTGTTGTATTCGAACAAGGAACCCAGGCCCAACAGCAGCAGGGTTGCACCGGTGAGCAGCCAGATCGTTAGTTTTCCTGTGAGCGTGCGCATAGCCCCCTTTCCGCACTCGCTGTGATTTTTATCCTATATGCTGGCCATGTAAAAGCAAAAAACACCAATCGGGTAAATCCCGTGGGCTATTCTTCAAACAGGTCGTAGCGGGAGAGCATCCCATGAGGCAAAAGACATTGCTGGCCGGCCTGCTCGGCTTGTTGCTCGGCCCTTGGGCCTGGTCGCTGGAGTTGAACGACGCGTCTGTGGAACAACTGGCCGCCATCGGCGTTAGTCAGGAACTCGCCCAGCGGCTGGTGGATTATCGCGAGACGCATGGCGATTTTCTGAGTAGCGGCGATGTGTTGAAGGTGGATGGCATGACCCAGGGCCGGTTGAATCAGTTGCGTTCCTCGCTGACGATCGACGGACAGCGAGTAACCACGCCTTCGGGCACTGCCCCGGCCATTCCGGGGGTGTCGCCGGCGATACCGGCACACAAGGCGGTGTCGGTATCGGCCCCCCATCGCACGCAGGCTCTCCATCGCGACGGCCGGCGAGTGGGACGCCAGCACGCGCTACGTGGCGACGAGACCTCCAGGCAAGGGCGTGGTGAGGGGCGAGGCAATGGCCGCGGAGGTGGTAATGGGCGTGGCGGAGGTCATGGCAAGGATTAACCGGGACTAAGAAGGAAGCGTGGTGGGGTCAGGCAAGGCGGGAGTTTTCCCGCCTTGCTTTTTTCAGCTGGCATGCGCGGCGGCAGCGTTCCTGACCGGCAGCTTTTGCAGCAACAGTCCGGACAGGATCAGCCCCAGCCCGACCAGAGTGGAGCCGAAAATCGGCTCGCCGATGATCAGCCAGATCAGCAACAGCGACAGCAGCGGGGACAGAAAAATCAGGTTGGCGATCTTGGCGGTGCTACTGGTCAGTTTCATCGCGGTCAGCCACATGACGAAGGTGAAGCCCATCTCCAGCGCGCCTACGTATGCCGCTCCCGCCACCCCTTGCCAGGCTACCGGACGCAGCTCACCGCTCAGAGCGCACCAGATCACGATGAGCGGCAAGGCGAACAGGAAGTTGAGTGTCAGCCCCAGCACCGGTTCGCGCTCGTCGCGCGCGTTGAAGATCCAGTAACCGGCCCACAGCAGCGTGGAGAACAGGGCCCAGGCAACGCCGGCGAGATTGGAAAACTGCAGCGCCAGCAACTCGCCGCGCGTGCCGATCACCAGTACCCCAAGGTAGCAGATCAGCGCGGCCAGCGCGTCGCGCCCCTTCAGTGGCTGCTTCAAGAGCGGCACCGCCAGCAGCGTCATGGTCAGCGCCCAGGTGTAGTTGATCGCCTGGGCCTCCTGCGCCGGCAGCAGCGAATAGGCCTGGAACAGGATCAGGTAATAGGCGAAGGGGTTGAGCGCGCCCAGGATCAGCGAACGCCGCCAATGCCGGCGCAAGGCGGTTTTCAGTTCGCCCAACCGGCCTTGGCCTAGCAGGATGGCCAGCAGCGCCAGCAGCGAGAACGCCGTGCTGTACATCACCAGTTGCGCCGGGCTCAGGTGGGCCAGGCTGATCTTGAAGGCGGTGGCGACGGTCGACCACGCCAGCACGGCGGACAGACCGTAGGCGTAGGCTTTCTTCTGGCGGTTCAACGGGGCGCTCCTCGGTGGTGGGGCGTTCGATTGTAGCCGCTACCCCCGGCTCCGGCCACCTTTGGCGAATGGATACAATGACATGGGGCCGTACGCTCTAACGATGAGGCGTCGAGAGCACCTGGTTGATCAGGTGCGACAGCAGCGGCACGGTGGCCGAGGCGCTCAGGCCGATCGGGCCCTGGGCCTCGCGGGTATAGGCGTCGCCGGCCAGACCGTGTAGGTGCACGCCGAGCGCCGCGGCGTCGAAGGCGGAGAGGCCCTGCGCCAGCAAGGCGGCGATCAGGCCGCTCAGCACGTCGCCCTGACCGGCTACAGCCAGGGCGGGGCCACCGCTGGTGTTGACCCGGTAATAACCGTCGGGACGGACGATCAGGCTTCCGGCGCCCTTGAGCACCACGACGGCCTGCCGGCGCTGCGCCAGTTCGCGTGCGGCGGCAAGCCTGTCGCGCTGGACGTCCGGCGTGCTGCAGGCCAGCAGGCGGGCGGCCTCGGCCGGGTGGGGCGTGAGCACGGGCGGCGCCTGGCGTTGGCTCAGGGCCTGCTGCAGGGGGCTGTCGCCGGCCAGCAGGTTGAGCGCGTCGGCATCCAGCAGCAGCGGTTGGGTGCTGCCGATCAGCCGGCCGAGCCAGTGGCGGGCGGCGCTGCTTTGCCCTAGGCCAGGGCCGATGGCGACGGCGTCGGCGGCGGGCAGCGTGGTGCTCGGCTGCAGCGCCTGGATCATCAGTTCGGGGGCGGCGGTGTCGACCGCCAGCCGGTCGTCCAGCGTGGCGAGATGCACCTTGCCGGCGCCGCCGGCGTAGGCGGCACGGCCGGCGAGCAGGGCGGCGCCGAGCATGCCGCGCTCGCCGCCGATTACCAGCACACTGCCGAAACTGCCCTTGTGGCTGTCCTTGGCGCGCGGCGATAGCAGGGGCAGCGGCTGGTTCAGTTCGCCCTCGGCAGGGGGGAACAGTTCGGCGGGGCAGTCCAGCGTCGCCAGTTCCACGTTGCCGGCGAGGTCGGCGCCGGCGGCCATGTAGAGCCCCGGCTTATGGCTGAGGAAGGTCAGCGTGTGGCTGGCACGGATGGCGACGTTGGCTGCGGTGCCGCGGTAGGGGTCGAGTCCGGAGGGTGTGTCCAGCGCCAGGATCGGGACGGCCAGCGCGTTGAGCTGGCGGATGGTGTCCTGCCACGGGGCGTCGAAGTCGCGCGCGAGGCCGATGCCGAACAGGCCGTCGATCACCAGCTCCGGCCGCGGATGTTCCTCGGCCAGCCGGGGAACGGGCTGCAGGCCGGCCGCCAACAGCGCCTGCAGGGCTGCCGTGGTGGCGGCGGATGTCGGCGCGGCGGGCAGCAGGATGTCGACCTGGTAGCCGCGATGGTGCAGCAGCAGGGCGGCTTGCAGCGCGTCGCCGCCGTTGTTGCCCGGCCCGGCCGCCACCAGCACGCGGGCCGGTGGTGCCAGCCGCGCGGCCACCCAGTCGGCGGTGGCGCGGGCGGCGCGCCCCATCAGATCGAGTCCGCGATCTGCGGCATCTTGCTCCAGCCGGCGCAGCGCGGCCAGGCTCAGTATCGTCTCAGCCCGCATCGCCGTTCTCCTCGCGTGCCTCGCCCCAGCGCGGCAGCAAGGCGTGGTCGATACCCAGCTGGTCCAGTATCCGTGCCACGATGAAGTCGACCATGTCGTCCACGCTTTGCGGATGGGTGTAGAAGCCGGGGGCGGGCGGCAGGATCACCGCCCCGAGCCTCGCCAGCTTCAGCATGTTTTCCAGATGGATGACCGACAGTGGCGTCTCGCGCGGCACCAGGATCAGCCGGCGCCCTTCCTTGATGGTGACGTCGGCGGCGCGTTCGATCAGGTTGTCGGACAGGCCGTGGGCGATGGCGGCGAGCGTGCCCATCGAACAGGGGCAGACCACCATGGCGTCGGCCGGGTTGGAGCCGGAGGCCACCGGGGCGAACCATTCCTCCCGGCCGAACGCCTCGAGCTGGCCGGCGGCGGCGCCGCTGCGTTCGGCAAGCCAGTCGCGCAGCTCGGCCGGGCGCGACGGCAGGCTGAGCTGCATCTCCTGGCGCGCCACGACCTGGGCCGCTTGCGAGGAGAGCACCCAGACCCGCTTGCCGGCCTGGACCAGGCAGTCGATCAGGCGCAGGCCGTAGGGCAGGCCGGAGGCGCCGGTCAGGGCGACGGTGACGGTGTTGACGGGGCGCATGAGGAACCTTCCAGGAACTTGCCGGCGATGACTCCGTTGACCAGCCCTGTCACTAGGGCGGCCAAGGCGAAGGCCGGCACGAAAAACAGGATGTTGTCGGACGGGATCAGCCAGAGGCGCGCCAACAGCAGCTGGCCGCCGATATGACAGAACGCGGCAACGAGGCTCGCGCTGACCGGGCCGAACCAGCGTTTCGGCCAGGTCCGTGTCAGGCCGAGGCCGATCAGGCTGGCGATGCCACCGGCCAGCCCGAGAAAGAAACCGGGGGTCAGCAGGCTGCCCAGCAGCAAGCCGGCACCAAGGATGCGCAGCAGACTGACCCACACCGCGGCACGCCAGCCCAGGGTCTCCAGCGCCAGCAGCGTGACGATGTTGGCCAGCCCCGGCTTGATGCCGGGCAGCGGCGAGGGGATGCCGGCATCGACCACCGCCAGCACGATGGCCAGCGCCGCCAGCCGGGCGATGCGGTGGTCGTGCGGCTGGGCGGGCAGCCAGCGGGTGTCAGAAGTTGAGGCTGTCATAAGGCTGATCGGGCCCAGTCAGTTCGATGCTGGTGGCGTTGGGCAGGCAGATCGCGATCTGTCCGGAACGCGACAGCCAGCCCTGGTGCACGCAGTACTGGCGCGGGCTGGGGTCTTGCTTGATGCGCGCCCTGCCGCCGGCGATCTCGACCAGGGTCACCCCCAAGGGGCCTGGCACCGGTACCAGGCGGTTGTGCAGCAGGCTCAGGTTGGCGATGCGCTCGCCACCCGCGCGTATCGTCACGCTGCGCGCCTGCCCTTGCCCCCACAGCTGCCAGCCCAGCCAGCCGGTCAGCAGCGCGCCCGCCAGCAGTACCAGCCAGTCACCGGGCCGGATCAGGCGGCTCATACGTCACGGTAGAGCTGGCGGTGACGCAACAGCACCTGCTCGCTGGCGAAGCTCTTGGCCAGCGACTCGGCGATGAACACTGAGCGGTGCTGGCCGCCGGTGCAGCCGATGGCCACCGTCAGATAGCTGCGGTTGTCCTGGCGGAAGGCTGGCAGCCACTTGGCCAGGAACTGGCGGATGTCGGACATCAGGTCCGCCACCATCGGGTATTGGGCAAAATAGGCGACGATCTCGGCATCCTGGCCGGTCAGCGGGCGCAGTTGCTTGTCGTAGTAGGGGTTCGGCAGGCAGCGCACGTCGAACACGAAGTCGGCATCCAGCGGCACGCCGTACTTGAAGCCGAACGACTGGAAGATCACGGTGAGGCGGTTGTCGTCGGCCTCGACCAGTTCGTTGACCCAGGTGCGCAGGGCGTTGGCCGACAGCTCGCTGGTGTCGATGCGCGCGCCCAGCTCCTGGACGCTGGCCAGCAGCTCCTCTTCCTGGCGGATGCATTCTTCCACGGTCAGGCCGGAGCCGGACAGCGGGTGGCGGCGACGGGTTTCGGAGAAGCGCTTGACCAGCGTGTCGGTCTTGGATTCGAGAAACAGCAGGCGCACGTCGATGCCGCGCTCGCGCAGCTTCTGCATCTCCACCGGCAGCGCGCCCAGCGAGGGGCTGGAGCGGGTGTCCACGCTGATGGCGATCTGCTCGTAGCCGTAGGTGGCGTAGATGGAAACCGCTTCCTGCAGCATGGTGGCCGGCAGGTTGTCGACGCAGTAGTAGCCAGCGTCTTCCAGGGCGCGCAGCGCTACCGATTTGCCCGAACCGGACAGGCCGCTAATCAGTATCAGGCGCATGCTCTTGTTCCCGGAGGAAGTTGGTATGCCGTTCGATGAACTCGCGGGTGCTGTCGATGCCGCGCAATTGAAGGATGTAGTTGCGCACGGCGGCTTCCACCAGGACCGCGAGGTTGCGGCCGGCCGCCACCGGCAGCACCACCTTGCGCACCATCACGCCGATGATGTCCTGGGTTTCCGACTGGATGTTGAGGCGGTCGAGCGCCTGCATCGCCTGGTCGTTGGCCTTGACCAGGTGGATGATCAGCTTGAGCACCTTCTTCGGCCGCACCGCGGTTTCGCCGAAGATGGTGCGGATGTTCAGGATGCCCAGGCCGCGCACCTCGAGGAAGTCGCGCAACAGCGGCGGACAGCGGCCTTCCAGCGTTTCCGGGCCGATGCGGTAGAGTTCCACCGCGTCGTCGGCCACCAGGCCGTGGCCGCGCGAGATCAGTTCCAGCGCCAGTTCGCTCTTGCCCATGGCCGAGTCGCCCATGATCAGCACGCCGATTTCCAGCACGTCGAGGAACACCCCGTGCAGCACGGTCGAGACTGCCAGCGCCCGCGCCAGATAGATGCGCAGCACATCCATCAGGTAGGGGCTTTCCAGCGGCGTGGTCATCAGCGGCACGTTATGGGTGTGGCAGTAGTCGCGCAGCAGCTTGGGTACCGGCTGGCCGTTGGCCACCATCACCACCGACATGCTCTTGTGGAACAGCTGGTCGAGCGCGGTCTTGGCGGCGGATTGTTCGAGCCGGTCGAGGTATTCGACCTCGGCCAGGCCCAGTACCTGTACCCGGTTGGGGTGGATGAAGTTGAGGTGGCCCACCAGCGCCAACAGCGGGCGCTGTTCGTCGTTGCCGATCAGGTTATCGGCGCCGCCGGTGCCGGCGACCCAGCTCAGGTTCAGTTTGTGCTGATTGTCGTGGTAGAGCTTGCGAACGCTTATGCTAGGCATGGGGGGACCATTCGGTCAGCAGGGTGTAGAGCTCGTCGGCGCTCTGGGCGGCCAGCAGTTGCTCGCGCAGCGGCCGGCTGGAAAAAACCTGGGCCAGTTCGGACAGCACCTGCAGGTGCAGGTCGGTGGCCTGTTCCGGGACCAGCAGCACGAACAGGATCTGGACCGGTTTGCCGTCGGGGGCGTCGAAGGGGATGGCCGACTTGAGGCGGATCAGCACGCCGGCAGCCTCTTTCAGGCCGCGGGCACGGCCGTGCGGAATGGCCACGCCTTGCCCCAGCCCGGTGGAGCCGAGCTTTTCGCGCGCGAACAGGCATTCGAACACTTCACTACGCGCAATGCCGCGGGTGTTCTCGATCAGGAGTCCCACCTGTTCGAAGACGCGCTTCTTACTGGCTACGTCGAGATCGAGCAGGACATTGTCCCGGGTTAGGATTTTGCCGATCAGGCTCATAGGGGTCTGTTGAGAGCTGCCAAAAACCTGACGATTCTACGTTGCTTTGGTGTGACAGAGAAAGGATCGTGCAAAGCAAAGCGGGAACCTCCCGGCTCCCGCTTTACCAATCAAGGATTTAGAGTGTGGCTTCCGGGGCCGGGGAAGGGGCTGGCGTCACCCGGTGCTCGCTCAGTTTTTCCTTGTGCTTGAGCACCTGGCGGTCCAGCTTGTCCATCAGCAAGTCGATGGCGGCGTACATGTCCGCGTCGGTCGCCTCCACGTGGATGTCCTTGCCGGAGAGGTGCACGTTGACTTCGGCCTTCTGGACCAGCTTGTCCACAGACAGGGTCACCGCCACGTCGATCACATGGTCGACATGACGGGTCACGCGTTCGAGTTTGCTTTCTATGTAATCACGCAGCGGTTGGGTAACGTCGAGGTGGAGACCGGTTACTTTGAGGTTCATACCTTACTCCTTCTTGTGTTGACTGCCCGGCAGAAGCTGCCGGGCATGCTGATGATTCAGTTCAAGGTCAGAGGACCTTGCGCAGATTGACCGGTGGAATCTGCATGGCTTCACGATACTTCGCCACCGTGCGCCTGGCAACCTGTATGCCCTGTTTGGCCAGTTCGTCCGCCAGGGCGCTGTCGGACAGGGGCTTGGCCGGGTTTTCCGCTTCGATCATCTGGCGGATGTGCGCCTTGATGGCGGTGGCCGAGCATTCACCGCCGCTGTCCGTTTCCAGTGCGCTGCCGAAGAAATACTTCAGCTCGAACAGGCCGCGCGGGCACAACAGGTATTTCTGCGTCGTCACACGGGATACCGTGGATTCGTGCAGCTCCAGCTCATCGGCGATGTCGCGCAGGATGAGCGGACGCATGGCGACTTCTCCGTGTTCAAAGAACGCTTGCTGTCTTTCGACTATAGATTCCGCCACTTTGAGGATGGTGTCAAATCGTTGCTGAATATTCTTCACCAGCCATTTGGCCTCTTGCAGGCGGGCGCTCAATTCGCCGCCGGCGCCGCGGTTCTCGCTGAGCATCTGGGCGTACATCTGGTTGACGCGCAGGCGCGGCACGGCGGCGTTGTTGAGCTCGGCGCGCCAGCGGCCCTTGACGCGGCGCACGGCGATGTCGGGGATGATGTAGCGGGTGTCGTCGGCGCCGAAACCGGCCGCCGGGCGGGGGTTGAGGCGGGCGATCAGGGCCTGCGCCGCTTTCAGTTCCACGTCGCCGACATCGAGCAGGCGCTTCAGGCGGGTATAGTCGCGGTTGCCCAGCAGGGTGAGGTGCTCGCTGACGATGGTGCGCGCCAGCGCCTTGCCGGGGGTGCTGTCCGGCAACTGGGCCAGTTGCAGCGCCAGCGATTCGGACAGCGAGCGGGCGCCGACGCCCTGCGGTTCGAATTGCTGCAGCAGTTTCAAACCGAACGCCAGTTCGTCTTCCTCGATGCCGAGTTCCAGCGGCAGCGAGGCGGCCAGTTCCTGCAGGTCGGTCGTCAGGTAGCCGTCTTCGTCCAGCTCTTCGATCAAGAGCTGCACGATGGCGCTGTCGCGTTCGGGCAGGGCGATTTCTCCCAGCTGCGCCAGCAGGTGTTCGCGCAGCGTGACCGGGCGCGGCACGTTGGCCATCGGGTCGTAATCGTCGTCGCCGTCGTTGCTGCGCCGGCTGCCGCTACCCCAGTCGGTCAGTTCGCCGCCGGTGTCGCCGCTGTCCGTGTCGTGGCGTTCCGCTTCGGCTTCGCCGCCGGCGGTGTCGGCCGGGGCGCTCTCGGCGGCCGGTTCGTCGCCCCGCTCCAACAGCGGGTTGTCCTGCAGGAAGCGTTCCACTTCGGTTTGCAGGTCGACGGTGGACAGTTGCAGCAGCCGGATCGACTGCTGCAGTTGCGGGGTCAGCGTGAGTTGCTGCGAGACCTTGAGCTGTAGCGACTGCTTCATGGCGATTACAGGTGGAAGTGTTCGCCGAGGTAAACCTGGCGAACTTTTTCATTGTCGACGAGGGCCTGCGGCTTGCCGGAGGCCAGCACCGCGCCGTCGCTGATGATGTAGGCGCGGTCGCAGATGCGCAGCGTCTCGCGCACGTTGTGATCGGTGATCAGCACGCCGATGCCGCGTTCCTTGAGGAAGGAGATGATCTTCTGGATGTCGATCACGGCGATCGGGTCGACGCCGGCGAACGGCTCGTCGAGCAGGATGAAGCGCGGCCGGGTGGCCAGCACGCGGGCGATCTCGACGCGGCGCCGCTCGCCGCCGGATAGCGCCAGCGCGTTGCTCTCCCTGAGGTGGGCGATGTTGAGGTCGTCCAGCAGCAGCACCAGTTCCTTTTCCAGTTCCTCGCCCTTGAGGCCGGCGATCTCGAGGATGGCGCGGATGTTTTCGTCCACCGTCATCTTGCGGAAGATCGACGCTTCCTGCGGCAGGTAGCCCAGCCCCAGGCGTGCGCGCTGGTGCATCGGGAAGTGGGTGATGTCCTGCTCATCGAGCAGGATCTGGCCGTCGTCGGCCCCGACCAGGCCGACGATCATGTAGAAGCTGGTAGTCTTGCCGGCGCCGTTGGGGCCCAACAGCCCGATCACCTCGCCGCTTTCGATGCTGAGCGAGACGTCCTTGACCACGGTGCGCTTCTTGAAGCGCTTCTTCAGCCGGGTGACGTTCAGTACGCTGGCGGTCATGGCTGTTGTCCGGTGGTTTGCGGCTGCAGGATGACGGTGATGCGGCCCTTGTTGGGGCCGGTGGCGGCGCCGCCCTTGACCTGGTAGGTCTGGCTCTGGGTGTTGTAGGTGATGACCTCGCCGATCACCAGGTCCTCACCGCGCTTGACGCGGGCGTTGCCGGTGAGCACGGCGGTGTTGGTGATGCCGGTGTAGTCGAGGCGGCTGGCCTGGCCTTCGATGTATTCGTTCTTGTCGTCCATTTTCTGGCGGAAGGTGACTACCTTGCCGGTGGCCTGCACCGTCTGGTTGCCCTTGTCGTCGCGGGTGACGACGACGCGGTCGGCGTTGACGCGCAGCGTGCCCTGCGTCACCACGACGTTGCCTTCCCACACGGTCACGCCTTTCAGCTGGTCGAGCGTGCCGCTGTTGGCGTTGATTTCGATCGGTTTGCTCTGGTCGGCCTTTTCCGCCAGGGCGACGGTGGTGGCGCACAGTCCGGCCAGCATGGCCAGCGTCAGGGTGAATTTATTTCGCATAGACGACTCTTGCCTTCGAGAGCAGTTTCAACAGGCCGGCGCGCTGATCGTAGCTGAAGCCGACCGATCGGGCTACCGACGTGCCGTAATGGATGGTGACCGGCGCCGCGGAGCGGGCCAGACGCTTATCGATGTCGACGTGCATCGCCGAGGTGTCGACCCGGGTCTCCGGCTGCCTGGCGTCGGCTGGCTTGAACAGCGTCACCTGGCGGTCGAAGAAGGCCTGGCGGGTCTTGTTGTTGTAGCGGCCGCTCTGGCCGCGCACATCGTATTGCAGCACGCCGGCTTCGAAGATCCGCAGCGCGGGGGCGTCGAAGAACAGGTCGTCCTTGCCTGGGTACTGCCACATGCGCTGGGCGCTGAGGCGGTCCTGCACCTTGCCGGTGGCGTCGAAGCGCTGGGCGGTGAAGCGTTCCGCCACGAATTCCGGCTTGTTCGGGTCGAGCGCATGCACCTCGGGCGTCCAGCGCGAGATCTGGTCGAGCCAGAACGTCAACAGGCCGGTCAGCGCCAGGAGGACGACGGGGAACAGCCGCTGGGCGCGGAGGATCATGCCAGATACCTGTCCATCACTTCATCGTAGCTGCCCTGGGCCTGCATGATGAGTTCGGAGAGTTCGCGCACCGCGCCCTGGCCGCCGCCGAAGCCGGTGACGTAGTGGGCGTGCTGGCGCACCAGGCTGGGGGCGTCGGGTACCGCCACGGCGAGGCCGACGCGGCGCATCACCGGCAGGTCGACCACGTCGTCGCCGATGTAGGCACAGGCGGAGGCGTCGATGCCGGTTTCGGCCAAGAGCTGCTGGAAGGCCTCGACCTTGTCGTGGATGCCCTGGTAGTAGTAGTCGATGCCGAGGCCGCGCGCGCGGTGCTCGACGCAGCGCGCGGCGCGCCCGGTGATGATGGCGAGCTTGACGCCGGTGCCCTGCAGCATTTTCAGGCCGTGGCCGTCGAGGGTGTTGAAGGCTTTCAGTTCTTCGCCGTCCGGGGTGAAATAGATGCGGCCGTCGGTCAGCACGCCGTCGACGTCCATGATCAGGAGTTGCACCTTGCGGGCGAGTTCGTGAATCGTTTGCATGGTTGTCCTTATACGATCCGGGCCTGGAGCAGGTCGTGCATGTTGAGTGCGCCGACCAGCCGTCCGGTGTCGTCCACGACCAGCAGGCCGTTGACCTTGTGGGTTTCCATCAGCTTGACCGCTTCCGAGGCCAGTCGTTCGGCGCGGATGGTGCGCGGCTGGCGGAACATCACGTCGTCGATGGCGAGGCCGGACAGGTCGAGCGTCTTGTCCAGCGTGCGGCGCAGGTCGCCGTCGGTGAAGATGCCGGCGAGATTGCCCGAGGCGTCGACCACGGCGGTCATGCCGAGGCCCTTCCTGGTCATTTCCAGCAGCGCATCCTTGAGCGTGGTGCCGCACTGCACCACCGGCAGGGTGTCGCCGGCGTGCATCAGGTCGCGCACGTGGACCAAGAGGCGCCGCCCCAGGCTGCCGCCCGGGTGCGACAGGGCGAAGTCTTCTTCGCGGAACGAGCGCGCTTCCAGCAGCGTCACCGCCAGCGCGTCGCCCAGCGCCAGCGCCGCGGTGGTGCTGGAGGTGGGGGCCAGCCCGAGCGGGCAGGCCTCCATCTCGACGCCGGCGTCGAGGTGGATGTCGGCTTCGCGCGCCAGCGTCGATTCGGGGCGGCCGGTCATGGCGATCAGGGTGATGTCCTTGCGCTTGAGCGCCGGCAGCAGCGCGATGACCTCGTCGCTCTCGCCCGAGTTGGAGAGCGCCAGCAGCACGTCGCCGTCGGTGATCATGCCGAGGTCGCCGTGGGCGGCTTCGGCCGGGTGCACGAAGAACGCCGGGGTGCCGGTGCTGGCCAGCGTGGCGGCGATCTTGCGGCCGATGTGGCCGGACTTGCCGATGCCGGTGACCACCAGCCGGCCGGCGCAGGCGAGGATGGCGTCGATGGCCGCGAGGAAGGCGCCGTCGAGCCGGGCACGGAGCGCGAGGATGGCGTCGGCCTCGATCTCGAGCACCCGTTGCGCCTGTTCCAGGCGCTCATGCTGTCGTGTCTTGTTCATAGGGCGAAAGTATATCAAGGTTATAATCCGAATAGTCGCGGCCTGGTGCATCTTTTGCTTGGGCGCGTTTGGCCAACCCCTTCTCTGTCCTGGAAAGACCATCCTCGATGCATTCGCTTGCGCCCATTGTCCTCGTGTTGTTGAGCGCCGTGCTGGCGGTGACCTTGTGCCGTACTCTCAAGGTGCCGCCGATGCTGGGCTACCTGGTGGTGGGCTTCCTGGCCGGACCGGGGGTGATGCAGCTGATTCCGGACGGGGATGAGACGGCCTTCCTGGGTGAGATCGGCATCGTGTTCATGATGTTCTCGATCGGGCTGGAATTTTCGCTGCCCAAGCTCAAGGCGATGCGCCAGTTGGTGTTCGGCGTCGGCCTGGCGCAGGTGCTGCTGACGCTGCTGTTGATCGCCGGGGCGGTCGGCGCGCTGCTGGATGCGCCGCTGGCGGGCTTTGCCGTGGGCGGGGCGCTGGCGATGTCGTCCACCGCGATCGTCAGCAAGCTGTTGACCGAACGGCTGGAGCTCAACCAGCCGCACGGCCAGCTGGCGATCGGCGTGCTGCTGTTCCAGGATCTGGCGGTGGTGCCGCTCTTGATCCTGCTGCCGGCCTTCGCCGGCGGCAGCGCCACGCTGGGCATGGACCTCTCGCTGGCGGCGCTGAAGGTGGTGGCGGTGATGGCGGTGCTGTTGTCCTTCGGCCAGCGCCTGATGCGGCCGTGGTTCCACCTGGTGGCACGGCAGCGTTCGGGCGAGCTGTTCATGATCAACGTGCTCTTGGTGACCTTGGGGGTGGCCTACCTGACTGAGTTGTCGGGGCTGAGCCTGGCGCTGGGGGCCTTCGTCGCCGGCATGCTGATCTCGGAGACCGAGTACCGCTACCAGGTGGAGGAGGACATCAAGCCGTTCCGCGACATCCTGCTCGGCTTCTTCTTCATCACCGTCGGCATGCGCGTGCAGCTGCCGGTGTTGTACACCCACGCCGGCGAGGTGCTGCTGTTGGTGGCGCTGCTGGTGCCGGTCAAGCTCGGCATCGTGTTCGGCCTGGCACGCGCCTTCGGCCACAAGGCCAACGATGCCATGCGCGGCGCGCTGGCGCTGGCGCAGGGCGGCGAGTTCGGCTTCGTGCTGTTGGCGCTGTCGGGCAAGCTGGGCCTGATCGAGGCGCAGACCGAGCAGGCGGCCATCGCCGCCATCCTGCTGTCGATGTTGGTGGCGCCGTTCCTGATCCTGCACGGCGACAAGATCACCCGTAGGCTGATCAAGCAGGACTGGATGATGCAGGCGCTGAACCTGCACCAGCTGCTGGTGGAGAGCATGTCGAAGAGCGAGCACGTGCTGATCTGCGGCTACGGGCGCAGCGGCCAGGTGCTGGCGCGGCTGCTGGAGAAGGAGTCGATCCCGTTCTTCGCGCTCGACCTGGACCCGGACCGGGTGCGCGAGGCGGGCGAGGCGGGCGACCCGGTGGTGTTCGGCGACGCCGGCAAGAAGGAGGTGCTGATCGCCGCCGGCCTGATGCGCGCCAAGGCGGTGGTGGTGACCTTCGCCGATACCCATGCCGCGCTGCGCATTCTCAACATGGTGCAGTCGCTGCGCAGCGACCTGCCGGTGATCGTGCGCACCGTCGACGACAGCGACATGGAGTCGCTGCGCCGGGCCGGCGCCGACGAGGTGGTGGCCGAGGTGATGGAGGGCAGCCTGATGCTGGCGACCCAGGCGCTGATGGTGACCGGCGTGCCGCTCAAGCGCGTGCTGCGCCGCATCCGCGCGGTGCGCGAGGAGCGCTACAGCCTGTTCAAGGGCTTCTTCCGCGGCGCCAGCGACGACGCCGAGGGGCTGGACGAGGCGCAGCTGCCGCGACTGTTGAGCATCCAGGTCTGTGCCGGAGCGGCCGCCATCGGCCATTCGCTGAAGGAGATCGGACTGGATGAGCTGGGGGTGGAGCTGAAGGCGGTGCGCCGCCGCCACATCCGCCGCAGCGAGGTCGAGCCGGAGTTCGAGGTGATGCAGGGCGACGTGCTGGTGGTGCTGGGCACGCCGGAGCAGCTGGCGCTGGCCGAGGCGCGGGTGCTGCAGGGCTGAGAGCCGGGTGGACGGCAAAAAGGCCGCAGTCGGATTGCTCCGCTGCGGCCTTCTTGTTGCCACCGTCACGGCAGGATGGTGGTGATCTGCTTCTTCAGCTGCTGTTTCAGCGCGTCCTGCTTCTCGCTCTCGGTCTTCTTGCCCTTGACCATGGCGTTGAAGTCCAGCGCGTACACCGGCGAGTTGATCGGACCGGTGATCTTGAGCGGCACGTTGACGCCCTTGAGCCGGCTGAATTCGTGCGGGTTGGCCTGCACGTCGAGGGTGTAGTCGATGATGCTCTGGACCAGGTCGAGCTTGCCGCCGCCGCTGACGTTGACCAGCTGCGACGCCAGTTTCAGGTCTTGATTGCGCGCCACGCCCTGTTCCAGCTGCAGGCTGGCCGACAGCGTCGAGAAGGTGGTCTTCTGGTTCGGGTTGGCGGTGCCGTTCCATTGCTTCAATTCCGACGGCAGGTTCTTCAGCGCCGCCACCAGGTCGATGCCGCTCAGCGCCCCCTTGTTGAGGCTCATCGCCACCGTGCCGCTCATGGTGTTGCGCAGCTCGGCGAAGGACAGGCCGCGGGCCTTGACGTCAACCTCACCGCTGCCGATGCCGTCCAGGCGGCTGAAGTCGAACAAGTCGAGCAGCAGCGGACGGATGTGCATGGCGTTGAGCGTCTGCTTCAGCTCCAGCGTCGGCGCCTTCTCCTCGCGCGCCAGGCGCACGCTGCCCTCCAGCCGGCCCTGGTAGATGCTGGCGCTCAACTGGTCCAGCGCCAGTTGCTGCGGCGTGGCCAGCACGCTGGCCGACACGTCGTTGACGCGGAAGCGGCCGAAGGCCAGTTCGCCGATGGTGACCTTGCCGCTCAGGTCGACGTAGTCGAGCCAGTCGAGCGGAATCGGCCGGGTGTCCTGGAACAGCGCCACGGCGGCGGTGTCGGTGTTCTCCGGCAGGTAGCGGTTGAGGTCGAGCTTGCCGATGGTCACCGTGGCTTCGTGGCGCGGCTTGAGGAAGCCGTACTGGCTCACCGTGATCGCCATGTCCGAACCGTCCAGCTTGCCGGCCACGCGCAGGTTGAGCTGGTCGTCGTCCAGCGTGCCGTCTAGCGCGCCTTCCATCTTGGCGACCAGTTGGCCGCGCGGCAGCAGCGGGGTGACCACCTGCGCCATCAGCGACAAGGGCTGCATGCGGATCTGGTTCATCGCCAGCAGCGAGAACGGTGCGTCGAGCTTCAGGTTGACGCGCTGCCGGCCGACGCTCCAGCTGAAATCGCCGGCCATCCGGTCGGCGTTCAGGCCGGCTTCGTCGAGCTTGACGTTGTCGAAGCGGGCCGCGGTTTCGTAATGGGTCTGGCCGTAGGTCAACTGGCCGTCGAGCGTGGCCAGCGGCGTGGTGACTTCCTTGAAGCTGGCGCCGAGTGCCGGCACGCGCAGCGTGAAGGTGCTCTTGGGATTATCGCTGCTCAGGGTCAGTCCCAGTTGTTCGCCGGTGGCCTGCAAGGCGGCGAAGTTGAGGCGCAACAGGCCGCTGGCGCTGAGCTTGCTTTCACCCAGACCTTCCACCTCGGACAGCACCACCGCCTGCAACTGGCTCAGCGTGACTTGGTCGTCCTGGATCGTCAGCGGCGTCTCCAGCGCCAGCCGCAGCGGGCGCTTGCCGCCGCTGAGCAGGCCGCCCACGGTGAGATGGGCATCGCCGCGCAGGCCGTCGGCGTCCAGGCTGATGGCACTGAGTGTCTGCTGCCGGTGGCTCGCCAGGTCGAGGTAGTCGATCTGGCCCTCGCGCAGCCGGAGCGAATCGAGCTTGACGCGGAAGCGGCCGGTATCGCGGCGCTGGAACAGGTCGGCGATCGACAAGGTGCCGTCGGGGTGGCGCGCCAGGCGGACCTTCAGACCGTCGACGCGCACCTTGTTGACCTCGCGTTCGCCGAACAGCAGGGGCAGCCAGGCCAGGCGCGCTTCCATGCGGTCGATGCTGATGGCGGGCGTGCCGGTGCCGGGCTCGCTGATGTCGATGCGGTCGATGTCGAGGCCGGGGAAGGGCAGCACGTGCGGCTTGATCGAGCCGCGGATGGTGACGCTGCGGCCGCGGTCGTGCAGCACCTGGCCCAGTGTCTGGCGCACGGCCGTTTCGTCGAATTGCCAGAGAATCAGCGATTGCACCACCACCAGAACGGTCAGCAGCGCGAGAAGACTATAGACGGTAATGCGAAGCCACAGCCGGCCGGAGTTCCATTTCATGCGTTCTGCTCGGTGGGGGCCTGGGCGTCAACGAGTGACTGGGCGGCAAGACAAGGATGTGTCGTGGAGCGGGTGAAGGGAATCGAACCCTCGTCGTAAGCTTGGGAAGCTTCTGCTCTACCATTGAGCTACACCCGCGCACTTGCTTTGAGCGCACGAATGTAGCGGGTTTTGCCTGGCTTGGCAAGGGCGGAGGAGCTCATGCCGAAGGCGGCGCTGGACTAAGCTGAAGCGGGGCGCCATGAATTTCCGAGGCGGGCGCTCCCTGTGCATCGCCTTGGACGAGTGGACAGGAGAGAAGAATGAAACGGCGTTGGGGACTATGGGGCTGCATCATGTTGTCGGTGTGCTCGCTGGCATGGGCTGAGGAGAAGGCGGGCCAGGGCATTTACGAAGGGCCGGTGGAGCAGCGCGTCAAGGCCTTGGCGGCAATCCAGCCCGGCTTGGGGGGGGGCATGAATGAAATCGGCTCGCGCTTCGCCAATCTCTACTGGGCCGCCAACGGCGGCAACTGGGGCTTGGCGCAATATCAATTGAAGGAATTGCTGGAGGCCCAGGAAGTGGCCGAGACGACACGGCCGGCGCGGGCGCCGATGCTGAAAGCGTTCGAGCAGAGCTATCTCGAGCCGCTGGCGGCGGCGATCAAGAAAAAGGACCTCAGCCAGTTCAATCCGCGCTTCGCGGCGGCGGAGCAGGGCTGCAACGCCTGTCATACCGCGCTGGGTTACGGCTTCCTCCGCTACCACGTGCCGAAGCGGCCCCCACCCAGCTGGCTGAATTTCACCCTGAAGACCCCGCCCAATTACGATGAGAAGAGCGAGCCCAAGTGAGGGGGCGCTCCCCGGTCGTTTCCGAGTCTGGCTTGGCGGGACAAAGGCTGTGAGCGGGATGGCAGAGGGCCTTCCGCCCGGCCTGCTTCGCCCCGGCTTCTTGCCCGCGCCGGGCATGGGCGTTCTCAGCCGCCGACTGGCGGAAGGGCGGCGGCGCCTTCCGCCGCCTCCTGATAGCGCCAGGCGCTCAGCCGCCGCTGCAGACGCTCGAACAGCAAATCGCAGCAGATGGCGAGCAGCGCCACCAGGACCGCGCCCTGGATCACGTAGGCGGTGTTGAAGCCGCTCAGGCCGACGATGATGGGCGAGCCCAGCGTCTTGGCGCCCACCGTCGAGGCGATGGTGGCGGTGCCGATGTTGATGATGACCGAGGTGCGCACGCCCGAGAGGATGACCGGGGCGGCCAGCGGCAGCTCCACCTTGTACAGCGTTTGCCAGGGGTCCAGCCCCAGCCCCTGCGCGACTTCCCGCGTCGCGGCCGGCACCGAGTCCAGCCCGGCCATGGTGCCCTGAGCGATGGGCAGCAGGCCGTAGAGCACCAGGGCGATCAGCGCCGGCGTCTCGCCGAAGCCGATGATGGGGGCGGCCACCGCCAGCACCGCCACCGGCGGGAAGGCCTGGCTCATCGCCAGCAGCGCTTCGAACAGCGGGCGGAACGCCCGGCCGGCGGGACGGCACACCCACAGTCCCAGCAGGATTCCCACCGTGGCGGCGAGGGCGCTGGACAGGCCGACCAGCGCCAGGTGGGCCAGCACCAGCGCGGCAAAGCTGTCTTGCTGGTACACCGGGCGGCCCAGTTCGGGAAACAGCGCGGCGAACAGCGGGCGCAGGACCGGCATGCCCAGTGTCAGCGCGACCAGCGCGGCGAGGCTCCACGGCAAGGGGTCGCCCGCCGCGTGCCGGAGGCCCTTCGGCCAGGCTTCAAGGGCACGGCTCACGGCTGGGGCTCCAGCAGGTCGCTGAAGTGCAGGACCCCGGCGGGGCGTCCTTGCTCGTCGACCACCGGCAGCCGGTCGACCCTGCGGGTGACGAAGGCCGAGAGCGCTTCGCGCAGCGTGGCGCCGGAGGCGATCGGCTCGCCGTCGACCTTTTCGCCGCGCCGGGTGCGGCCGGCCACGTGGTCGAGCGCCAGCAGCTTGATGCCGATGTCGCTGCGCCCGACGAAGTCGCGCACGAAGTCGCTGGCCGGGTGGCTCAGCAGTTCGAGCGGGCGGCCCTGCTGCACGATACGGCCCTGTTCCATCAGCACGATGCGCTGCCCCAGGCCGAGCGCCTCGTCGATGTCGTGGGTCACCAGCACGATGGTCTTGCCCGACAGCGCGTGGATGCGGCGCAGTTCTTCCTGCAGCGCGGCGCGCGTCACCGGATCGAGCGCGCCGAACGGTTCGTCCATCAACAGTACGTCCGGGTCGGCGGCGAGCGCCCGGGCCACCCCGACGCGCTGCTGCTGGCCGCCGGACAGCTGATGCGGAAAGCGGCCGCGGTACTGCTCGGGCTCCAGGTGCAGCAGTTCCAGCAGCTCGGTGACGCGGTCGCGGATGCGCGGCTTGGGCCAGTTGAGGAGTTGCGGCACGGTGGCGATGTTCTGTTCCACCGTCCAGTGCGGGAACAGCCCGATCGACTGGATGGCATAGCCCATGCGGCGGCGCAGGGTTTCCGGTCGGAAGTGCCGCACGTCCTCGCCGGCGAAGCGCAGCGTGCCGGCGTCGTGTTCCACCAGCCGGTTGATCATCTTCAGGGTAGTGGATT
This sequence comes from Pseudogulbenkiania sp. MAI-1, assembly GCF_000527175.1. NCBI lineage: Bacteria > Pseudomonadati > Pseudomonadota > Betaproteobacteria > Neisseriales > Chromobacteriaceae > Pseudogulbenkiania > Pseudogulbenkiania sp. MAI-1. The sequence goes on along the minus strand of NZ_AZUR01000001.1, from coordinate 3,430,948 downwards.
TGCCCGAGCCGGAGGTGCCGATCAGCACGGCGAGTTCCCCTTGCGGAATCACCAGATCCAGCTCGTCGACCGCCTTGCGGCCATCGAACATCTTGCTTACGCGGGAAAACTCGATCATCGCGGTACCACCTCCAACAGCGAAACCAGCAACGTGAACAGGGCATCCACGGCGACGGCCAGCACCACCACCGGAATCACCCCCAGCAGCACCAAGTCGAGCGCGCTGCCCAACAGCCCCTGGAACATGATGGCGCCGAAGCCGCCGGCCCCGATCAGGGCGGCCAACTGGGCCAGTCCCACGGCCTGCACCGCCGTGACGCGCATGCCGGAGAGCATGACCGGCAGGGCGAGGGGCAGTTCGACACGCAGGAACAGCTGCCCCGGGCTGAGTCCCATGCCGCGCCCCGCTTCGCGCACGCCCTCCGGAATCTGCTGCAGGCCAGCCAGCGTGCCGCGTGCCATCGGCAGCAGTGAATACAGGATCAGCGCCAGCAAGGCCGGCGGCAGGCCGACGCCGGAAAGGCCCGAGCCGGGCAGCCATTGTCCCAGCGCGGCCAGCGGGCCGATCAGGAGCCCGAACAGGGCGATGGAGGGAATGGTCTGGATGACGTTGAGCACGCCGAACAGCGCCGCCTGAAGGCGTTGCCGCCGGAACGCGAGCAGCCCCAGTGCGCTGCCGAGCACGGTGGCGGGGAGCAGCGCCAGCCCCACCAGCTGCAGGTGCCGCCCCAGCGCCTGGTCGAAACTGTCCCGGTGATTGGCGTATTCCTTGAGCACCGACAGCGCATCCAGCCGGCCGGACAGCAGCAGCCACAACACCGGGCCGTACACCGCCAGCTGCGCCAGCGTCCGGCTCCAGCCGGGCCAGGCCAGAGTCCGCAGCGCGTCGTGGGCCTGCAGGCCGGCCAGGATGAACAGCAGCCAGAAGCCGCCGCCGAAGGAGGTGCGCACCAGCGAGTCCGGCCCGCCGGCCAGGCGCGCGGCTTCGTCGCCGGCCAGCCAGGCGAGGCCGGCGAGCCACAGGCTGGCGGCCACGGCCACCGCCAGCGCGGCGTTCCGCTGCCGGGCCAGGAACGGCGCCAGCAGCAGCGTCAGCGCCGGTCCCAGCAGCCACAGGCGTTCACTATGCAGCAGCGTGGACAGCATGATGCCGCGGCCGGTGAGCAGCCGGTTGGGGGCATGGGTGAGCAGCGGCAGCCCCCAGGCCGCAGCCAGCATCAGGCCGGCCAGCGGCAGTTGCACCGGATGGTGGATTTTCATGCCGCGACCGACGGCCTTACTTCACGAAACCCTTGCTCTTGAGGTAGCCGGCGGCCACCTTGCGGGCATCCTGTCCCTCGATGGCGATCTGGCCGTTGAGCTTCTGCAGCGTGGGGCCGTCGAGCGACAGGAATACCGGCTTGAGCAGCTCGCGCACCTTGGGGTACTTGCTCAGGGCTTCGCTGCGGATGATGGGGGCGGGGGCGTAGATCGGCTGCACCCCGCGCACGTCGTCCAGCGTCACCAGCCCCAGCGCGGCGACCGGGCCGTCGGTGCCGTAGGCCATGGCGGCGTTCACCCCCGAGGTTTTTTCTGCAGCGGCCTTGATCGTGACCGAGGTGTCGCCGCCGGCCAGCGTCAGCAACTGGTCCTGCTTCAGCTTGAAGCCGTAGGCCTGTTCGAAGGCGGGCAGGGCGTCGGGGCGTTCGATGAATTCGGCCGAGGCCGCCAGCTTGAAGTTGCCGCCCTTGCTGATCCACCGTCCCAGGTCGGTCAGGGTCTTGAGCTTGTTGGCGCTGGCGACGTCCTTGCGGATGGCGATGGCCCAGGTGTTGTTGGCGGGCGACGGCGTCAGCCAGACGATGCGGTTCTTCTCGAAATCCAGCGCCTTGACCCGCTCGTAGCCGGCCTTGGCGTTCTTCCACACTGGATTCTTGTCGTCGCTGAAGAAGAAGGCGCCGTTGCCGGTGTATTCGGGGTAGATGTCCACCTCGCCCGAGGTGATGGCCTCGCGGATCACCTTGGTGTTGCCCAGTTGCAGCCGGTTGACTGTCTTGATGCCGTTGGCCTCGAGTGTCTGCAGGATGATGTTGCCCAGCAGCGAGCCTTCGGTATCGATTTTCGAGCCGACGCGGAGCCCTTCGGCCGCCTGGCCGTGGGCCGACCAGAGCAGGCTTGCCAGGGTCAAACCGGCAAGCCGGTACAGCGTAGGACGAGATGACATGACGTTCCCCTTTTAAACTAAAGATGACGAATGGACACTCGGCGGTGCTTCGTCTTGCTTGGCGCCGGGCGGCGTGGCCGACGCTGCGCCTTCTCCCGTGACGTCAGCCCCTGTGCTCCCAGGCTCACGCCGGGGGATGCTATTAAGAGTAAGAAACGAAAACCGCCATTGCCAGGATGAGGAACTGCTCGGTGTCGGAGCGGGAGTGGCGTCGGCCACCATTTCACCGTGATGATCGGGTTGTGCGGCCTATACTCGTAGGGGCCGCCGGCCAGAGGCCGGTGGGTTGCCGTTTGTCTGGCCGATCGGCCACTTGAGAAGGAGGAACGGTGATGATCGGCTACCAGTTGTCATTCTTTACCGTACAGGACCGCCTGCACGGCCGTCGGGCGCTGGCGCAATGGCTGCTCGACGAGGCCCGTCATCTGGGCATACGTGGAGCGACGCTGATCTCGGCGTCCGATGGCTTCGGCCACGCCAAGAGGCTACATTCGTCGCGCTTCTTCGAGCTGGCCGACCAGCCGCTGGAAATCACCATGGCGGTGACGGCGGAGGAGGCCGAGTGCTTCTTCGCCCGCCTGCGCGAAGAGAATCTGCACATCTTTTACATCAAGACGCCGATCGAATTCGGCGTGACCGGGCAGGAGTAATAGCCGGGGCGGGCTCAGCCGCGCCCCGGGAACACCCGGCCCATGCCGCTGATCAGCGCCTGCTGCAGCTGCGCCGGTACCGGTGCGTAGTGGTGGAATTCCATGCTGTAGGTGGCACGGCCCTGGGTCAGCGAGCGCAGCGTGGTGGAGTAGCCGAACATCTCCGCCAGCGGTACTTCGGCACGGATTGCCTTGCCGCTGCCGCCGGGCAGGTCGTCCATGCCCTGGATCATGCCGCGCCGGCCGGTCAGATCGCCCATCACGTCGCCCATCTTCTCTTCCGGCGTTTCCACGTTCACCGCCATCACCGGTTCCAGCAGCTCCGGCGAGCCCTGGCGCAGACCGTCGCGCAGCGCCTGTGCCGCGGCGATCTTGAAGGCATTTTCGCTGGAGTCGACGTCGTGGTAGGAGCCGAAGACCAGAGTGGCCTTGACGTCGACCACCGGGTAGCCGGCCAGCACGCCGTTGCGTAGCGCCTCGACGATGCCCTTCTCCACCGCCGGGATGAATTCGCGCGGGATCACGCCGCCCTTGATCGCGTCGACGAACTCGAAGCCGCTGCCGCGCGGGCGCGGTTCCAGCTTCAGCACCACGTGGCCGTACTGGCCGTGGCCGCCGGACTGGCGGATGAACTTGCCCTCGACCTCGGGGCTGGCGCGGGCGATGGTCTCGCGGTAGGCCACCTGCGGCTGGCCGACGCTGGCGCTGACGCCGAACTCGCGGCGCAGCCGGTCGACCAGGATTTCCAGGTGCAGCTCGCCCATGCCGGAGATGATGGTCTGGCCCGATTCCTCGTCGCTGTAGACGTGGAACGAGGGGTCTTCCTGGGCGAGCCGCTGCAGCGCCAGCGCCATCTTCTCCTGGTCGGCCTTGGTCTTCGGCTCCACCGCCTGGGCGATCACGGGATCGGGGAAGCCGATGCGCTCCAGGGCGATGACGGCCTCGGGGCTCGACAGCGTGTCGCCGGTGGTGACGTCCTTCAGGCCGACCGCGGCGACGATGTCGCCGGCCCTCACCTCTTTCACCTCCTCGCGGTGGTTGGCGTGCATGTGCAGCAGCCGGCCGATGCGTTCCTTGTGGTCGCGCGCCAGGTTGTACACGCTGTCGCCGGAGTTGAGCATGCCGGAATAGACGCGGAGGAAGGCGAGCTGGCCGACGTAGGGGTCGGTCATGATCTTGAAGACCAGCGCGGCGAACGGCTCGTCGTCGCGGGCGTGGCGCGTCGCCGGCTGTCCCTTGACGTCGAGCCCGCTCACCGGCGGGATGTCGGCCGGGGAGGGCAGGTAGTCGATGACGGCGTCGAGCAGCGCCTGCACCCCGCGGTTCTTGAAGGCCGAGCCGCACAGCAGCGGCACGATCTCGCCGCGGATGGTGAGGCGGCGCAGCCCGAGGCGGATCTCGTCCTCGCTCAGCGTGCCGCTGTCGAGGTACTTGCTCATCAGCTCGTCGTTGGCCTCGGCGGCGGCTTCCATCATCTTGTCGCGCCAGTGCTCGGCCTCGGCGCGCAGTTCCGGCGGAATGTCGCGCTCGTCGAATTTCACGCCCTGGCTGGCATCGTCCCAGACGATGAGCCGCATCTTCACCAGGTCGATCACGCCGTGGAAGGTGTCCTCGCTGCCGTACGGCAGCTGGATCGCCACGGCACGCCCGTTCAGGCGCTCGCGGATCTGGCGCTGCACGCGGAAGAAGTCGGCGCCGACGCGGTCCATCTTGTTGACGAAGGCCAGACGCGGCACGTGGTACTTGTTGGCCTGGCGCCAGACCGTCTCGGACTGCGGCTGCACGCCGCCCACCGCGTCGTACAGCATCACCGCGCCGTCCAGCACGCGCAGCGAGCGCTCCACCTCGATGGTGAAGTCGACGTGCCCCGGGGTGTCGATGATGTTGATGCGGTGCTGCGGGTACTGCCCGGCCATGCCTTTCCAGAAGCAGGTGGTGGCGGCCGAGGTGATGGTGATGCCGCGCTCCTGCTCCTGCTCCATCCAGTCCATCACCGCCGCCCCTTCGTGCACCTCGCCCATCTTGTGGCTGACCCCGGTATAGAACAGGATGCGCTCGGTGGTGGTGGTCTTGCCGGCATCGATGTGCGCGCTGATGCCGATGTTGCGATAGCGTTCGATGGGCGTCTGCCGGGCCATGGTGCTTTCCTCGCTGAGGTTCGCCGTTTATTTCATGACAAAGTTGTAAAAAGGGGCCGGTGAGCTGGACATTGGGAACCACGCCCTCGATTCGCCGCTCCTACCACTTCCCCATGACGAGAAATCGTAGGGCTCTTGCCGCGCCGGACTTGCTTGTATTGAGTGTAGTTTCCTTGTCCGGTGTTGCAGGACGTGTTCATGCACAACAGGAGGTACGGATAATGACAAGTACGCAAAGAAACTGGCTGCGGAGTGCGTTGCTGGCATCACTGTTGGGAACCGCGTCTTTGACGGCTGCCGCCGAGGAGGCCTTGCCCCAGGGGCAGACGCAGGGCCAGGCGAGCTTCATCAGCGGCGGCATCGGGGCCGACGAGGTCGCGGCGATGAAGGCGGTGCGCCAGGACTACAACCTGCGCCTGCTGTTCGCCGCCAAGGGCAGCGGTGAGTACCTGGCCGACGTCGCCGTCGTGGTGCGCAACGCCCGTGGCGACACCGTGCTGGATACCGTGGCCAAGGGGCCTTTCTTCTACGCCAGGCTGCCTGCCGGGCAGTACCAGGTCAGCGCCAGCTACCAGGATAAGTCGCAGGCCAGGAAGGTTCGGCTCGGCCGTAGCGGCAGCGAGCTGTCCTTCTATTGGTAAGACCGAGGCGCGTAGGTGGCGAGAAATAAAAAGAGGGCGACATTCCCGGGATCGGCCGACGGGAACACAATACGCCGCCCTCCCTTGGCCTTGGCGGCTGAGCGGCGGCCTTCGGCCCCTGAACCGGGTCGGTTCTCTCGCCGCCCCTCCAGACGCGGAGTGGCGGGGATGCCTTTTTATTGTCGACTGTATATCATAGCCATCTTCTCCAGGCGGGGCGGCTCGTCCCGTCTCTCTTGATTTTCACGCTACATGCGGCCCGGCATCCCGGCCGGGCACGCCCAGGAGACGCCCAATGACCCGACGCCTGCTCGTGCTGTATACCGGCGGCACCATCGGCATGGACCACACCCCGGACGGCCTGGCTCCGGTCCCCGGCCTGCTGCCGCGCCTGCTGGAGCGCTTCCAGAGCGCCGAACTCACCTTCGACGTGCTGGAGTATCCCGAGCTGATCGACTCGTCGGCGATCACGCCGGCGCACTGGAACCGCATCATCGGCGACATCGCCGGCCGTTACGATGCCTACGACGGCTTCGTGGTGATCCATGGCACCGACACCATGGCCTATACCGCCTCGGCGCTGGCTTTCGCGCTGCAGGGGCTGGGCAAGCCGGTGGTGGTGACCGGCTCGCAGCTGCCGCTGGTGCACCCGCGCTCGGACGGCTGGAGCAACCTGGCCGACGCGCTGGAGGCCGCCTGTCAGCCCGATCTGTGCGAAGTGGCCATCGCCTTTAACCGTCTGCTGCTGCGCGGCTGCCGTGCGCGCAAGCTGGACGCCGCCAGCTTCGCCGGCTTCGACTCTCCCAATGCGCCGCCACTCGCGCGCTTCGGCATCAAGGCCGACTGGCAGCGCCAGCACTGGCTGGTGTTGCCGGGGCCGTTCCGGCCGGTGACGTTGCGCGAGGACGTGCGCGTCGCGGCCTTCTTCCTGACACCGGGCGCCGGCACCGCCCTGATCGGTCAGACTTTGGCCGAGCAGAGGCTCGACGGCGCCGTGCTGATGAGCTACGGCAACGGCAACGCCCCGGCCGAGGCGGGGCTGCTGGCCGGCGTCGCCGACGCGACCGCCAGCGGAATGCTGGTCGTCAACATCAGCCAGGTGGTGCACGGCGCGGTCGAGGTCGGCGCCTACGCCGCCAGCCAGCCGCTGGCGCGCGCCGGGGCGCTGGCCGGTGCCGACCTGACGCCGGAAGCCGCCGTCGCCAAGCTGACCGTGCTGTGTTCGCAGGAGCTGTCGCCGCAGGAACGGCGCGAGGCGATGCAGCGCGCGCTGGTGGGCGAGATGACCCTGCTGCCGGACTGAGTCCGGGCGGGGTTCTTCCTGTGGAAGGCGCGGCACGGTCCGCGCCTTTTTTCATGCCAGTGGCCGGGGCAGGACGTTTGGCATGGCCGGCACCCAGGCGAGCTGGCTGTATCGCCTGCCAATTGCGGCACCGCCCAAAAAATAGGCAGTGATAATAAAGCACTTCCCCGTCATGGGCTTAGCCCGCTTGTCCACAGCTCGCCCACAGCGCTGTCCCCGCTGCTTGTGAGAATTTCCGGATAATCCCCAAGCCGCCGTATAATGGCCATTTGGCCCGCTTCATCATGACGGCATACCGTTCGACCCCCTTGCGGCTGGCCATCGTCGGGCCGGAATCCTGCGGCAAGAGCACGCTGGCGCAGGAACTGACGGCGACCCTGGTCGCCAGCGGCGTGGCGGCGGCGTGTGTGGACGAATACGCCCGCGACTACTACGCCGAGCGCGCTTACGCCCCGACGCCGGCCGATGTGCTGGCCATCGCCCGCGGCCAGCTGGCACGCGAGGAGGAGGCGGCCCAGCACGCCGAGGTGCTGGTGTGCGACAGCACGGCGCTGACCTGCGTGATCTGGGCCGAGGTGGCGTTCGGCCGTACCGAGCCGGAACTCGTGGCGCTCAACCGGCCGCGGGATTACGCGCTGACCTTCCTGGCCTGCCCGGACCTGTCGTGGCAGCCCGACCCGCTGCGCAGCCACCCGGACCAGCGCGACTGGCTGTTCGGTTTGTACTTGGCGGCGCTGGAGGCGGCCGGGGTGATGCCGGTGCCGATTCGCGGGCTGGGGAAAGCCCGGCTGGAGGCGGCGCTGGCGGCGATTCGGCAGGCCGGATTGCTTAAAATTTGAGCGATGATGAAAATGCCCTTGCCGGCCAGGGACTTGGCGAGACTATCCACAGCTCGCCCACAATACTGTCCCGGGCGGGCGTGGACAGTTGCCGAAACTTGATTAAAAAATAGGCAGTCGAAAAAAGGACTGCCGGATGAAGGGCTTGCGCCAACTATCCACAGCTGGCTCACAACCCTGTCCCAATCGAATGTGAAAAGATGAACGAAACCTTCCAATTGCGTGGTGAATACATCGCCCTGTGCGACCTGCTCAAGGCCTGTGCCGTGGCGCCCAGCGGCGGCGCGGCCAAGCACATGATCGCCGAAGGGCTGGTGTCGGTGGACGGCCAGGTCGAGCTGCGCAAGACCTGCAAGATCCGTCCGGGCCAACTGGTCAGCGGCGACGGCTTCACGCTGCGCGTGGAGGCCGCCGATGCCTGACGACGACGTGTTCGACCCGATGCCGGAGGCGCCGATCGAACCGACCGACGACATGTGCTGCGGCAGCGGCTGCGAGCCCTGCGTGTGGGACACCTACAACGCCGAGCTGGTCGAGTACCGCAAGAAGCTGGCCGAATGGCAGGCTCGCGAAGCGGCACGCCAGGCGGCGGCCGCACAGGACGGAGCCTGAGATGGCAACCGTCGACCTGCATTTCCACTCGCTGTTCTCCGACGGCGCGCTGTCGCCGGACGAGGTGATCCGGCGCGGCGTCGAACGCGGCGCCACCTTGCTGGCGCTGACCGACCATGATTGCACCGCCGGCCTCGCCGAGGCGGCGGCCACGGCGCACGCCTGCGGCATCGGCTTCCTCAACGGCGTGGAAATCTCGGTCAGCTGGGGCAAACACACCGTGCACATCGTCGGCCTCGGCATCGACCCCGACGACGAGGCCCTGAGCGCCGGGCTGCAGGGCATCCGCGACGGCCGCATCAACCGCGCCCGCGCCATGGCCGAATCGCTGGCCAAGGTCGGCATCGAAGGCGCCTTCGAGGGCGCCTCGGCGCTGTGCGACAACTTGGAGATGATCGGCCGCACCCACGTCGCGCGCTACCTGGTCAACAGCGGCCACGTCAAGGACGTGCGCACGGTGTTCCGCAAGTACCTGACGCCGGGCAAGCCCGGCTACGTGCCGCACGAGTGGGCGAGCCTCGCCGACGCCGTGGGCTGGATCCGCAGCGCCGGCGGCATCGCGGTGATCGCCCATCCCGGCCGCTACGACATGGGCCGCACCCTGACCGAGCGGCTGATCTTCGACTTCAAGGATGCCGGCGGCGAGGCGATCGAGGTCGCCAGCGGCAGCCACAGCCTGGACGACCTGCACAAGTACGCCCTGATCGCCCAGCGCTACGATCTGCTGGCGAGCGCCGGCAGTGACTTTCACGCCCCCGGCGAGGGCGGGCGCGACGTCGGCCGCACCGACGATTTGCCGCCGATCTGCCGGCCGGTGTGGGAGCGCCTGCTGGAAAACGGCCGCGTGCTCGCCTGACCCCGAACCCAACCGGAAACCCCATGGCCCAGTTTTTCGTGATCCACCCCGACAACCCGCAAGTGCGCCTGATTCGCGAGGCAGCCAAGATCCTGCGTGCGGGCGGGGTGATCGTTTATCCGACCGACTCCTGTTACGCGCTTGGCTGCCTGTTGGGCGACAAGGCGGCGATGGAGCGCATCCTGGACATCCGCCAGCTCGACCTCAAGCACCATCTGACGCTGGTCTGCGCCGACCTGTCCGAGCTGTCCAACTACGCCCGCGTCGACAACAGTCAGTTCCGCCAGCTCAAGGCCGCCACGCCGGGCAGTTACACCTTCATCCTGCAGGCCACCAAGGAAGTGCCGCGCCGTACGCTGCATCCCAAGCGCGCCACCATCGGCCTCAGGGTGCCCGAGCACCCGGTGGCGCTGGCGCTGCTGGCCGAGCTGGGCGAACCCATCCTGTCCTGCACCCTGTCGTTGCCGGGCGACGGCGAGGCGCTCACCGACCCCTACGAGATCCGCGAGCGGCTGGAGCGCCAGGTCGACCTGGTGATCGACGGCGGCTGGTGCGGCACCGAGCCGACCACCGTGATCGACCTGACCGACGGCGTCGAGCTGGTGCGCCGCGGCAAGGGCGACCCGGCGCTGTTCGGCTTCTGACGCTCCGGCCGGCCCCGTTTCCCGGAACGAAAGGCTTGGCCGACACTCTCACTCATCAATCTCTCCCTAGCGAGAAGGACCCCGCTCCCACACCATGGATTCCTATAACCTCATCCAGAAAATCGCTATCTACGCGCTGCCGGTGCTGCTGGCCATCACCCTGCACGAAGCGGCGCACGCCTACATGGCGCGGCGCTTCGGCGACAACACCGCCTACATGATGGGGCGCATGACGCTCAACCCGCTCAAGCACATCGACCCGATCGGTACCGTGCTGCTGCCGCTGCTGGGGCTGATCATCGGCGGCGTGCTGTTCGGCTGGGCCAAGCCGGTGCCGGTCAACTTCGGCGCGTTGAAGAACCGGCGTGTCGGCACGCGTTGGGTGGCCGCAGCGGGTCCCTTGGCCAACCTCGGCATGGCGGTGATGTGGGTGCTGCTGTTCAAGCTGGCGGTCGGCGTCGACAGCTACTTCAGCGAGCCGCTGGCGTTGATGAGCCAGGTCGGCATCCAGATCAACATCGTGCTGATGGTGCTCAACCTGCTGCCGGTGCTGCCGCTCGACGGCGGGCGCATCGTCGAGAGCCTGCTGCCCCCGGGCATGGCCTGGAAATACTCGCGGCTCGAGCCCTACGGCCTGTGGATACTGCTGGCGTTGGTGTTCTCCGGCCTGTTGTCGCCGATCCTGAGGCCGTTCATCAACCTGATGTATTCGCTGTTGGGCGTGCTTATGTAATCCCAGTTCGCCTTAGCAACGATAACTTTGTCGGCGGCGTTGCGCGGACGGCGTGCGAATCTCTCGCAGAGATTCGCTCAGCGAGCACTTGCCGTACTACCTGTACTGTCTGCGGCCCCGCTCACTTGCCTTCGCCTTAGCTGCGCAGAAACTCGCCCTGCCGGGCTTCGTTTTCTCGTTTCTAATGCTTTCTGGAATGCGGCTTTGCTGGCAAAATCACGCCGAAGCGGCCGCGATCGTTGCCGATCGTGGCCGGCACCGACTCCTTCCGGGGGTGCGTCGACGCGCTCCCGCCAACCCTGATATCTGGAATGACGACCATGTTCGCAGACCGCGTTCTCTCCGGCATGCGCCCCACCGGCAAGCTGCACCTCGGCCACTACCATGGCGTGATCAAGAACTGGATCACGCTGCAGAACGAGCACGAATGCCTGTTCATGGTAGCCGACTGGCACGCCTTGACCACCAACTACGACGAAGTCGGCATCATCGAGAAGAGCATCTGGGACATGGTGATCGACTGGCTGGCCGCCGGCGTCGATCCGGAGCAGGCCACCATCTTCATCCAGTCCAAGGTGCCGCAGCACGCCGAACTGCATCTGGCGCTGTCCATGGTCACCCCGCTGGGCTGGCTCGAGCGCGTGCCGACCTACAAGGACCAGATCGACAAGCTGAGCCACAAGGACCTGACCACCTACGGCTTCCTCGGCTATCCGCTGCTGCAGGCGGCCGACATCCTGATCTACAAGTCCGGCCGGGTGCCGGTGGGTGAAGACCAGGTGCCGCACATCGAACTGACGCGCGAAGTGGCGCGCCGCTTCAACCACCTGTACGGCCGCGAACCCAACTTCGAGGAACTGGCCAAGGCCGCCGTGAAGAAGATGGGCAAGGCAGGCAAGGAATTCGAGCAACTGCGCGTGCGCTACCTGCAGGACGGCGACGGCGAAGCGCTCCTGAAGGCGCGCGAGCTGCTCGCCGCCAGCCAGAACCTCGGCGCGGTCGACGGCGAGCGCCTGCTGGGTTACCTCGAGAACAAGGGCAAGATCATCCTGCCGGAAGCGGAAGCGCTGCTGACCGCCGCTTCCAAGATGCCGGGCCTGGACGGCCAGAAGATGTCCAAGTCCTACGGCAACACCATCACCATGCGCGAAGAGCCGGCCGCGGTGACCAAGAAGATCCGCGCCATGCCGACCGACCCGGCGCGCGTGCGCCGCACCGACCCGGGCGATCCGGCCAAGTGCCCGGTGTGGCAGCTGCACCAGGTCTACACCGACAGCGCCACCCGCGAGTGGGTGCAGGCCGGCTGTACCAGCGCCGGCATCGGCTGTCTGGACTGCAAGCAGCCGGTGATCGAGGGCGTACTGAAGGAGCAGCAGCCGATGTTCGAGCGCGCGCAGCAGTACCTCGACAATCCGCAACTGGTGAAGGACATCGTCGCCGACGGCTGTGCCCGCGCCGGCAAGATCGCCCAGGACACCATGCGCGAAGTGCGCGAGGCGATGGGGCTGGGTTATTAAGCCTCACTTGCTCGGCTGACACAGTGCAAGGGCGGGGATTCCTCGCCCTTTTGCCTTCTTCCATTAGGTAACCATGGACCGCACCTCGAACGACACGCCCGCCGCTGACGCTACTGCCGCGTTCGAGCTCACCGCGCCCGACCTGCCATCCGGCGTGCCGATCGCCCACGTCTTCGGCCAGCCGGTGCTGGAGGTGCCGCAGGACCTGTTCATCCCGCCCGACGCGCTCCAAGTGATCCTGGAGAGCTTCGAGGGGCCGCTCGATCTGCTGCTCTACCTGATCCGCAAGCAGAACCTCAACGTGCTCGACATCCCGATGGCGCCGATCACCGCGCAGTACATGGCCTACATCGACGCCATGCGGCGCGAGCAGTTCGAGCTGGCGGCCGAGTACCTGCTGATGGCGGCGCTGCTGATCGAGATCAAGTCGCGGCTGCTGTTGCCGCGCCCGCCCAAGGACGAGGAGGGCGAGCCGGATGATCCGCGCGCCGAGCTGGTGCGAAGGCTGCTCGAGTACGAGCAGATGAAGCTCGCCGCGCTCGAGCTCGACAAGATGCCGCAGGCCGACCGCGACTTCGCCTGGCTCGCGGTGCTGATCGAGCAGGTGGCCGAAGAGCGCCTGCCCGAGGTGCGCGCGGTCGACCTGCGCCAGGCCTGGCTCGCCATCCTGTCGCGCGCGCGGAACACGCGCCACCACAAGGTGGAGAAGGATGAGCTGTCGGTGCGCGCGCAGATGACCTGGATCCTGCGCTACCTAGAAGGGCGAGAGTACGTGGCGTTCGAGGAGCTGTTCGACCTCGCCCTAGGCGTGGCGCACCTGGTGGTCAACTTCATCGCGGTGCTGGAGCTGGTCAAGGAAGGGCTGGTCAAGGTCAGCCAGGAGGCGGCGTACCAGCCGATCTACGTGCGGCTGGCGCTGGTATAAAGCCCATCCCATCAGGCGGCTGCGCCTTTGCATCTTGAGTGCCGGCGATGCTCGGAATCCTCATGTACTCCGTGTACATTCCGGTTCCTGCGCTCCGGCGGCCCTCAACCTGCCTTGGCTCGCTCGCCTGCTGGAATGGGCTTGTAGCCGAAAGCATTGTCATAGCGGTTATCTTTTTGTCAAAAAACCGTGTAAAATCCGCACCTTCCCGCGTTTTACCCTCTGGACTACACTGATTCATGTCCACCATTACCGACCTGAAGTACCTGAAGATCGTGCTCGAGACGGCGTTGTTGACGTCGGCCGAAGCGCTCTCGGTGTCGGCACTGAAAAAGCTGTTCACCGAAGACGTCAAGGCGGCACTGATCAACGATCTCCTGGCGGAGATCCAGCAGGACTGGCGGGGACGCGGGATCGAGCTGGTCAAGCTGGCTTCCGGTTGGCGCTTCCGCGCCCGGGCCGAGTTCACGCCGTACCTGGCGCGGCTCACCCCGGAAAAGCCGCCGCGCTATTCGCGCGCGGTGATGGAAACGCTGGCCATCGTGGCCTACCGCCAGCCGGTGACGCGTGGCGACATCGAGGCCATTCGCGGCGTCTCGGTGTCCACCAGCGTGATGCAGACGCTGCTGGAGCGCGGCTGGGTGGAGGTGATCGGGCATAAGGACGTGCCCGGCCGGCCGGGACTTTACGCCACCACGCACAAGTTCCTCGATGATCTGGGACTGGTGTCGTTGCGGGATCTGCCACCTCTGGCCGATCTCGGCACGCTGGTGTTGCCGGAGCTCCAGCCTGATTGTGTCGGCACAGCCGACGCGGTGCCCCTCGACGACGAGGCGGACAACGTAATTGAACAGGAATGATGATGTCTAAAGGACAGCGTAATCACGCCCGCCAGCCGGTGGCGCGTGTCAAAGGCCGTGAAACCTCGCAACCGCGCCAGCCGGCGCCGGATCGCGGTGGTTTTGGCCAATCGAGAAGCGGCAAGCCGGGAGGCTCTTCGCTGATCAAATCGGTCGGTGCTCCGGCAGCGGCCAAGGCGCCCCAAGCCCGGGAGGGTCAGGGACGCAGCAAACCCGGCTTCGGCCAACGCGACCGCACGCCGCCGGGCCAGGCGCCGTTCGGCCGGCGCGACGAGCGCGGTCAGCAGGGCTTCGGCCGCGACGATCGCCAAGAAGGCAAACAAGGCTTCGGCCAGCGCGACCGCAACACCGGCCGCGACGAGCGCCAGCCAGCCATGGGGCAGGGCGGCCAGGGTGAGCCGCGCCGTCGTTTCCGCGACGGCGACGACGAGCAGCGCCAGCCGGCGTTCCGCCAGCAGGACAAGCGTGCGCCCAAGGTCGAACGCGCCAAGAAGCTGCGCGTGCGCGACCCCAACCAGCAGATCCTCGACCGCGCCCAGCGCCTGCGCGAAACCCGCGTCGACCTCGACCAGATCGAGCCGGTGCGCTTGCAGAAGGCGCTGGCGGCGTCCGGTGTCGGCTCGCGCCGCGAGATGGAAGAATGGATCGAGGCCGGGCTGATCCAGGTCAACGGCAAGGTGGCCACGCTGGGCGACCGCGTCGGCCCGCAGGACCGGGTCACCGCCAAGGGCAATCCGATCAAGCTCAAGTGGCCGGACCGCCTGCCGCGCGTGATCCTCTACCACAAGCAGGAAGGCGAGCTGGTTACCCGCGATGACCCGGAAGGCCGCGTCACCGTGTTCGACCGTCTGCCGCAGGCCAAGAGCAGCCGCTGGGTGGCGGTAGGCCGCCTTGACGTCAATACCAGCGGCCTCTTGATCATCACCACCAGCGGCGAGCTCGCCAACCGTCTGATGCACCCGAGCTTCGAAGCCGAGCGCGAGTACGCCGTGCGCGTGCTGGGCCAGCTCGAGCCGGAACAGATGAAGGAAATGACGCGCGGCGTCGAGCTGGAAGACGGCCCGGCGCATTTCCAGCGCATCGTCGAGCAGGGCGGCGAAGGCGTCAACCACTGGTATCGCGTGGTGATCAAGGAAGGCCGCAACCGCGAGGTGCGCCGCATGTTCGAACACTTCGGCCTGACCGTGAGCCGGCTGATCCGCGTGCGTTTCGGCAACATCGGCCTGCCAGCCCGCCTCAAGCGCGGCCAGTTCTATGAGCTGAATTCGGCTGAAGTGGCCGCCGTGATGAAGTGGTCGGATCTGACAGTCACCGGCCGCGCCAAATCCCGCTGAGCCTATTTCATTAGGCGGCTACGCCTTCGCATCTTGAGCGCCCGTAGGATGGGTGGAGGCCATTGTGGCCGGAACCCATCGACATGTTACGATGGGTTGCGCTTTGCTCCACCCATCCTACGTTAATGGCGGCTCTCAACCTGCTTTGGCTCGCTCGCCTACTGAAACAGGCTGCAATATTGCCTGATGTGACTTGAAAGCCCGCCTCCAAGGCCCTATCGTTGGGTGTTGGAGGCGTTTTTCATGGCCTCCGCTGAAACCCCGTCGAATCAGGAAAGACCCACGGCATGAGCAAGGCTTTTACCAAGGAAGACGACGGCGAACACGAAGACGATCTGCCGCCCGAACAGCGCCTGCCGGCGGCCACCAAGAACTACCTGACGCCGCAGGGTTGGCAGCGGCTGAAGAACGAGCTGTACCACCTCGTGCACCGCGAACGGCCGGAAATGGTCAACGTGGTGAACTGGGCCGCCAGCAACGGCGACCGTTCCGAGAACGGCGATTATCTCTACGGCAAGCGCCGTCTGCGCGAGATCGACCGGCGCATCCGTTTTCTCACCAAGCGGCTGGAAATCGCCGAAGTGGTCGACCCGGAAACGCGCGAGCCGACCGACCAGATCTTCTTCAGCGCCACTGTGCTGATTCTGCGCGGCGACGGCTCCGAGCAGCGCCTCTCCATCGTCGGCGTCGACGAAACCGACTTGGCGCGCGGCCACATCAGCTGGATCTCGCCGATCGCGCGTTGCCTGCTCAAGGCGCGCGAAGGCGACGAGGTGGTGTTCCGCGGCCCGGACGGCCCGGAAACCATCGAAATCCTCGAAGTGCGCTACGAGCGCATCGAGTAGCGGTGCCTCGTCCGGCATAAACGATTCGGCCAACCAGGCGAGGTTGGCCAAATCGTTTGCGGGGTCACTTGGCTTGCTTCGCCAGCCTCAGGTTGACCTCGAGCCAGCCCTGGTGGGCATGTTTGCCGGCGTCGGCAAAGGCCGTCAGCAGCAGCTTGGCCTGTTCGCGGTAGAGTGACTCCTCCAGCTTGCGTCCTTCCGCCGTCAGCGTCAGCTCCTTCACCCGCTTGTCGTGCTCCGCCGCGCGCGCCTCGATCAGCCCCATCTCCATCAACTGGCGCAACGGGATGTTGATCGCCTGCTTGGTGACGCCCAGCGCCGTCAGCAGCGCCTTGACGCTCAGCCCCGGCGTGTGCGCCACGAAGAACAGGATGCGGTGGTGCACCCGCGCCAGCCCACGCCGGGCCAGCATCTCGTCGGGTTTGGCGGTGAACGCCATATAGGCGTGGAAGAAGGCCTCCATCGAGGCGCGCAAATCGGGGGAAACGGGCGTGTCGGGCATGTTGACGAAGGCCTGGTGTAGGCGTAAATTAGGTCAAAAAAATTGACATTTAATCGGTCCAGCCACTACGAGGGTAGCATGTTTTCAGAACGCATCGAACGACTCAGCGGCTCGCTGATCCGAGAAATCCTCGCCGCCGCCCAGCGCCCCGAGGTGATTTCCTTCGCCGGCGGCCTGCCGGCGTCCGGCTGCCTGCCGCCGCTGGACTTTCCCGACGTGCCGCCGTCGCTGGCCCAGTATGGTACCAGCGAGGGCGAACCCGAGCTGCGCGAACAGATCGCCAAGGAAGTGGCGCGCATCGGTCTGAGCTGTGACCCGTCGCAGGTGCTGGTGCTGTCCGGTTCGCAGCAGGCGCTCGACCTGGCGGCCAAGCTGTTCGTCGACCCGGGCACGCCGGTGATCGCCGAAGGGCCGACCTACCTCGCCGCGCTGCAGGTGTTTCGCCTGTTCGGCGCCGCCTTCCACACCGTGGAGCAACAGAACGGCCAGTTGCCGGCCACCACGCTGCAGGCCGCCATCGCCGAGAGCAAGGCCAAGCTCGCCTACCTGATCCCGACCTTCCAGAACCCGTCCGGCGCCTGCTACAGTGTCGAGACGCGCCAGGCGCTGGCGCGCGTGCTGGACGAGGCCCATCTGCCGGTGATCGAGGACGACCCCTATCGCGCGCTGTCCTACGACGGCGAGGTGCCGGCTCCGCTGGTGACGCACCTGAAGAACGCGCCGTGGATTTACTGCGGCTCGTTCTCCAAGACGCTGGCGCCGGGCCTGCGCATCGGCTACCTGATCGCGTCCCCGGACCTGATGCCGCACCTCGTCAAGCTGAAGCAGGCGGTCGACCTGCACTCCAACCGCCTAGGCCAGTGGTTCATCGCGCAGTGGCTGAAGAGCGGCGACTATCCCGCCCACCTCGAGCGTCTGCAGCAGAACTACAAGGTGGGCCGAGACGCGATGCAGGCCGCGCTCGAGCGCCACTTCAGCGACCTGGCCGACTGGCAGGTGCCGCAGGGTGGCCTGTTCTTCTGGCTGACGTTGAAGAACAAGCGCGACACCCGCACCTTCCTCAAGCCGGCACTGGAACAGCACAACGTCGCCTTCATGCCGGGCGAGGCGTTCTACGCCAATCCGGAAACCGGCATCGGCCACCTGCGGCTCAATTTCAGCCACGCCACGCCGGAACGCATTGAGGAAGGCATCGCGCGCCTGGCCGGCCTGATCCGCGCCGGTTGACGCCAACGAGGCAAGCCTAAGGGAGGGAGCCCCCCGGCGCTCTTTCTCGTCCCATGAAAAAGCAAAAAGCCTGACGGGGCATCCCGGTCAGGCTTTTTCGCCTCTGCGGCCTTGGCTCAGGCGGGCTGAGCTTCTTCTTCCAGCATGCTGACGCCGGGCAGGGCGGAACGGAACACCGCCTGCTGCAGCGTGGTGATCGCCTTGCGGCGGAAGTATTGCTTGCGTGTCACCAGCATCACGCGCCGCTGCGGTGCCGGCTCGCTGAACGGCACCACCGACAGCAAGGCGTCGTCGGCTGGGCCGACCGAGGTCGCGGGCAGCACCGTCACCCCCATGCCGCTTGCCACCATGTGGCGGATGGTGTTGAGCGAACTGCCCTGCAGCGTACTGGCCAGGCTACCGGACTGGTGCTGGCGATTGGCGAGTTCGCTGCACGACTGCAGCACCTGGTCGCGGAAACAGTTGCCCTGGTTCAGCAGCAGCACACTTTCCTCGGCCAGCTGGCTGGGGCGTACCGCAGCTTGCTTCTCCCACGGATGGCCCTTCGGCGTGGCCACCACGAACGGTTCGTCGTAGAGCGGGTAGGCGACCGTGCCCGGTTCGTCGAACGGATCGGCCACGATGATCGCGTCCACTTCGCCGCGTTTGAGCATTTCCGCCAGGCGCGCCGTGTAGTTCTCCTCGAGGATCAGCGGCATGTCCGGCGCCAGGATGCGCAGCGCCGGGATCAGCTTGGGCAGCAGGTAGGGGCTGATGGTGAAGATCACCCCGAGCTTGAGCGGCCCGACCAACTCGTTCTGGTGCTCGCCGGCCAGCCGCTTCACCGTCTCCGCCTCTTCCAGCACGCGCTGGGCCTGCTCGATCACGCGCTCGCCGATGTCGGTCACCGCCACCTCGGGGCCGCCGCGTTCGAACAGGGTGATGCCCAGCTCGTCCTCCAGCTTCTTGATGGCGATCGACAGCGTCGGCTGGCTGACGTAACAACTCTGGGCGGCGCGGCCGAAATGGCGCTCGCGCGCCACCGCCACGATATAGCGCAGTTCGGTCAGCGTCATGGCTTAGCGGTCATGCTCCGGCAGCACGATGTTGACTTCCAGCACCTCGAAGTTGTCCTGCTTCTCGAGGTTGACCTTGATGTCGTCCAGATTGACCGAGACGTAGCGCGAGATCACCTCCATCAGCTCGCGCTGCAGCGCCGGCAGGTAGTCCGGCGCACCGGCGCGGCCGTTGCGCTCGTGCGCCAGGATGATTTGCAGGCGCTCGCGCGCCACCTCGGCCGATTTCTTGCGCTTGCTGCCGAACAGATAGTCCATCAGCGACATGGCTCAGCCTCCGAACAGTCGTTTGAGGAGCCCGACCTTCGGAGCGTCGAGGAAGCGCATCGGACGCTCTTCGCCGAGGAAGCGCGACACCACGTCGGAGTAGGCCTCGGAGGCGTCGGTACCCTTGAGGTGGATGGCCGGCGTGCCCGAGTTGGACGCCTGCAGCACCACCTGCGACTCCGGGATCACGCCCAAGAGCGAGACGCGCAGGATCTCCTTGACGTCGTCGACCGACAGCATCTCGCCCTTTTCCACGCGGCCGGGCGAATAGCGCGTGATCAGCAGGTGTTCCTTGACCGGTTCGCGGCCCTCGATGGCACGGCGCGACTTGGACGACAGGATGCCGAGGATGCGGTCGGAGTCGCGCACCGACGACACCTCCGGGTTGGTCACGATCAGCGCCTCGTCGGCGAAATAGAGCGCCATCAGCGCGCCCTTCTCGATGCCGGCCGGCGAGTCGCAGACGATGAAGTCGAAGTTCATCGCCGCCAGGTCGTTCAGCACCTTTTCCACGCCTTCCTCGGTCAGGGCATCCTTGTCGCGCGTCTGCGAGGCCGGCAGCACGTACAGGTTGTCGCAGTTCTTGTCCTTGATCAGCGCCTGGTTCAACGTGGCCTCGTTGTTGACCACGTTGATCAGGTCGTACACCACGCGGCGCTCGCAACCCATGATCAGGTCGAGGTTGCGCAGGCCCACGTCGAAGTCGATGACCACGGTCTTGTGGCCGCGCAGGGCCAGGCCGGAAGCGAAGCTGGCGCTGGTGGTGGTCTTGCCGACGCCACCTTTGCCGGATGTCACGACGATGATTTTTGCCACGATGATTCCCTTAATCGTAATGAGTGTTCGTTATTCGCCGAGCGCGTTGATGACCAGGCGCTCGTTTTCGAGGAAGACTTGGGCCGGTTTGCCCCGGATGCTGTCGGGCAATGCCTGCTCGATGGTTCGATAGACGCCGGCGATCGATACCAGTTCAGCTTCCATGCATTGGGTGAAGATGCGGGCGGCGGTATTGCCGCGCGCGCCGGCCAGGGCGCGGCCGCGCAACGGCGCGTAGACGTGGATGTTGCCGTCGGCGATGACCTCGGCTCCGGCGCTGACCATGGCCAGCACCACCAGATCGCCGCCCTTGGCGTAGATCTGCTGGCCGGCCCGCACCGGGCGGTCGACGATCATCGTCGATACGCTGGCGGGGGCTTCCGGAGCGGGCGCAGGGGCCTCGCTGGCAGGAGTCCTGGCCGAGACGACCTGGCCGGTGACATGGGCCAGGCCGAAGCGGTGAGCCAGTTCCTCGTAGGCCGGGTCGGGGTGGCGCAGCGCCACGGCACGGAAGCCGAAGCGCCCGAGCAGCGGCAGCAGGCGCTCCAGGGCGAGTTCGGCCGGATTGTCCAGGGCGGCCAGGTCCAGCACCACCGCCTCGGCGGCCGAAGGTTTGGCCCGGTTGCCGAAGCGGCTTTCCAGGGCTTGCGTCAGTTCGTCGATGTTGTCGCTGCGCAACACGAAGGCCAGCACGTCGAGGTTGGCCGATTTGATGTCGTAGGTGTTCGCCGTCTGGCTCATGTCGTTGTATTAATGCCGAAAGATAGTTTTCTTCTATGGGGGCGAGTGTACTGGCTTGCGGCGGGG
Source organism: Pseudogulbenkiania sp. MAI-1 (assembly GCF_000527175.1). NCBI lineage: Bacteria > Pseudomonadati > Pseudomonadota > Betaproteobacteria > Neisseriales > Chromobacteriaceae > Pseudogulbenkiania > Pseudogulbenkiania sp. MAI-1. Next base: position 3,410,174 of record NZ_AZUR01000001.1, on the reverse strand, counting down.
CTTTCAACGGAAGTCGCACGCGGTTTCGTCGTTACTGCCGTCATGCATTTGTAATGCCTTCGTGTTGTGATATTGTCATGGGCTTGCACCCCGTCGTCGGGGTTTTTTGCTGTCTGGAGTGTTGCAAAAAACCCAACAGATTAAGAGCTTAGTTTATTGTGCGGCGCAACAAACCGATTGACCGGAACAGTCCGTTTGGGTAAAGTGTAATTGCTGCATCGCACAATGCGACAGAGGTACAGATTTTGTTGCTGTTGTCGCTGGGTTGTTTCATACCTTACAGGAGTCATTATGTTTACTACTACTCAAGAACTGACCGCTCTTGGACAGGCGCAATTCGATAAAGCTGTACGCCTGTCTTCCCTGGTTCTGGGCAGCGCCGAGCGCTTCGCCGCCCTGCAGTTCGATCTGAGCCGCAAGGTGCTGGCCGAAAACGCCCAGCTGTTCAAGACCCTGGCCGAGATCAAGGATCCGAAGGCCCTGGCCGACCTGCCGGCAGGCCTGGCTCAGCCGGCCCTGGACAAGGCTTTCGTTGCCGCTCGCAGCGTGTACGACGCCGCCGTGACCACCCAGGGCGAACTGACCGCTTTCGTCGAAGAGCAGGTTGCCGAGTCCAACAAGGCCGTGCTGTCCACCATCGACAAGCTGGCCAAGAACGCTCCGGCCGGTTCCGACGTGGCTGTCACCGCCCTGAAGAACTTCGTGACCTCGTCCAACGCCGCTTTCGAAAGCGTGTCGCAGACCGCCAAGAAAGTCGGCAGCGAACTGGCCGAAGCCGGTGTGCAAGCCGCGACCAAGTCGGCCAAGGTAGCGTCCGCTGCCGTTGCCGCCAAGAAGGCCTCCTGATCGGACTTCTTTGCCGGCTGCAAAAAAACCCGCCTTTCGGCGGGTTTTTTCATTGCGGCGGCCGGCTGAGGGAGTCGAAGATGGCCTGCAGCGCGAGTCCCTGGCCCAGCGCCAGCTCGATCAATCGGGCCAGGATCAGGGCGTAATGGTTTTGCTGGTGTGCAGGACGGGCGAATAGCGCCAGCAGCTGCCACGGGTCATGGGTTTCCGCTACCGGATGCTGCTGCAGGTACAAGCGGGACAGTTGCAGCAGGTTGGCGGCCAGCTCTTTTTGCTGGCTGAAGAAATGGTTCCAGTCCGGCGTGCGCGGGGTTTCCCCTGGCGCATTCCAGCCGGCCTGCCAGAGCAGGCCGAAGGCGTAGCTCAGCGCCTCGAACACCGTGGCGACGAAGTGCCCGCTGCCGGCAGGGCCGCAATGCAGCCAGGCGCCGGGCAGCGGGGCCAGCGCATCCAGTACCGGCCGGGCTCCGTCCAGCGCCCGATCCGACCCGCCCACGAACAGGGCGAAACCTTGCTGCACTCCCGGCGCCTGCCAGTTGGCCGCCACATCCACATAGCCCAGGCCGTGTGCCCGGCAATCGCGCTCTCGCTCGGCGCTGACTTCCGGCGTGGCGCGTTTCAAATCCAGAACCACGCTGGCGTAGCCCAGCGCCTGCCAGTCGGCGGCAAAGGAATAGGGGGCAAGCGGGGAGGAGGATGGCTCGGCCGGCAAGGCGAATCCCTGCGTCGTCAGGCGGCGCCGGATCCACTCTTGGTAGGGCTCGTGGCCGAGCGGGATGATCTGCATGCTTCTCAATAGGTCAGTGTCGCGGCGTCGGCGGCTTGTTTCAGGCGCCGGATGAACCAGTCGAGCGCCTTGCCCGGCTGGGGTTCCTTCCAGGCGTAGAACAGTGCGATCGGTTCCTTGGCGTCCTCGACCTGTTTCACGACCAGCTGTCCATTATCCACATAGGGCTGGGCCAACGAAAGCGGCAGATTGCCGGTGCCGAGCCCGGCCAGTTGCGCCTGCAGTTTGTCGGCCAGCGTGCCGACGGTCAGCACGTCCTGGCCCTCGAGCAGGGACGACGAGCGCGCCGGCAGCTGGCGCGAGGTGTCGCCCACCGCCACCACGCGGTGCTTGCGGATCACGTGCAGCGGAATCGGCTCGGCGTGGTCGGCCAGCGGGTGGAGGGGGGCGACGGCGAACACGAACGGCACCGTTCCCAGCGGCTGGCGCTGGTAACGCCCCGGCGGAGGCTGATCGGAGGCGCCAATGGCGAGGTCGGCGCGCCCCTCGTGCAGCGCATCCCAGGTGCCGCCGAGCACCTCGCGCTGCAGGCGCAGCCGGGTGGCGCAGGTCAGCTGGCTGAATTCGGCCAGCAAGGGCAGCAGGGCGCTGAACGGCACCAGGTCGCTGACGGCGATACGCAGCTCGGGCTCCCAGCCGGTGGCCTGCTGGCGCACCCGGTCTTCCAGCTGCGCGGCGGCGTCGAGCAGGTAGCGGCCGTCCTTTAGCAGGTGGGCGCCGACCTCGGTCAGCCTGGCGCGGTGGCCGGAGCGGTCGAAGATCTGGATGTCCAGATCCTGCTCCAGCTTCTGCACCGTGTAGGTGATGGCCGACGGCACCCGGTGCAGTTCCTCTGCCGCCGCGGCAAAGCTGCCCTTGCGTTCGATGGCGTCGAGTACCAGCAGGGCATCCAGCGACAATCTCATGTTCGAAAATCCTGACTGAATAAATCAAAACATTCCGTTATCAACGCGGCGGAACAGCCAATACACTGTCTTTCATCGCCAGGAATCGCCATTGTACCTTGGTCGCAGGCAGGCGTTGTGCAGAGCGTGATCATTCAATAATCATGAATAGTCGTGTTCGGCCTGTCCCGGTCCATGGCGATCGGCAGCCTGTTGCCTATAGCCAAGGAGATCGACCCCATGACCAAACTCGCCGTGATTTACCACAGTGGCTACGGCCACACCGCCCGCGTCGCCCAGTTCGTGGCGGAGGGGGCCGGCCGCCACGCCGAAGTGGCGCTGTATACCGCCGAAGAAGCCGCGGCCAGGCTGGACGAGCTGGCCGCCTACGACGCCATCGTGTTCGGCGCCCCGACCTATATGGGCAGCGTGTCCGCCGGCTTCAAGGCGTTCATGGATGCCAGCGCCCAGGTGTGGTTCAAGCAGGGCTGGAAGGACAAGGTGGCGGCCGGTTTCACCGTCTCCAACAGCCCGAGCGGCGACAAGCTCGGCACGCTGCAGCAACTGGCGGTGTTCGCCGCGCAGCACAGCATGATCTGGGTCTCCACCGGCGAGCTGCCGGCCAGCGTGACTGGCAGCGACATCAACCGCTACGGCAGCTTCCTTGGCCTGATGACGCGCTCCGACAACGCGCCGGCCGAGGTGACGCCGGATGCCGCCGACCTGGAGAGCGCGCGCCGTCTCGGCGAGCGGGTGGCGATCGTGGCCGACCAGTTGCGCCGCGGACGTCAGTGACGCCCCGGCCGTTGCGGCCGACGGGCACAAAAAAGCCGGCGTGGTCGCCGGCTTTTTGTCGTGCGGGAGAGGGCTCAGCCTTCCTGCTTGTAGCGCTCGATGCCTTCCACCAGTTCCTGAGTGGCGTCGTCACGGGTGCCCCAGCCGTGGATCTTCACCCACTTGCCCGGTTCCAGATCCTTGTAGTGCTCGAAGAAGTGCACCATCTGGTTGCGCAGCAGTTCCGGCAGGTCTTCCAGTTGCTGGATCGACTTGTACATCGGGCACAGCTTTTCAACCGGTACGGCCACCAGCTTGGCGTCCACGCCGCCGTCGTCTTCCATCTTGATCAGGCCCAGCGCGCGGCAGCGCACCAGCACGCCCGGCGGCAGCGGGAACGGGGTCACGACCAGCACGTCGACCGGATCGCCGTCACCGGCCAGCGTTTGCGGCACGAAACCGTAGTTGGCCGGGTAGAACATCGAGGTGCCCATGAAGCGGTCAATGCAGATGGCGCCGGAATCCTTGTCGAATTCGTACTTGATCGGGGCGCTGTTGGCGGAGATTTCGATCACCACGTTGAAGTCGTTGGGCATGTCCTTGCCGGGGCCGATGCGGTCGAGATTCATCAGGAGGGTCCTCTTGTTGAGCGTTGATCACGTTGGTGGAATGATTCGGCGATTATAGCAGCAAGCGGTCGTCGCTGGCGGAGGGCCAGGGTATAATCCCATGCTTCTTTTGTATTAGCGGAACGCCACACGATGCTCGACAAGCTGATCATCGAATTCGACAAGGGGGTGCGCACGCTGTTCGCGCCGGCCTCCAGCGCTCGTCCGCATCCCGATGCGGGCATGGCCGAAGCCGAACTGAGCGCCGAGGAAAAGCGCCATGCGCTGGGCCTGATGCGCGTCAACCACTGCGGCGAGGTGTGCGCCCAGGCGCTCTACCAGGGGCAGGCGCTGACCGCGCGCAACGAGGCCGCGCGCGAGGCCTTGAAGCATGCCGCCTTCGAGGAGGTCGAGCACCTGGCCTGGACCGAGCGGCGCATCCGCGAGCTGGGCGGCCATCCGAGCGTCTTCAATCCGCTGTGGTACACCGGCTCGCTGGCCATCGGCGTGGCGGCCGGGCTGTTGGGCGACAAGTGGAACCTGGGCTTTCTGGAAGAGACCGAATACCAGGTCGAGGCGCACCTGAACAGCCATCTGCGCGATCTGCCGGAGCAGGACGAGAAGAGCCGGGCCATCGTCAAGCAGATGCGCGACGACGAAGTGCGTCACGCCGAAATGGCGCACGCGCATGGCGCCGCCAAGCTGCCGCTGCCGGTGCGCGGGCTGATGAAGCTGACCTCCAGGGTGATGACCTCGGCCAGCTACCATCTGTGATCTTGCGACAATACAAGCAAAATGGGCTGCCTCAGGCAGCCCATTTTGCTTGGTGCTTGGATCGGGCTCAGAAGAACAGCAGCGTCATCAGCAGGAACACCGGGATCAGGATGGCGACCGACCAGCCGATGTAGCCGAAGAACGAGGGCATGACCACGCCGCGCTCCTCGGCGATGGCCTTCACCATGAAGTTGGGCGCATTGCCGATGTAGCTGTTGGCACCCATGAACACCGCGCCGGCCGAGATCGCGGTCAGCGTCGGCGCCAGCGTGCTCATCAGGTGGCCGGGCTCGCCGCCGGCCAGGTTGAAGAACACCAGGTAGGTCGGGGCGTTGTCGAGGAAGCTCGACAGCGCCCCGGTCAGCCAGAAGTAGGCCGGGTTGAGCGGGGCGCCGGTCTCGTCGTTGGTCAGGGCGACGAGGCTGGCGAAGGCGCCCTCGCTGCCGGCCTTGAGCATGGCCAGCACCGGGATCATGGTGACGAAGATGCCGGCGAACAGCTTGGCCACTTCCAGCATCGGTCCCCAGTTGAAGGCGTTGGCGGCGCGGCAGCGTCCCGGCGTCAGCGCCAGCGATAGTGCGGCGATGGCCAGCAGCAGGCCGTCGCGCACCACGTTCTGCAATTCGATGTGCAAGCCCGCCACTTCCCAGCCGATGCCGGGCTTCCAGGTGCCGGACAGCAGCACCGCGCCGACGATGGCGCCCAGCAGCAGCAGATTGATGCTGCCTTCCAAGCGCAGCTTGGAGTCCGGCGTCGGGTCCGGCAGCGGCGGCAGGTTTTCCTCGCGGTGGTAATAGTAGCGGTCCAGCAGGTAGAACAGCAGCAGCAGGATGGCGCTGGAGAAGGCCATCAGCGGCAAGAGGTGTACCATGGTCCAGCCGAAGCTGACGCCCTTGAGGAAGCCGAGGAACAGCGGGGGGTCGCCGAGCGGGGTGAGCGAGCCGCCGATATTGGCCACCAGGAAGATGAAGAACACCACCACGTGGGTCTTGTGGCGGCGATTGTCGTTGGCGCGCAACAGCGGGCGGATCAACAGCATCGAGGCGCCGGTGGTGCCGGTAAAGCTCGCCAGCAGCGTGCCCAGGCCGAGGAAAGTGGTGTTGACCAGGGGGGAGCCGTGCAGGTTGCCGCGCAGAAAGATGCCGCCGGCCACGGTGAACAGCGCCACCAGCAGGATGATGAACGGCAGGTATTCCAGCAGCAGCGTGTGCAGCAGTTCATGGCCGGTGGTGCCGGCGCCGTGCTGCAGGGCGAACGGTACGGCGAACAGCAGCGCCCAGCCGGCGGTGATCTTGCCGAAGTGATGGTGCCACAGGCTGGGCGCCAGCAGCGGCAGCGTGGCGATCGACAGCAGCAGGCCGGCAAACGGGATGGCCCAGACGCCGGAGAGCTCGGCGCCGTTGACGCTGGCGTGGGCGGCCAGCGGCAGCGCCCCCAGCAGCCAGGCCAGCGCCCCCCTGCGGGAGAGGAGAGAAAGCATGGGTAATGTCCCCTGTGTGGTGTTGTTCTAAAAAAAAGCGCCAGTGTAACAGGGGGCGAGGCGGGAGTGCCAAGCCGCAGCGTGGGGGATCTCTAGCGTGGCGGAGGCGAGTTGCGGGGAAGGTAAAAAAACAAAAAAGCACCAGCGTGGCTGGTGCTTTTTGCGGAATCCTGGCGTCCCCACGGGGATTCGAACCCCGGTTACCGCCGTGAAAGGGCGATGTCCTAGGCCTCTAGACGATGGGGACAGCTGGCGCACCCGGAGCGATTCGAACGCCCGACCCTCTGGTTCGTAGCCAGATACTCTATCCAACTGAGCTACGGGTGCGTTGTTGGCGTCCCCACGGGGATTCGAACCCCGGTTACCGCCGTGAAAGGGCGATGTCCTAGGCCTCTAGACGATGGGGACACTGCTGGCGCACCCGGAGCGATTCGAACGCCCGACCCTCTGGTTCGTAGCCAGATACTCTATCCAACTGAGCTACGGGTGCGCTGTTTCTCTTCAGACAGAGGCGTCTTTCGAGAGAGGCGGATTCTATAGAGCCCGCTTAAGGCTGTCAAGCGTCGTTGGGCATTTTGTGCGCGAGTCAGTACAATGAACGCAGCCCCATGTCGCGCCGATTCCTCCCATGACCTCCTGCTTCGCGCAAGTCGATTGCAACAACTTCTACGCTGCCTGCGAGCGGGTGTTCAACCCGGCGCTGGCCGGCCGGCCCGTGGTCGTGCTGTCGAACAACGACGGCTGCGTGGTGTCGCGTTCGGCCGAGGCCAAGCGGCTCGGCGTGCCGATGGGGGCGCCGTACTTCGCGATAAAGGCGCAGCTGCAGCGGGATGGCGTGGCGGTGTTCTCGTCCAATTACGCGCTGTACGGTGATCTCTCCAGCCGCGCGATGCGATTGCTGGCTGGCTACGCGCGGGCGCAGGAGGTGTACTCGATCGACGAGTGCTTCCTGGACCTGAGCGGCGAACCGGAACCGGCGGCACTGGCGCAACGCATGCGCGACGAGCTGCTGCGCGGTCTCGGCCTGCCGGCCTGTGTCGGGCTCGGCCCGTCCAAGACGCTGGCCAAGCTGGCCAATCATCTGGCCAAGCAGGATGCGGCGCTGGGCGGCGTGCTCGACTTGGGCGTGCTCGACGCGGCAGCGCGGCTGCAGCGCTTGGCCCCGGTGGCGGTGGAGGAGGTGTGGGGCATCGGCCGGCGTCTCGGCGAGCGGCTGCGGCTGACCGGTATCGGCACGGCACGACAGCTGGCCGAGACCGAGCGCGACTGGCTGCAGCGGCGCTTCGGCCTGGTGACGATGCGTATCGCCGACGAGTTGCGCGGGGCCTCCTGTCTGGCGCTGGAGTCGGTGCTGGAGCCGCGCCGCTCGGTGATGTCGACCCGTTCGTTCGGGCGTCCGGTCAAGGCGCTTTCCGAGCTGCAAGAGGCCGTGTCGATGCATGCCTGCCGCGTGGCCGAGCGCCTGCGTCGCCAGCGCTCTCTGGCGCACTTCCTGCGCGTCGGCATCCGTGCCGGTCTGCCCGGCAGCGGGCGCGGCGCCGACGCCAGCGAAACCGTGGCGCTGTTGCCGCCGTCCAACGATAGCCGGGTGCTGGCACGTGCGGCGCAACAGGTGGTGGCGCGGCTGTGGCGGGCCGGCGTGCGTTATCACAAGGCCGGGGCGATGGCGTTCGAGCTGGTGGAGGAGGGGCGGGCGCAGGCCGACCTGTTCGCCGGCGACCCGCTCGACGCCAAGGGCGCGCGCCTGATGCAGGCCATCGACGCCATCAACCAGCGCATGGGGCGCGGCACGGTGCGCCTCTTGGCCGAAGGCACGACGCAGCCCTGGCGCATGAAGCAAGACCATCTTTCCCCCTGTTACACCACCCGCTGGGACGACATCCCGGTGGTGAAAGCGAACTGAGCATGCTGTTTGAGCAACCCTGCGCCATTGTCGACCTGGAAACCACCGGCGGGCACATCACCCGCGACCGCATCACCGAGATCGGCATCCTGCTGATCGACGGCGAGCGCATCGAGCGCTACGAGACGCTGGTCAACCCCGGCCAGCCCATCCCGCCCTTCATCGAGAACATGACCGGCATTTCCGACGCCATGGTGGCCGAGGCGCCGCCGTTCGCCGAACTGGCCGCAACGCTGCTCGACAAGCTGCAGGGGCGGCTCTTGCTGGCGCACAACGCGCGCTTCGACTACGGCTTCCTGAAGAACGAATTCAAGCGCGCCGGTCTCGTGTTCCAGAGCGAGGTGCTGTGCACCGTCAAGCTGTCGCGCCGGCTCTATCCGCAGCATTTCAAGCACAGCCTCGACAGCCTGATCGAGCGCCACGGCATCGTGCTGGCAGACCGCCATCGCGCCATGGCCGACGCGCTGGCGGTGTACCACTTCCTCGAAGCGGCGACCGCCGAGCTGGGCCCGGAGGCGGTGCTGGGGGCGGCGACGGACCTGTTGGCGCCGACCGCCTTGCCGCCGGGACTCGACCCGGAACTGCTCGACAGCCTGCCGGACGTGCCCGGCGTGTACCTGCTGCTGGGCGACGACGAGCAGCCCCTGTACGTCGGCCGCGCCACCAATCTGCGCCGCCAGGTGCTGGCGCATTTTCACGCCGACAAGGCGCACGGCAAGCCGGTGCACATCGCCGAGCCGATCCGCCGCGTCGAATGGTGCGAAACGCTGGGGGAGTTCGGCGCCTCGCTGCTGGAGCTGCAATGGCTCCGCGTCTACCGGCCGCGCCACAACCGGCGTGGAGGAGTGGGCGACGAGCTGTGCTCGATCCAGTTGGGCGAGGGGGCGGACGGCTTCGTGCGGCCGCGCATCGTGCTGGCGCACGAACTCGACTTCAGCCGTACCGCCGACCTGTACGGCCTGTTCCGCCATCCGCGCGAGGCGCGCAAGATGCTGCAGGACATGGCTCGTGCGCAGGGCCTGTGCCAGGCCGTGCTGGGGGTGGAGCAGGTCACCAGCCGCAAGGGCGCGCCATGCGGCGGCTACCAGGCCGGGCTGTGCCGTGGCGCCTGCATCGGGCGCGAGCCGGCGATGCAGCACAATACCCGGCTGATGTCGGCGCTGGCCCGGGTGCGGGTGAAGAACTGGCCGTTTCCCGGTGCGGTGGCGGTGGTGGAGTGGGACGAGGTGACCGGCGAGCGCGTCGAGCACGTGTTCGACCGCTGGTGCTACCTGGGCACGCGCCATGCCGCCAGCGAGGAGCTGAGCGGCCGGCCGAGCTTCGATCTGGACAGCTACAAGCTGTTCAGCGCCTACATCAAGAAGGCCACGCCGGCGAGCGAGCTGCGCCTGCTCGACGAGGGCGAGCTGGTGTTTGCCGGCGTGATCGGCTGATCCCTGCTCGTCTTGGATGCGATGACCTTGTCGGTGTGCGTGGCATGCAGCCTCAGTCGTGCATGGCGAGGAAGCCGCGCAGCCGGTTCTCGATGATGCGCGGGTTCTCGCCGTGGCCGATGGCGACCAGCCCCTCGACGATCAACTCGCGCATCGCCACTTCGGCCGCCACCAGGTTCTTCAGCTTGTTGGCAATCGGCAGGAACAGCAGGTTGGCCGAGCCGACGCCGTAGATGGTGGCGACGAAGGCCACGGCGATGCCGGAGCCGAGCTTGGACGGGTCGGACAGGTTTTCCATCACGTGGATCAGCCCCAGCACCGCGCCCAGGATGCCCATGGTCGGCGCGTAGCCGCCGGCCGACTCCCAGATGCGCGTGGACTGTTTGCGCGAGTGTTCGAACATCGAGATTTCCACTTCCATCACCGAGCGCAGCGTCTCCGGCTCGGTGCCGTCCACCAGCATCTGCAGCGCCTTGCGGTTGAACGGGTCGCGCTGCTGGGCGACGTAGCCTTCCAGCGACAACAGGCCGCCCTTGCGCGCGCTCTGGCTCCAGTGGATGACGTCGCGGATGGTCTTCTCGTGATCGAATTGCGGCGGCTGGAACACCCAGCGCGCCATGCGCAGCCCGGTCATGAACTGCTTGGGCGTGCTCTGCAGCATGACGGCGCTGGCGGTGCCGCCAATGACGATCATGAAGGCGGTCAGTTGGAACAGCGAACCGATGTGGCCGCCCTCCAGCGCCTGGCCGACGACGATGGCGGCCAGCCCCCCGATGATGGCGATGATGCTGATCTTATCCAAGACGGGTTTCCGTTGTTGTGGTTGTTCTTGGTGGCGTCAGGTGGCGCTATAGCCACTCCCTGAGCTTGGCCCGCACGCGGGCGATGGCATGGCTATGCAACTGGCAGACGCGTGACTCGGAGACGCCGAGCACCGCGCCGATTTCCTTCAGGTTCAGTTCCTGTTCGTAATACAGCGCCATCACCAGCTGGTCGCGTTCCGGCAGCGCCTTGATGGCATCGACCAGCGCCGCACGGAAGTGGCCGTCGGCGAGGCTGGCGAGCGGGTCGACGGCGTTGTCGTCCGCCACGTTGGTCACGGCATCGCTTGCTTCGCCGTCGTCGTCCAGATCGCCGAAATGCTGCAGCGACACCCCCTTGCACTCGCCCAGCATGTCCTGGTACTCGGCCTGCGGCAGGCCGAGGAAGTCGGCGATTTCCGACTCCAGCGGCGGCCGACCTTCGCGCTGTTCCAGCTGATGGATGGCATCCTCGATCTGCTTGGCCTGGCGGCGTGCCTGGCGCGGCAGCCAGTCCTCGCGCCGCAACTCGTCCAGCATCGCGCCGCGGATGCGCTGGCTGGCGAAGGTGTCGAATTGTACTCCCTGCATCGGGTCGAATTGGCGCGCCGCCTCGATCAGGCCGATGATGCCGACCTGGATCAGGTCGTCCAGTTCGACCGAGGCCGGTAGCCGGGCAATCAGCAGTTTGGCGATCTTCTTGACCAGCGGGGCGTGGGCCTCGACGTCGATCTCGCCCTGGCCCAGGGTGCTGGCGTACGCCCTGCGTTTCAGCGATGGCAGGGTCATCGTGTCTTTCCTCCCTCGGCCCAGTCACGCGAGGCCGCGATCAGTACGTCCATGAAGCCGGCCTCCGGGCGCGTGGCTTCGGGTGAATGCCATTGCGGCAGCATCGCCGCCAGCTGGGAAAAGGCGATGGCCGACTCGCTGTCGGGGAAGGCCTCCATCAGCGGCCGGTGCAGGCTGCGGCTGCGCGTGACCGCGGCGTCTTCCGGCACGAAGCCGACCCAGCGCAGCGCTACATTGAGAAACTCGCCGGTGACGCCGGACAGCCGCCGGAACAGCTCGCGCGCCTCCTCCAGCTGGCGCACGCGGTTGACCAGCACGTTGAAGCGCTGGCGGCCGTACAGCGTGGCCAGCCGCTTGATGGTGGCGTAGGCCATGGTCAGCGATTCCGGCGCCGGCGTGAGCACCAGCACCAGGTTGTCGGCCACGCTGGCCGGTACCGGATCGTGTGCCGGGTTGGGTACATCCACCAGCAGCGTGTGGCAGTCGCGCTCCAGGGAGCCGAATTCGCTGCCCAGCCGCAGCCAGAGCTGGGCCGAGAAGCGCGCACGGTCTTCCGGCCGCGCGTACAGGTTGAGCAGGCTCACGCCATGGCGCGACTGCGTCATCATGGTGTCGAGCCCGCCCGGCCCGACCATCTGCGTCTCCAGCGTCGCGGTGGTCGGCACGCCGAGCCGGCGCGCCAGCTGCTGTCCCGCTTGGCAGTCGATCAGCAGCGGCCGGCAGCCGGCCCAGGCGAGCCCGGTACCGAGCCCGGCCACCAGCGTGCTGATCCCGCTGCCCTCGGCGCCGACAAAGGCGAAGCTGGGGGCGCGGACCGGCTGGGCGGCGAGACGGCGCAGACTGGCGGCTTGATCCTGCATGTCACAACCAGCCGGCCTGGGCGGCGTTCATGATCGGCAACTCGTCGCCTTGCAGCGCGAACGGCGAGTTCTGTTGCGGCGAGCGCATGGCGCGGTCGATCAGGAAGGCAGCGTTGGCCAGGTGCAGGTCTTCCGGCACGCGCTGGCCGTTGGTGATGTAGAACATCTTCAGCCGGTTGCGAATGATCACGTCCAGGGCTGGTCCCATCGCCACGCTCTCGTCGATCTTGGACAGGATGCAGCCGGCCAGCCCATGACCACGGTAATGCCGCACCACGTCTTCCAGCGTGTGGCCGTCGGCATTGGCGGCCATTAGCAGGATGCGCTGGATCTCGCGTCCGGCGCCGTCGAACATCTGGGTCTGGGCGGCGACGCGGGCATCGCGCTGGCCCATGCCGACGGTGTCGATGAACACGATGTGGCGCGAGGCCAGGTCGGCCAGCGTCAGCTGCAGCTCGGATTCGTTCTGGATCGAGTACACCGGCACGCCGAGGATCTTGCCGTAGATGCGCAACTGGTCCTGGGCGCCGATCCGGTAGCTGTCGGTGGTGATCAGCGCCACATGCTGCGCGCCGAACTTCATCGTGGCGCGCGCGGCGAGCTTGGCCACCGTGGTGGTCTTGCCGACCCCGGTCGGGCCGACCAGCGCGTAGACGCCGCCGCGTTCCATCACGTCGCGGTCGGCGTCGGCGCACTTGAGGTTGTGCATCAGCGCCGAGCGCGCCCATTTCAGCGTCACGTCGCCCTGGTACTGCGCCGGCATCTTGTCGATCAGCTGGCGGATCAGCGTGGCGCTCAGGCCGGCCGCCAGCAGGTGCTTGAACAGCTCGATGCGATTCGGCGTGCGCTCTTCCATGTCCGACCAGGCGAAGCTGGCGAGCTGGCTCTGCAGCAGGCTGCGCAGCAGCTTGATCTCTTCGCCGATGTGCTTGAGCTCCTGCGACACTTCCTCGGGCTCTTCCGCCGGGGGCGGAGAGGCCTTGACGGGTGCCGGCGCGGCCGGCGGCAAGGGCTGCTGCGGAGCCGCTGCCGGGGGCGGTGGCGTCTCCCGGCGCGGCGGGAAGGCGGCGCTGGCCGCGAGCTGGGCGGGGGTCGGCGCGGCGGGAGCGGGGGGCTCCAGCGGTTCCACCGGCAGCGCGTAGGTGCGCGCCAGGGCGCGGTTGACCGCGCCGCCTCCGGTCGGGGCGACCGGCGCCGGCACGTGGCGCGGCGGATGCTTGCTGGTCGACGTGGACAGGGTGGTCGCCAGGTTGGCGACATCGGCATCGGCCACGGCCATGATTTCCACCCCGCCGCCCATGGTCGGACGGTTGGACAGAATGAGCGCGTCGGCGCCCAGCTCCTCACGGACCTGTCTGAGCGCATCGCGCGTGGTTTTGCCGAAGAACTTTTTGACCACCATCTACCGTTAGCCTTTTGTCAGCCTTTGCTGCCCCCGATGACCGCAATTATACGAATGGATTTATTGTCCGGTATTTCATTATGCGAGATCACGCGCAACTGCGGGAGAGCCCGCCGCAAAAAACGCGCCAGCAGCGGGCGTAGCCCCGGCGGCGTGAGCAGCACCGGATTGTAGCCCTGGTTCTCCATCTGCTCCGATTGCTGGGCGGCGCTGGCCAGCAGGTTTTCGGCGAGGCCGGGTTCCAGCCCGCCGCCGGCCTTGGACTGCACCGCCTGCAGCAGCACGTTCTCCAGCGCCGGGTCGAGCGTCATCAGCGGCAGTTCCGCCTCGCCCGGGAACAGCTGCTGGATGATCACGCGCGACAGCGCGGTGCGCACGGCGGCGGTCAGCTCGTCGACGTCCTGCGTCACGCCGACGTGGTCGGCCAGCGTCTCGAGGATGGTGCGGAAGTCGCGGATGTGGATGCCGTCGGTCAGCAGGTGCTGCAGCACCTTCTGCAGCGTGCTCACCGACACCACCTTGGGCACCAGGTCCTCGACCAGCTTGGGCGATTCCTTGGCCTGGTGGCTGATCAGCGCCTGCACTTCCTCGCGGCCCAGGAGTTCGGCGGCGTGGGTGTTGAGCAGGTTGGAGAGGTGGGTGGCGACCACGGTGCTGGCGTCGACCACGGTATAGCCCAGCGTCTGCGCCTCGTCGCGCTTGCCCGCGTCGATCCAGACCGCCGGCAGGCCGAAGGCCGGGTCGGTGGTGGCCAGCCCCTTCAGCTCGCCGCTGACCCGCCCCGGGTTGATGGCGAGGAACTGGCCGATATAGGCCTCGCCGCTGCCGATCTCCACTCCCTTCATCAGGATGCGGTAGGCGTTCGGCTTGATCTCCAGGTTGTCGCGGATGTGCACCGCCGGCACCAGGAAACCCAGCTCCTGGGCGATCTTCTTGCGGATGCCGCGGATGCGCCGCAGCAGCTCGCCGTCCTGGTTGCGGTCGACCAGCGGGATCAGCCGGTAGCCGACTTCCAGCCCGAGCTGGTCGACGTGCTGCACGTCGTTCCAGCTGACTTCGGCCATCTGCTGTTCGCTGGGCGGCGGCGGGGCCGCCTTGGCGAGCTGCGCCTGTTGCTCTTGCGCGCGCTGGCGCTTTTCCATGGTCCAGCCGAGGCTGGCCAGCAGGCTTGCGATCAGCAGGAAGGCGAAGTGCGGCATGTTGGGAATCATGCCGATGATGCCGATCACCGCGGCGGTGATGTACAGCACCGACGGCTTGGTGAACAACTGGCCGAGGAATTGCTCGGACAGGTCGCGCTCGGTGCCGACGCGCGACACCACGATGCCGGCGGCGGTGGAGATGATCAGGCCGGGAATCTGCGCCACCAGGCCGTCGCCGATGGTCAGCAGGGTATAGGTCTCGGCGGCCCGGCTCACCGCCAGGTCGTGCTGCACCACGCCGACGATCAGGCCGCCGACGATGTTGATCAGAATGATCATGATGCCGGCCATGGCGTCGCCGCGCACGAACTTGGAGGCACCGTCCATGGCGCCGAAGAAGTTGGCCTCCTCGGCGATGGTGGAGCGGCGCTTGCGTGCCTCTTCCTCGCCGATCAGGCCGGCGTTGAGGTCGGCGTCGATCGCCATCTGCTTGCCGGGCATGGCGTCCAGCGTGAAGCGCGCGCTCACTTCGGCGATGCGGCCGGCGCCCTTGGTGATCACCACGAAGTTGATGATGGTCAGGATGACGAACACCACCACGCCGATGGCGACGTTGCTGCCGACCAGGAAGTGCGAGAACGACTCGATCACCTTGCCGGCGGCGTCGGGGCCGGTGTGGCCCTGCAGCAGGATCACCCGGCTGGAGGCGACGTTGAGCGACAGCCTGAGCAGCGTGGTGACCAGCAGCACCGACGGGAAGGCCGAGAAGTCCAGCGGCTGGCGCACGTTGATGCCGACCAGCAGCACGATCACCGACACCGCGATGTTGAAGGTGAAGAAGATGTCGAGGATGACCGGCGGCAACGGCAACACCATCATCGTCAGGATGAGGATGATCAGGACCGGGCCCGCCAGCCGGGTCAGATTGAAGCGTTTCAGTTGCTCGAGAATGGTATCCATGCCCGCTTAAGGGTTAGCTGTCGGCGCCGCATCTTGCTGGCGTTTGCTTTCGGGGTCAAGGTCGGCGGGCACCTCGACGTTCTCGGGGTAGACCGGCGCCAGTCCGCCGTTGTATTCGTACAGCTTGAGCTGGTAGACGTAGGCGAGCACCTGCGCCGCCGCGCCGTACAGGCGGGAGGGCACTTCGTCGCCCGGTTCGGCGTTGAAATACAGCGCACGGGCGAAGCTCGGCACGCGCATCACGGTGATGCGGTGCTCGCGGCCGGTCTCGATGATCTTCTCGGCCAGCTTGAGCCGGCCCTTGGCGACCACCTGCGGCGCGCGCATGCCCTCGGTGTACTTGAGCGCCACGGCGTAATGGGTCGGGTTGGTCACGATCACGTTGGCCGACGGAATCTCCTGCATCATGCGCCGCTGCGCGGCCTGGCGCTGCAGTTGGCGGATACGGCCCTTCACTTCCGGCGAGCCTTCCTGCTCCTTGTATTCCTGCTTGACCTCTTCCTTGGTCATGCGCAGCTGTTTGTGGTAGTTCCAGATCTGGAACGGCACGTCGACCACGACCAGCAGCAGCATGGCGCCGACCACCAGCAGGAAGGTGTGGAAGGTCAGTTCCATCATCTTGCCCAGTGCCGTTTCCAGCGGCATGGAAATCAGGCCGATCAGCTCGGTGCGCTCGTTCCAGATCACCCAGGTGGCCACGCCGCCGATCACCATGCTCTTCAGGATCGCCTTGAGCGCCTCGGTCAGCGCGCTGAGCGAGAACATGCGCTTGATGCCGTGGGCCGGGTTGAGCTTGGACAGCTTGGGCTCAATGCTCTTGAAGGTCAGGTTCCAGCCGCCGACCAGCAGCGGGACGACCGCCGCCACCAATGCCAGCCCGCCGAAAATGGGCAAGAGCTGCAGCAGGGTATCGATCAGGGATTCCTTGAAGCGCAGCAGCACTGGCTCGGTGTGCTGCACCATGTCGTGGTCGAAGGTGAACAGCCGGCGCATCAGTTGCATGATGAAGTCGCCCAGCCGTTCTCCCTGCATCATCAGCAGCGCCACGCCGGCCATGGTGACGGCGAACGTCGATAGCTCGCGCGAGCGCGGGATGTTGCCTTCTTCGCGGGCTTGTTGCAGTCGCCGTCCGGTCGCAGCTTCTGTTCGTTCGAGGTCGGAATCTTCTGCCATGGGGGCGTTATCGCTGCATCGTTATCTGGGGTAAGGGCGGCAGCCGCTAGCCTACCATGATTCATTCAATGAGCTATGGAGTTACCTTTTTTCCATTCAGTGCCTTGAACTGTTGGAATGGCGAAATGGCGCGCACGTTTGCAATCAATTGTTTTTTATGTTTTTTTATGTAAAATTTTTGATATAATTTGGGTTTTTGCGTCCCCCAAAAACCCAGTTGGCATGAGACAGTACCTCGACCTGATATCACATGTGCTTGAGCACGGTCATCAAAAATCCGATCGTACCGGCACCGGTACGCTGTCCGTTTTCGGCTATCAGATGCGTTTTGATCTGAAGGAGTGGTTTCCTCTAATAACCACCAAGAAGCTGCACCTGAAATCCATCGTGCACGAACTGCTGTGGTTCCTGAAGGGCGACACCAATATCCGTTACCTCAAGGACAACGGCGTGTCGATCTGGGACGAGTGGGCGGACGAGAACGGCGACCTGGGACCGGTCTACGGCTACCAGTGGCGGAGCTGGCCGGCGCCGGATGGGGGTCACATCGACCAGATCGCCAAGGTGGTCGAGATGATCCGCAAGAATCCGGATTCGCGCCGCCTGATCGTCTCGGCCTGGAACCCGGCGCTGGTCGACAAGATGGCGCTGCCGCCGTGCCACGCGCTGTTCCAGTTCTACGTCGCCGATGGCCGGCTCTCTTGCCAGCTCTACCAGCGCTCGGCCGACATCTTCCTCGGCGTACCGTTCAACATCGCCTCGTACGCGCTGTTGACGATGATGGTGGCGCAGGTGTGCGGCCTGAAGCCGGGCGAGTTCGTGCACACGCTAGGCGATGCGCATCTGTATCTCAATCACCTCGAACAGGCCAAACTGCAATTGCAGCGCGAACCGCGCCCGCTGCCGACGATGAAGATCAATCCCGACGTCACCGACCTGTTCGCCTTCCGCTTCGAAGACTTCACGCTGGAAGGTTACGATCCGCATCCGCACATCAAGGCCAAGGTGGCGGTATGACGACACCCTGCATCACCCTGGTGGCGGCGATGGCGGCCAACCACGTCATCGGCATCGACAACCGGCTGCCCTGGCATCTGCCCGAGGACCTCAGGCATTTCAAGGCGGTGACACTGGGCAAGCCGGTGATCATGGGCCGCAAGACCTACGACTCGATCGGTCGCCCGCTGCCGGGACGGCGCAACATCGTGGTGACGCGCCAGCAAGGCTGGTCGGCGGCGGGAGTGGAGGTGGCGCACAGCCTGGAGGCGGCCCTGGCGCTGGTGGCGGCGGCCGAATCGGCCTGCGTCATCGGCGGCGCCGAGCTGTACCGCCAGGCCCTGCCGTTGGCGCATCGTCTGGAGCTGACCGAGATTGCCGAGGCGTACCAGGGAGATGCCCATTTTCCGGCCTTCAGCACCGAGGAATGGCGCGAAGTGCAGCGCGAGACGCACCGCAGCGAGCAGGGTCTCGGCTACGCCTTCGTGAGCTATCAGCGCGCCTGAGCGCGCTAGCCCTACCGACAGCGCCGCCCTGGGCAGAGCCCCCCGGCGGTGTGCGCTCGTTCAGGCCACCCCTTCCAGCGCCTCGGCCGAGGCGGCGGCGAGCCGGCCGTAATCGGCGCCGAATTGACCCACCATCTCCTTGAGACGGGCGGTGTCGCGCGCGATGATGGTCTTCAACAAATCTTCCAGAAAGGCGTAGGTGCGCTCCAGTTGCGGCGAACCGGCGCGCAGGATGGCATACAGGCAGCGCTGGGTCAGCGGCAGCAGGTCGCGCAGCGTGCTTTCGATGTAGTGGTTGTCGGCAAAGCCGTACAGCGCCTGCAGGAACTCCACTCCCTGCTGGTAAAAGCTTTGGATGTCGTTGTTCTGGCGGCTGTGCTCCAGCTGTCCCAAGAGTTCGAAGAAGCGGGCCAGGTCGTCGTGCTGCCACTGCCGCGCCATATTCTCCACCACCGTCTCCAGCAGCAGGAACCACAGGCCGAAGAAATCGCGCACGTCCCTGGCGCTGATGCTGGCCACCATGGCGCCGCGGCGCGGATAGATGCAGACCAGATGGCGGCGCTGCAGGATCAGCAGCGCTTCGCGCACCGAACCGCGGCTGACGTCGAGCTCGCTGGCGATGCGCAGCTCCTGTATGCGTTCCCCCGGCTGCATTACGCCGAGGATGATCTGGTTGCCCAGGTGCTGGGCAATCTGCTCGGTAAGTAAATCGTTAGCCTTGAACCTCATGCGTGTTCTCCAGAAAAGAGCCTCGTGATCTGTCTTATTGTGCCCGGCAGGCAGGCCTCGGCTTCCCTGTCAAAGGGGGCTGCCGACCGGATGGATCGTCAAGGGCGATAGTGTAGCCGGAGCCGTGGCGGATGTGAGAGAAGGGGGGGCGATCGGGTCGGAAATGCCGACGTCGCTGTCGTTGCCAGGCAAAACGGCAGCGTCCGGCCGGGGCTCACTCGCCGATGAGCTGGCGGAAGGTGCGGCGTGCGAAGACCAGATCCTGCCAGCTCTTGGCCTTGTCCGGCAGGTTGCGCAGCAGGTAGGCCGGGTGGAAGCTGACGATCAGCGGAACGCCCTGGTAGCGGTGCAGCTTGCCGCGCAGGCGCGCGATGCTGTCGGTGCTGTCGAGCAGGGTCTGCGCGGCAAAGCGCCCCAGTGCCAGGATCAGGGTCGGGCGGATGTGCTCGATCTGCTGGCGCAGGTAGTCCTGGCAGGCGACGATCTCGTCGCCCGACGGGTTGCGGTTGCCGGGCGGGCGGCACTTGAGCACGTTGGCGATGTACACGTCGCGCTCGGTGTCGAGCCCGATGGCGGCCAGCATGTTGTCGAGCAACTGCCCGGCGCGGCCGACGAAGGGCTTGCCTTGCCGGTCCTCCTGTTCGCCCGGCGCTTCGCCGATGATCAGCCAGCGCGCCTGCGGATTGCCGCGGCCGAACACCGTCTGGGTACGCGTCTCGCACAGCCGGCAGCCGGTGCAGTTGGCGACCGCCTTTTCCAGCTCGGCCCAGCCGAGGAGCGGCTTGGTGGGCATAGCTGGAGTGGGAGAGGGCCGCTTGGCTTCTGCAACGGGCTCGAAGGCGGCCAACTGGGGGGCTGAGGTGCTGGCCTGGGTGGCTGCGGGAGCCGAGATCGCGGTCGGGGCGGGGGGCGTCTCTGCGGCGGTCGGCATGCCGGCCGGTTCTTCTGCCAGGGTATCGGCTGCAGGTGGCAGTCGCCGCGCCGGGTGATCGGCAAACCAGTTCCCACGCGCGAGCCAGTGCGGGCCGAGGCCGATGACATCGCCGATCAGCTGGCGGCGATTCATAGCCCGATCTCCATCAGCACGGCGTGTTCGCGACCGGTCGCCGTCGGGTAGTAGTGCTTGCGCAGGCCGGTTTCGGCAAAACCGCTCCTGGCATAGAGCGCACGAGCCGGACGATTGCTTTCCCGGACTTCCAGGAAGAGCCGGGTGCAGCCCTGGCGGCGCAGCCGCTCCCGCAGTTCGCCCAGCAGCACCCGTCCCAGCCCTTGTCCTTGCCGCTCTGCGGCGATGGCGATGGTCAGCAGTTCCGCCTCGTCCAGCACCGTCATGGTGACCGCGTGGCCGCCTAGCTCGCCGTCGATTTCAAGTAGCAGGAAGGCGTGGCCGGCCGCCAGCGAGTCATGGTACTGCCGCTCGCTCCAGGCATGGGCGGTGGCGGCCGCTTCCAGGGCGGCCAGTGCGGGCAGGTCGGCCGCGGTGGCCGGGCGGAAGGTGATCATCGCTGGCGCGCCTGCTGCTCACGGGTGGTCAGCGCCACCTTGTTGCGGACGTAGAGCAGATCCGCCTCGCGCGGGGGCAGGCTGGCGTAGCGCCCGCTCTGCGCCAGGCGCAGGTAGCTTGCGGCGTGCGGGCGGATGTCGGGGTGGATCGCACCCAGTTGCCGGCCCCAGCGGGTGTTCGTCAAGACCGGATAGGCGGCGAAGCCGTCGCCGGCCCCGACCCAGCCGTCGCCCGCCAGTGCCAGCTCGGCATCGGCCTGGTCCGGATCGATCAGCAGGATGGGGGACAGGCGGTGACCGGTGCCGAGGTCGTAGCTCGCCAGGTAGGCCTGCTGCATGCGGGCATCGGTGCAGGCCACGACGCGGGTCGCGCCGGCCTGTTCGGCCACGCTGTCGAGGGTGGGGATGGGAATGACGGGGAGGGAGGCGGCAAAGGCCAGTCCCTGAGCCAGGCCGCAGGCGATACGCAGCCCGGTGAACGAGCCTGGGCCCTGGCCGTAGACGACGCCGTCGAGATCGCGCAGCGTCAATTGGGCCTCACGCAGCAGTTCCTGCACATGGGGCAGGGCCTGTTCGGCATGTTTCTGGCCAACGCGCTCATGAAACACGACGGTCTCTCTATCGCTGGAGACGGCAAGCGACAGGAAGTCCGTCGAGGTATCGATGGCAAGCAGTTTCATGGCGTTTCCGGAAGGCCGACGGGGAAAAGCCATGAATTATAAGCCCAGTTCCTCCACCCAGGCGAGCGCGTCGACGTGCGCCTGATTGAACTGTGCCGGCGACAGCCCCAGTTCCCGGCACAGCAGGGGCACCTGGAGCATCTCCTTGTCCTCGCTGGCCTTGGCCAGGCGGAGGAAGGGGGTGAGGTTGTCCGGCTGGTCGAGGAGCACCTGTTTGAACTGCTCGGAGAGTTGGATGTGCTCCAGCACTGTGGGCATCGGCATGTCGAACAGCACGTCGAGCAGGCTGAACATGCCGATAACGAACAGTGATTCGCAGACGTCGTGGGATTGGCCGAGCGAAGCGCCCAGCAGCTCCATGAAGCGGGCCCGGGTGATGGCGGTCTTCTGCAGGGCCGGGGGCGTCTTGCCGTCTTCGTTGGCGGTGACCAAGAGCAGGGTCAGCCAGCGGTAGAGCCGCTTGTAGCCCAGCACGGTGACGGCATGGTTGAACGAGCTGATGGTGGTGTTGAGGCCCGCCGCCGCCGAATTCACATAGCGCAGCAGCTTGTAGGACAGCGCGACGTCACGCTTGAACACGGCCTCGACGTCCTTGACCTCGGCATCCATGCGCAGCAGGTTGAGCAATTCCAGCGTGTGCGCGAAAGAAGGATGGATCACTTTGGCCGACAAGGTTTCCGGCTTGGCGAAGTAATAGCCCTGGAAACCGTCCATGCCCAATTCGCGGCAGAGATGGAAGTGCTCGTGCGTTTCCACCTTCTCGGCGATGCGGATCACCGGGTAGCTGCGCACTTGGGCGGCCAGCATCTGGAAATCGCTGGCGCTATGCGCCTGCACGTCCAGTTTGACGTATTTGGCGTACTCCAGCAGGCTGGCCGACGGCGCTCCGAACGAGAAGCCGTCCATGGCGATGCCGAAGCCCTGCGCATGCAGGTACTTGATGCGGGCGATCAGCTCGTTGGAGGGGGCGATGTCCGGCGTCAGGTCGAGAATGACGCGGCGCGCCGGCAACAACTCCAGGAACTCGCTGGCCAGCATGGCCTCGCCGACGTTGATGAAAGCCAGCTTGTTGCCGATGAGCCAACTGGTGCCCATGTTGTGCAGGGTATTGACCAGGACCTGGGTATCGGCCTGGAGGGCGGCGAGCTGGCCGGCGTTTTCCGCTTCGAGAGAGGGGCGGAACAGCAGCTCGTAGCCGATGAGCTGCTGGTTCCGGTTCAGGACGGGCTGGCGTCCGATGAAGGCACTGGTTGTTGTCATTAGGTACCATTCAGATTGCTTTACTTCACAGCGTGATCAACTCGGAGGTCTTGACCACGCCTCCCATGCCGTCCTTCGCTGTCAGCAGGTCTTCCATATCGAGTACCAGCACCACCGAGCCGTCGCCCGACAAGGTGGCGCCGGCCACGCCTTTGGGGCGGATGTTCTGCAACGGCTTGATCACCACGTCGTCGCGGCCGACGAAGGAGTCGATGGCCAGGATGAAGGAGCGCTCCGCCGACTGCATCAGCACGCCGAAACCCGGTCTCTGGGTCGGTGCCCAGCCGAGCAGGCCCGCCAGGGTCTTGAGCGGCAGGATCTCGTCGCGCACGACGATGGTGGGATTGCCGGACACTTCCTGGATCGCTTCCGGATCGATGGTGATGATCTCCCGGACCATGGCCAGCGGCACGGCGAACGGCTGGTTGCAGGCGCGCACCACCAGCACCGGCAGGATGGCCAGCGTCAGCGGCAGCGAGATACTGATGCGGGTGCCTTCGCCGGGGATCGAATTGATGTCGATGCGGCCGTTGAGCTTCTGGATGTTGGTGCGCACCACGTCCATGCCGACGCCGCGGCCCGAAACGCTCGAAATCTGGTCCTTGGTCGAGAAGCCGGGCAGGAAGATCAGCTGCAGGCACTGTTTTTCGTCCAGCGAGTTGGCCGTTTCGGCATCGATCAGGCCTTTCTCGACCGCCTTGCGGCGCAGTGCGTCGGCGTTCATGCCGCGGCCGTCGTCGGTGATCTCGATCAGGATATGGTCGCCGACCTGCTCGGCGGTCAGCTGGATCAGCGACTGCGGCTTCTTGCCGGCGGCGATGCGCTCCTCGGTGGATTCGACGCCGTGATCGACGGCGTTGCGCACCAGGTGCACCAGCGGATCGTTCAGATCCTCGATCATGGTCTTGTCGAGTTCGGTCTCCTCGCCGCTGAGCACCAGCTCCACTTCCTTGCCGAGCTGGCGCGCCAGGTCGCGCGCCAGGCGGGGATACTTCTGGAACAGCCGGCCGA
The DNA here is from genome assembly GCF_000527175.1 of Pseudogulbenkiania sp. MAI-1. Classification (NCBI taxonomy): domain Bacteria; kingdom Pseudomonadati; phylum Pseudomonadota; class Betaproteobacteria; order Neisseriales; family Chromobacteriaceae; genus Pseudogulbenkiania; species Pseudogulbenkiania sp. MAI-1. The sequence goes on along the minus strand of NZ_AZUR01000001.1, from coordinate 3,386,874 downwards.
TCGGCTGCATGCGGGTCTTCATCACCGCGTTTTGCAGGTCCCCCACCAGGAGGTCGAGCTGGCTGATGGCCTCGTCCAGCGAGCGCAAGGTATTGCTGTCGTTGTTGCCCTGCAGGATCTCGGTACGCAACGTGGTGAGGCGATTCTTGGTCAGGCCGATCTCGCCGGACAGGTTGAGCACCATGTCCAGGCGATTAGTGTCGATGCGGATGGTATTTTCTTGCCCGCCGCCGGCCGATTTGGGGACGCCTACGGTCTTGGCAGGTGCCGGCGCCCGGCTGGCTGCCGGCGCGGCGGCAGCCGCCGGTTCGTGCTCTGTTACCAGTGCGACGGCCGGCACCTCCACCGCGGGGCGGGCCGGGGCGGCGGCAGGCGCAGGAGCTGGGCTGCTGGCTGCGGGGATGACGGCCTGATAGAGCGTATTCCAGTCCGGCTCGCCGCTACGCTGGGGTGCGCTGGCCGCCAGCGGCGGTGCGGCAGGCGCCGCTTGCTGGGGTGGCATCCGGCCGGACAGGACGGCGTCCAGCGCCGAGAGCAAGCCGCCGTCGGCGTCCCTGGGCATCAGTCCCTGACCGAGGGTGCCGAACATGTCGCGCACCGTGGCCGTGGCGTCCAGGATCACGTCCATGACTTCGGGGTTGAGCTGGAGTTCGGCGTTGCGCAGCTTGTCGAACAGGTTTTCCGTGCGGTGGCACAGCGTCACCATCGGGGCCACGTTGAGGAAGCCGGCGCCGCCCTTGATGGTGTGAAAACCGCGGAAAATGTCGTTGAGCAAGGCGCGGTCTTCCGGTCTTTTTTCCAGTTCGACCAGCTTGTTGTCAACGTCCGAGAGGAGGTCGTTGGATTCCATCAGGAAGTCCTGCAACAACTCTTCCATGCCGCCGAATTCGCTCATTTTTTACCCCGCACCGTTATTGTCATGTTCTTGTTGCGACCCGCAGGGCTCAGAAGCCGAGGCTTTCCAGCAGGTCGTCGACTTGTTGTTGGTTGGTGACCACGTCGCTGCGCCCTTCCGGGTTGACCACCGGGCCGTTCAGCAGGGTCGGGTCGATTTCCGTTTTCTTTTCTTCCGGTGAAAATTCGATCAGGAAGGCCACGAGGTCGGTCTCGATGGCCTTGACCATGTCTGTCATCTTCTTGATGACCTGGCCGGTCAGGTCCTGGAAGTCCTGCGCCATGACGATGTCGAGCAGTTGCGCGCTGGTGGCCTGGGTCCGGTCCGGCACGTTCTGCAGGTAACGATGGGTGTCTTGGCTCAGCTGGCGGAACTCGTCGACCGATAACTGGTTGGCGAACAGCCGGCTCCAGCGGTCTGACAACCGCTTGGCGTTGCTTTCGAGTTCGTCCTGGATCGGCTTGGCGATGTCGGTGGCGTTGAGCACCCGTTCCGCCGCCGATTCGGTCAGCGTGGAGATGTAGGAGAGGCGGTCGCGGGCGTCGGGAATGGCGTTCGCGACGCGTTCGAGCGATTTGTCGTAACCCATGTCGCGCAGCGCACTGTGTAGTTTGCGGGTCAGTTGCCCGATCTGTTCGTACATGACCGACGGGTTGCCCTCGGGGGCCGAGGCGGATGCCGCGCTGCTGTCGGCCTCGCTGGCGATAGATGGCGTGCCGGCCTGGTGTTGCTTGGCGATGCTGTCAAACAGCGCCTCGAGATCCGGGCTGTCTCCGCTTTCCAAAACGTGGTTTGGCACGATAAATCCTCCTGAATACTGGCCCGACAAGCCGTGCAGTGGTTTTTATTTGTTTATTGCCTGAAAGATCTTGTTCAGTTTTTCTTCCAGCGTGGCGGCAGTGAAGGGCTTGACGATGTAGCCGCTCGCCCCAGCCATGGCCGCTTCGATGATGTTCTCGCGCTTGGCTTCCGCCGTGATCATCAGGAACGGCAGGGGCTTGAGCTGCTGGTCGGCGCGAACGGCCTTCAGGAGCTCGATGCCCGTCATGTTGGGCATGTTCCAGTCGGAAACGATGAAGTCGAAATGTTGCGTCTTGAGCTTGTGCAGAGCGACTTGGCCATCCTCGGCTTCATCGACGTTGGTAAATCCGAGTTCCTTGAGCAGGTTGCGCACGATGCGTCTCATGGTCGAGAAGTCGTCCACCACAAGGAAGCGAAGATTCTTGTCTGTCATCGAGGGTTATCCTGAAGTTGTCAATGATTCCTGGCCGCTATTGTAGCGATTACCTTTGCAGGAATGGAATCAAGGTTTCGGCCAAGACGGCAGGGTCGAATTTGGCGACATAGGCATCGACGCCGACGCTCGAACCCATGGCGCGGTTGGCGTTGGACGACAACGAGGAATGCATCACGACCGGGATGCCGTTGAAGCGGTGGTCGGACTTGATCAGACGGGTCAGCACGTAGCCATCCATTTCCGGCATTTCGGCGTCCACCAGGATGGTCTTGAGGTTGTCGTGCAGCGGTGTGCCGTCGCTCTGGTGGCGGTTGGCCAGTGCCTGCAGGCGTTCCCAGGCTTCGCGCCCGTTGCTGGCTTGCTGGAACTTGATGCGCATCTTCTCCAGCACGCCGGTGATTTCCTTGCGTGCCACCACGGAGTCGTCGACGAAGAACACGTACTGGTCGGCCTCCAGCTGGGCGGTCGGCAGTTCGGGCAGGCGCGGTTCTCCCACCACGCTGGCCAGGATCTGCTCGACGTCGAGGATCGAGACCAGCTTGCCGTCTTCCAGTTCGGTGATGGCCGTGATCAGGTTCATGCCGTTGGCCGAAATCCCCTCGGCCGCCGAGGCGCTGCTGCCCATCATGTTGTCGGGCGAGCGGACCTTGTCCCAGTCGACGCGGATGATCCGGTCCACCGAGTCCACCAGGAAGGCCTGGGTGCTCTTGTTGAACTCGGTGACGATCATCGTTTCGTACTTCTTGCCGGGTTCGTTCGCGCCGATGAAGCGGGCCAGGGAAATGATCGGGATGATGTTGCCGCGCAGCGAGAGCACGCCTTCGACGCCGAACGGCATGTTCGGAGTCTTGGTGATGGCGGGGGTCTGCGAGACCTCGCGCACCTTGAAGACGTTGATGCCGAAGGTTTCCCGCGTGCCCAGCGAGAACAGCAGGATCTCCATCTTGTTGGAGCCGACCAGCTTGGTGCGGGCATCGATATTGGCGAGCAGGGTAGCGTCGGTTGACATGTCGAACCTTTCCCGATTTTTTGAGTACGATCGTCAGGCGCGGGTTATTTGCCGATATGCAGCATTTCGCGCAGCTTGATCGCCAGTTTTTGTGCTTCGAATTTGGACACGTAGGAGTCGACGCCGACCGATTCGCCGAGCTTCTGGTTGGAATTGCCCGACAGCGAGGAGTGCATCAGCACCGGGATGCCGGCAAAGCGCGGGTCGCTCTTGATGAGCTTGGTCAGCATGTAGCCGTCCATTTCCGGCATTTCCACGTCGGTGAGAACCAGGTGGATGATGTCGCAGAGCTTGCGGCCGGACAGGTCAGCCTGGGCGGCCATCTTCTGCAGTTCATCCCAGGCGCGCATGCCGTTGATGGCGTAGGCGTATTTGACACCCATGGCCTCCAGGGTGCGTTCGATCTGCTTGCGCGCGACGACCGAGTCGTCGGCGAAGAAAATCATGCGTTCTTCCTTGATCGGCTCGATGTTCAGGAAATGATGGGCGTCGTCGGAGAGCGAGGTCTCGGCCAGGACTTTTTCCACGTCCATCATCATGACCAGGGTGTTGTTGAGCTCGGTCACGGCGGTGACCAGGCCGCCCATGCGGTTGGTGATCATTTCCGGCGGCACGCGCATGGCGGACCAGTCCAGCCGCAGGATGGTGTCCACGGCCTCGACCAGGAACCCCTGGGTGTGGCCGTTGTATTCGGTCACGATCATGATCTCGGGCTTCTTGTCGGTGACGATGCCGGCGTACTTGGCCAGATCGATGATGGGCACGAGCGCGCCGCGCAGGCTGACCATGCCTTCCACCGAGGAGGGCATTTCCGGAGCGGAGGTGATCTCAGGGGTGCGCATGACCTCGCGCACCTTGAACACATTGATCCCGAAAACTTCCTTGCGCCCGGTCCGTTGGTCTTCTCCGAGAGAGAACAGCAGGATTTCGAGCTTGTTGGTGCCAGCGAGCTTGGTGCGGGCATCAATTTTTTTTAGAAGTTCTGACACGGAAACCTCCGCTGCATCGTGTTTTTGGGGGTATCGTCGAAGTCTCGATACGCCAGTTATTCGGGTGTCTCGGGGGCCATGGGCGCCGATCAATATGGCAAATGTACCCCAGATTGGCTTAACCGGTTTGGATAATTATCATACCGATTAATCGATTTTTACAAATGTGTCGGAGTAAATGACAAAAATTGTTTCAAACTTGCACGACCAGCAAACCCTGGAGCAGGCCTTTGCCCAGTTCAACGCCGTTTCCGGCCAGCTGATCGACGCCTACAACCAACTGCAGGGGCAGGTCAACGTACTGAATGCCCAGCTGGACGAGGCCAACAACGAGCTGAGGCGGCAGCTGTCCAACAATGCCGCGCTGGCCGAGCGGCTCGGCATGCTGCTGGAGGCCCTGCCGGCCGGCGTGGTCGAGCTGTTGGCCGATGGCCGGGTGCATACCGAGAACTCCGCCGCCGAGACGATGCTAGGCGCCTCGGTTCGAGGCCGGCTCTGGGCGGAGGTGCTGGCCGGCTTTCTGCCGACCGGTATTGATAACACCTTCTTGTTACCGCGTTGCGGCGAGCAGCCGGCGCGGCGCATCACACTGCAGTATCAGGATCTACCCGAACTGGGCGGTCAGATTGTGTTGTTGCATGACGTGACCCATCTGCATCAGCTGTCCAGCGAACTCGCGCAGCAGCAGAAGCTGGCCTCGATGGGCAGCATGGCGGCGTCGCTGGCGCATCAGCTGCGCACACCGTTGACGACCGCCATGCTCTACACCGCCAACCTGCGTCAGCCGGGCTTGGGCGAGGCGGAGCGCGAGCGTTTCATCGACAAGAGCCTGGCCCGTCTCAAGGCGCTGGAGGGCCTGATCCAGAACATGCTGGGCTTTGTCCGGGGGCAGGTATCCGAGTGTGAATTGCTCGACATGGCCGGCTTGGTGGAAGAGGTGCGTGCCGTGGTGCAGCCGCACTACGCCGCCCGGGCGGTTCGGCTGGAGTGTGACTTTGCGCTGGATTCCGAGGCGCGGGTTGCCGGCGATCGCAAGGCGCTGGCCGGGGTGCTGGTCAATCTGCTGGATAACGCCCTGCATTTTTCCGGCGAGGGCCAGCGGGTCGGTCTGAGCGCACGGCAGGAGGGGGGCGAGGTGCTGGTGAGCGTGGATGACGAGGGACCGGGGGTGGCCGACGAACTGCTGGAGCGGGTGTTCGAGCCGTTTTTCACCACGCGCTCGGGGGGCACCGGACTGGGGCTCGCCATCGTCAAGAAAGTGGTCGAGGAACTGCACGGCAGCGTGCACGCGGGCAACCTTGACGCTGGCGGCGCTTGCTTCACGGTGCGCCTGCCGCTGGCGTGAGCCGCGCCGCGAGCTGATCCTAACTCCGCGGATCTTACTCTTCCAGGTATTGGGTCTTGTCGGTGACCTTGGCCCAGTCCTCGTGATCGGGCAGGGGGTCTTTCTTGGTGGCGATGACCGGCCAGACCTTGGCCAGCCTCTCGTTGATTTCGATGAAGTGCAGCTGATCGGCCGGCACGTCTTCTTCGGCGTAGATGGCTTCGACCGGGCACTCGGCGACGCACAGCGTGCAGTCGATGCACTCGTCGGGGTCGATGGCGAGGAAATTGGGACCTTCGTGGAAGCAATCGACCGGGCAGACGTCGACGCAGTCGGTGTATTTGCATTTGATGCAGGCTTCGGTTACAACGTAGGCCATCGCGGTTTCCTCTGGCTGTTCAACGCTACTATTCCACAGTCTAGTCAATTTTGCCGCCGTTTGATTTTCCCGGCCGTTCCCGATGACCTCTTCCTTCGTTCCTTCCGTCCCCTACCGTGGCCGCTTTGCGCCCAGCCCGACCGGTCTGTTGCACGCCGGCTCGCTGACCACCGCCGTCGGCAGTTATCTCGAGGCATATAGCCGGGGGGGTGAATGGCTGCTGCGCATGGAAGACCTCGACCCGCTGCGCGAGATGGCGGGAGCGGCGTCGGCCATCCTGCACACGCTGGAGGCGCTGGGCTTCGAATGGGATGGCGAGGTGGTGTACCAGAGCCGGCGCCATGAGCTGTACCGCGCCGCGCTGGATCAGCTGATAAGGGATGGCTTGGCGTACGCTTGCGCCTGCACCCGCAAGGAGATCGCCATGCACGCCCAACGCGGGGTGGATGGCTTCGTCTACCCGGGTACCTGCCGTGATGGCTGCCCATCGGATCGCCCCGGCCGGGCCTGGCGCTTGCGTGTGGCGCCGGGCGAGACGGTCTTCGTCGACCGGCTGCAGGGGGAGTACCGCCAGGAACTGGAGCGCGACATCGGCGACTTCGTGCTGCTGCGCGCCGACGGCTTTTGGGCTTATCAACTGGCGGTAGTGGTGGACGACGCAGAGCAGGGGGTGACCGATATCGTGCGCGGGGCCGATCTCTTGGTGTCGACGCCGCGCCAGATCGCCGTGCAACGGGCGCTGGGGGTGGCGACGCCGAGCTATTGCCACCTGCCCCTGATGGTCAACGCCGCCGGCGAGAAGCTGTCCAAGCAGACGCTGGCGCCGGCGATATCGCCTGAGGCGGCGGCCGAGGAGCTGCGCCGGGCGCTGGTCCGGCTCGGCCATGTGCCGCCGGCGGAGTGCCATGATCTCGCCGAACTGTGGGCATGGGCGCGGACCAACTGGTCGCTCGCGCGGGTGCCGGTGGGGCCGGTAGCGGTGTGAACCGGGTTTCGATCATACTGGCGCGCCAAGGGATTCGGACGTAGGAATAAGGCAAAATGACGTGGCGTCGCGCCGACATAATCGCGCTTGCTGCCGTGTTCGGCTTGCCAGACCGGCGGCCAGCGCCGATAATCTGGCCCCATCTAGCAGGAGAGAGTGGCCGCACAAGCCGGCCACCGCCGAAGGCGCAAGTGCACCCGCAATCGCTCAGGCAAAAGGACTGCGAGGATCGGGCCGTCGCTCCATGAGCGGCCCGCCGAATCTGGAGAGCGGCGCCTGGTTCCAGGCGTCCACCGAAGGGGCTAACGGCCGTGCTGCAGCGGCCGGAAAATCTCAGGTGTAGGGACAGAGGGGTGTATTGAAGGATGAACGCACCCTTAAGGACTCCGCATGACGGCCCCGAAACGTACCCCCCTGTTTGACGAACACCTCGCCGCCGGCGCCAAGATGGTCGACTTTGCCGGCTGGGAAATGCCCATCCACTACGGCTCGCAGCTGAAAGAGCACGAGCAGGTGCGTAGCGACGCCGGCATGTTCGACGTCTCCCACATGACGGTGATCGACATCACCGGCGCCGACGCCAAGGCCTGGCTGCAGAAGCTGATCGCCAACGACGTCGCCAAACTGGGCTTCGAGGGCAAGGCGCTGTACTCCGGCATGCTCAATGCCGATGGCGGCGTGGTCGATGACCTGATCGTCTATCTCACTTCCTACGGCTATCGCATGGTGGTCAACGCCGGCACCACCGACAAGGACCTGGCCTGGATGGAGCAGCAGAAGGCCGGTTTCGACGTGAGCCTGAACGTGCGCCGCGATCTGGCCATGCTGGCGGTGCAGGGCCCCAACGCCATTGCCAAGGTCTGTGCGGTCAAGCCGACGCTGGCAGACGCTATCAAATCACTGAAAGTCTTCCAGGGTTTGCCTGCAGGCGACTGGTTCTTTGCCCGAACCGGCTATACCGGCGAAGACGGCCTGGAAATCATGGTGCCCGCCGCCGAGGCGCCGACCTTCTTCCGCGAACTCTTGACCGCCGGCGTGGCGCCGATTGGCCTGGGTGCGCGCGACACGCTGCGCCTGGAGGCCGGCATGAACCTGTACGGCCACGACATGGACGAGACCGTGTCGCCGCTGGCCGCCGGCATGGGCTGGACCATCGCCTGGGAGCCGGCCGAGCGCGATTTCATTGGCCGCCGCGCGCTGGAAGCGCAGAAGGCCGCCGGTGTCGCCATGAAGCAGGTCGGCCTGGTGCTGGAAGGCCGCGGCGTGCTGCGCGAGGGCCTGAAGGTGGTGGTCGAGGGTGCCGGGGAAGGCGTCATCACCAGCGGTACCTTCTCGCCGACGCTGAAGCATTCCATCGCCATCGCCCGCGTGCCGGCCGCCACCGGCGAGACCGCGCTGGTCGATCTGCGCGGCACGCTGACCGAGGTGCGCGTGGTCAAGATGCCGTTTGTTCGCAACGGCAAAAAAGTCTTTAATTAAGCCGAAGTATCCGGACTGAGTGGAGGCTGGCGCGGCCGGCTTCCGGACAAGGCCGCAAGACCTTGTCATGACCCCTTTTTTTACATTGGAGATGCAGTAATGAGCCAGATTCCCGCCGAATTGAAATACGTATCCAGCCACGAATGGCTGCGTCTGGAAGAGGACGGCACCGTGACTGTGGGCATCACCGAGCACGCCCAGGAGCTGCTGGGCGACATCGTGTTCGTCGAGCTGCCGAAAGTGGGCGCCGCCCTGGGCGAAGGCGAGCAGGCCGGCGTGGTCGAATCGGTCAAGGCCGCTTCCGATATCTATTCGCCGATCGAAGGTGAAGTGGTGGAGGTGAACGAGGAGCTGGAAGCCGCGCCGGAACTGGCCAACAGCGAGCCGTACGGCCAGGGCTGGTTCTTCAAGCTCAAGCCGGCCAACGCCGCCGACCTCGACAAGCTGCTGAGCGCCGACGAGTACGCTCAGGAAATCGGCGCCTGATCGAGCCGTGCCGGCCTCGCGCCCCTGGGCGTGGGGCCTTTGCTTTTACGGGCCGGCAGCGCCGGTCCATAGTCTTCTTGCATCCGGATACTTGCAACATGACACTCTCTACCCTGTTTAATCACGACGAATTCATCGCCCGCCACATCGGCCCGTGCGAGACCGAAAAGGCGGAAATGCTGGCCGCTGTCGGCGTCAGCTCGCTGGAAGAGCTGGTGGCCCAGACCGTGCCGGCCAACATCCGTTTCAACCGCGCGCTGGACCTGCCGCCGGCCGAGCGTGAAGCCGACGCGCTGGCCGATCTGAAAGCGATCGCCGGCAAGAACGTCGTCAACAAGTCCTTCATCGGCCTGGGCTACTACCCGGTGCTGACCCCGGGTGTGATCCTGCGCAACGTGCTGGAAAACCCGGGCTGGTACACCGCCTACACCCCGTACCAGGCCGAAATCGCCCAGGGCCGCCTGGAAGCGCTGCTGAACTTCCAGCAGATGATCATCGACCTGACCGGTCTGGAAGTCGCCAACGCCTCGCTGCTCGACGAAGCCACCGCCGCCGCCGAAGCCATGGCGATGGCGCGCCGCGTGTCCAAGTCCAAGTCCAACCAGTTCTTCGTCGACCGCCGCGTGCTGCCGCAGACGCTGGACGTCATGAAGACCCGCGCCGAGTACTTCGGCTTCGAACTGGTGCTGGGCCATCCGGAAGAAGCGGGCAACGGCGACTACTTCGGCGCACTGTTCCAGTACCCGGGCGAGAGCGGCGAGCTCTTGGACCTCACCCCGTACATCGCCGCCGCCAAAGCCCGTGGTGCGCTGACCATCGTCGCCGCCGACGTGATGGCGCTGGTGGCGCTGAAATCGCCGGGCGAGATGGGCGCCGACGTGGCGGTGGGCAACACCCAGCGCTTCGGCGTGCCGATGGGCTTTGGCGGCCCGCACGCCGCCTACTTCGCGTTCAAGGACGACATGAAGCGCTCGGCGCCGGGCCGCATCATCGGCGTGTCGGTCGACGCCAAGGGCAAGACCGCGCTGCGCATGGCGCTGCAGACCCGCGAGCAGCACATCCGCCGCGAAAAGGCCAACTCCAATATTTGTACCTCGCAGGTGCTGCTGGCTAACATCGCCGGCATGTACGCGGTGTACCACGGCGCCGAGGGCGTGAAGCGCATCGCCGCGCGCATCCACCGTCTGGCCGCCATCTTCGCCCATGCGGTGAAGGCTGCCGGCGGCAAGCTGGTGTTCGACCGCTTCTACGACACCGTGCAGGTCGACCTGGGTGCCAAGGCGGCCGAGGTCTACGCCGCCGCGCTGGCCGCCGGCATCAACCTGCGTGACGCCGGCAACGGCGTGCTGGGCGTGGCCTTCCACGAAGCCGCCAGCGAAGCCGACCTGGCCCAGTTGATCGAGATCTTCACCGGCAAGACGGCCGACATCGCCGCGCTGGATGCCGCCGCTGCCGACGCCATTCCGGCCGCCTTGAAGCGCGAATCGGCCATCCTGACCCACCCGGTGTTCAACACCCATCACAGCGAACACGAGATGCTGCGCTATCTCAAGAAGCTGGAGAACCGCGACCTGGCGATGAACCACTCCATGATCAGCCTCGGCAGCTGCACCATGAAGCTCAACGCCACCAGCGAGATGATCCCGATCACCTGGCCGGAATTCGCCGACATGCACCCGTTCGCCCCGCGCGACCAGGCCGCCGGCTACCTGGAAATGATCGAGGGCCTGCAGCAGCAGCTGATGGCCATCACCGGCTTCGACGCCATCTCGATGCAGCCGAACTCTGGCGCGCAGGGCGAATACGCCGGCCTGTTGGCCATCCGCCGCTACCACGCCAGCCGTGGCGAGGCGCACCGCACCGTGTGCCTGATCCCGCAATCCGCGCACGGCACCAACCCGGCCACCGCGCAGATGCTGGGCATGCAGGTGGTGGTGGTGAAGACCGACGAGAACGGCAACGTGGACATGGCCGATCTCAAGGCCAAGGTCGAGCAGCATGCCGCCAACCTGGGCGCGCTGATGATCACCTATCCGTCCACCCACGGCGTGTTCGAGGAAGGCATCAAGGATATCTGCGAGATCGTGCATGCGGCCGGCGGCCAGGTGTACATGGACGGCGCCAACATGAACGCGCAGGTGGGCCTGACCCGCCCGGCCGACATCGGCGCCGACGTGCTGCACATGAACCTGCACAAGACCTTCTGCATCCCGCACGGCGGCGGCGGCCCGGGCATGGGGCCGATCGGCATGAAGGCCCACCTGGCGCCGTTCATGGCCAACCACGTGGTGTCCGAGGTGCCGGGGGCCGTGGCCGGCCAGAGCGCGGTGTCCGCTGCGCCGTTCGGTTCCGCTTCCATCCTGCCGATTTCCTACATGTACATCCGCATGATGGGTGCCGAGGGCATGAAGCATGCCACCGAAATGGCCCTGCTGAACGCCAACTATCTGATGCAGAACCTGTCGGCGCACTACCCGGTGCTGTATACCGGCCGCAACGGCCGCGTGGCGCACGAGTGCATCATCGACCTGCGTCCGCTCAAGGCCGCCTCCGGCATCACCGAGGTGGACGTGGCCAAGCGCCTGATGGACTACGGCTTCCACGCTCCGACCATGAGCTTCCCGGTGGCCGGCACGCTGATGATCGAGCCGACCGAGTCCGAGTCCAAGGCCGAGCTGGACCGTTTCATCGCCGCAATGGTGGCCATCCGCCAGGAAATCGACAAGGTGCAGAACGGCGTCTGGCCGCTGAACGACAACCCGCTGGTGAACGCCCCGCACAGCAAGGCCGACATCGCCGGCGACTGGGACCGCCCGTACAGCCGCGAGGAAGGCTTCTTCCCGCTGCCGTACGTGCTGGAGAACAAGTTCTGGCCGAGCGTGAACCGCATCGACGACGTCTACGGCGACCGCAACCTGGTGTGCAGCTGCCCGTCGGTCGAAGAGTACGAGTAAGTTGTCAGGATAGGGCGAGGCAGGCTTCCATTCTGCCTCGGCCCGCCTTTGCCGCTGCAACGGCTCCCCTCGGGGAGCCGTTTTCGTTGGTGGGGTCCGACCTTGCCGGGGGCTGCCGCCGGGTCTAGTCTGCAAAAATCCCTTTGGTGTCTGTTGTCCGCCTGCCCTTGTGGCCGCGCTCCGGCAAGGAGATTCCGCATGACCCAGTCTACCCACGAAGTCTTCAACCAGCCGCCGCCTCTGGTCGACTACAACCTGTTCACCAGCGATGCCGCCTTGCAGGAAGGCATCGTGCGCGAAGGTGCGGCCTGGGCGCGCGAGCAGCTGAGCTACTGTGGTGCCGAACTGGGCCGCCGCGAGAGCTTCGAGCAGGGGCGGCTGGCCAACCTGTATCCTCCGCTGCTGCACTGCTTCGACGCCCAGGGTTTCCGGCGCGACGAGGTGGAGTTCCACCCCGCCTGGCACGCGTTGATGCGCGGCATCGTCGACCGCCGCCTGCACTGCGCGCCGTGGGTTGATCCCCAGCCGGGCGCGCACGTGGCGCGCGCCGCCGCCTTCCTGCTGCAGGCCCAGGTCGAGGCCGGCACGCTGTGTCCCACCACCATGACCTTCGGCGCGATTCCCGTGCTGTCGCAACACGCCGGCCTGACGCTGGACTGGCTGCCGACGCTGTGCAGCCGCGACTACGACGAGCGCGACCTGCCGTTCGGCCAGAAGCGCGGCGGGTTGATCGGCATGGGCATGACCGAGAAGCAGGGCGGCTCCGACGTGCGTGCCAACACCACGCGGGCCGAACCGACGTCCGACGGCAGCTACCGCCTCACCGGCCACAAGTGGTTTTTCTCGGCGCCGCAGAGCGACGCTCACCTGGTGCTGGCGCAGGCTCCCGGCGGCTTGTCGTGCTTCTTCATGCCGCGCTGGCTGCCCGACGGCCAGCGCAACGCGATCCGGCTGCAGCGTCTCAAAGATAAGCTCGGCAACCGCTCCAACGCTTCGGCCGAGGTGGAGTTCGAGGCTGCCTACGGTGTGCTGCTGGGCGAGGAGGGGCGCGGCGTGCCGCTCATCCTCGAGATGGGCGGCCATACCCGGCTCGACTGCGTGCTCGGCACCGCCGGGCTGATGCGCCAGGCGCTGTCGCAGGCGGTGCATCACTGCCGCCATCGCCGGGCCTTCGGCCAGAAGCTGGTGGAACAGCCGCTGATGCAGAACGTGCTGGCCGATATGGCGCTGGAGGTCGAGGCCGCCATCGCCCTGGCCCTGCGCCTGGCACGCGCCGGCGATGCGCCGGACGACGAGGGCGAGACGCTGCTGCGCCGCCTCTTGATCCCCGCTGCCAAGTACTGGGTGTGCAAGCGCGGGCCGGAGCTGGCGGCCGAGGCGATGGAGGCGATGGGCGGCAACGCCTACATGGCGGAGAGCGTGATGGCGCGCATCTACGCCGAGATGCCGGTCAATTCGATCTGGGAAGGGGCGGGTAACGTGATGTGCCTCGACGTGCTGCGTACCCTGGCCAAGTTGCCGCGCGCGCTGGACGCGCTGCTGGCGGAGCTGGCGCGGGTGCCGGGGCGCCATCCTGCTTACCGCCACGCGCTGACGCGGCTGGCCGACGGCCTGCGCCGGCCAGCGCTGCAACAGGAAGCCGACGCCCGGCGCCTGGCGCGCCAGTTGGTGCTGCTGATGCAGGCGAGCCTGCTGCTGCGCTACGCGCCGGAGCCGCTGGCCGAGGCGTTCTGCACCTCGCGCCTGGGCGAGGACTGGGGCGGCGGCTTCGGCGCCTTGCCGCCCTCGCTGGCGCTCGCGCCCATCGTCAAGCGGGCGTTGCTCCTCTGAGCCGAAGACGGCAAGGGATTGGGATCGGCGGCCGGGCTCAGCCCGTCCTCAGCCAGAGCAGCAGGCTGGCCAGGGCGACCGCCAGATGCAGCCAGGCGCGCCAGCGGAAGGCGCGGGCGTTGTCCCGCGGCGAACGCGTGGCGATCAGGTAGGGCCGGCCGTCGGCCGGTGGCTGCAGGTGCAGCGTCAGCGGGGTGGCGGCGAGTTCCCGCTGCTGTTGCCGCACCTCGCGTTCGGCGGCGGCGCGTGCCGCCAGCCATTCCTGCTCGTCGAGGGTGCCACTGCGGTCGAGATCGAAGCGGCGCAGCAGCGCCGGCTGGTCGCGCTTCCACTCCGACAGCCGCTCGGACACGTCGCGCCGTGCGAGGTCCGCCGATGTGTCGCCGCCGATGGCGATCAGCTCGCCGATGACGTAGAGTGGGTCGTCGTCGGCGATCCATTCCTCGCTACAGAGGTATTCCTTGTCCCGCCAGCGCGTGCGGTGGGCGGCGTGAATCTCGGCCCGTTCCGGGTCGACCACCACCTCGCCACGGCCGTCCTGCAGCAGGAAGGTGGCGTGGCTTTCCTCCCGCTGCTCCGGCTCGAGCGGGCTTTCCCGGCTGGCATGGCGGCGTTCCCAGCGGTACCAGACGCAGCGCCGTCCGCTCAGCGTGCTGCAGAGCGGCGCGCGTTCGTGACTGCGTGCGCGGCCGAACAGTTCGACGTAGCCCAAGGCCACCGAACCGGTACGCGAGGTGGGGGTGTCGGCGATCAGCCGATAGCGGCGGTAGTTGAGCCACCAGGCCGTGAGGCCGAGCATCATGCACAGTGACAGGGCGAGCGGATAGGGCAGGGCGGGCTTGAGCTTGGCACCGAGCCACAGAAGCGCGGGGTAGCCGGTGAAGGCCAGCCAGCCATGGCCGGTCAGGCGGCGGATCAGCTGTCGTTTCACTTAACGCTGGAACAGTGCTGTCAGATCGACATCGCGCGTCTCGGCGGCGGCAAAGCGCAGCGGCGTGGCCGGACGGAAACCGAACAGCCGGGCGACGAACACGTCCGGGAACTGTTCGATGCGCACGTTGTTGAGGTTGACCGCTTCGTTGTAGAGTTCGCGCCGGTCGGCGATGTTGTCCTCCAGTTGGCTGATGCGTTGCGCCAAGTGGGAAAACTGCTGGTCGGCCTTGAGCTCCGGGTAGGCCTCGGCCACGGCGAACAGCTGGCCGAGCAGGCCGGCCAGTCCGCCTTCCAGTTCGCCGAGCCGGCCGATGTTGCCGGCACGCGCCGCTTCCGAGATGGCGGCGCGCGCCTCCATCACCTTGATCAGCGTGGTCTGTTCGAACTGGGCATACTGGCGGCACACTTCGACCAGCTTGGGCAATTCGTCGTGACGCTGCTTGAGCAGCACGTCGATGTTGGCCCAGCACTTGCCGACCTGATGCTTGAGGCCGACCAGCGCGTTGTAGAGGAGGGCCGCGTACGACAGCGGCAGGGCGAGCAGCAGCAGGAACAGGATCAGTTTCATGGGCTATATCCATTCGGGGAAATCAATCATGTCATTGGCAGTATGGCATGACGCTGCGCTGATGCGCAGAGCATGCGAGGAGAGGCTATGCCCAGCCTGAGCATCATCGGTGCCGGCCGGCTGGGGCGCACGCTGGGTCGGCTGGCGCGTGATGCCGGTTATACCGTGGTCGACGTGCTGTGCCGCGACGCCGTGCATGCCCGTGACGCCGCCGGCTTCATCGGCGCCGGGCGCGCCGTAAGCCAGTTGACCCAGCTGGCGCCGGCCGAGCTCTACCTGCTGGCCGTGCCGGATGCGGCGATCGCCGACACGGCACACGCGCTGGCTGAAGTCGGCGTGCTGCCGGCCGGGGCGCTGGTGTTCCACGCCAGTGGTGCCGGCGAGGCGAGTCTGCTGGCGCCCTTGGCCGAGTGCGGGGTACGCATCGGCAGCCTGCACCCGGCATTCTCGTTCGCCGAGCCAGCGCGTGCCGTGACGGGATTCGGCGGCACGCTGTGCGCGTTGGAGGGGGAGGAAAGCGTCTGCAGCGAACTGGAACGGCTGGCCGAAGCCCTCGGCGGACGCCCGTTCCGGCTGGCGCCGGGCGGCAAGGCGGCGTACCACGCCGCGCTGTCGATGGCGTCCAACTACCTGGTGACGCTCAACGCCCTGGCGCTGCAGGTGGCCGCCGGGGCGGGCATCGACGCGGCGGTGGCATCGCAGCTGGTCGGCGGGCTGATGCGCCAGACGCTCGACAACACGCTGGCGCTGGGACCGGCTGCGGCGCTGACCGGACCGATCGTGCGCGGCGACGCCGGCACGGTGGCGCGCCATCTCACCGCCATCGGCGACGCGCTGTGTGCCGATGCCTACCGCGCCATGGGGCGGGCGACGCTGCGGCTGGCGGGAGAGCGGCTGGATGAGGCGGCGCGGGAGAAGCTGGCGGGGCTGCTTGCACCCCGTGCGGGCTAACGGACAGCTTGGCTGAAGTCTTGGACCAAGCTGGCGTCGGCGAGGGCTCAGCCGGCGTGGATCACGAACAGCGCCGGGCGCTTGTGGAAGTCCGGCGCGTCCTTCGGCCAGTCCTTGACGCGCCGGCTGACGATGGTCTGGCTGGGCAGCGTCAGGTCGGCCGCCACGCACAGCCGCGTCGCCGGGCTCAGCGTCTCGCGCAGCTGTTGCAGCAGCGCGTTGTTGCGGTACGGCGTCTCGATGAAAATCTGCGTCTCGTTGCGCTGGCGCGAGCGCTGCTCCAACTCCTTCACCGCCTTGGCGCGCTCGGCCGCGTCCACCGGCAAATAGCCGTGGAAGGCGAAGCACTGGCCGTTGGCGCCGGACGCCATCAGCGCGAGCAGAATCGACGACGGCCCGATCAACGGCTCCACGCGGAAGCCCTTCTCGTGCGCCAGCGCCACCAGCTGTGCGCCGGGGTCGGCCACCGCCGGGCAGCCGGCTTCTGACACCAGGCCCAGGTCGTGGCCCTCGGCCAAGGGTTGCAGCAGCGCCGCCACCTCGGCGGGCTTGGTGTGCTCGTTCAGCGTGGACAGCGTCAGCTCGCGGATCGGCGTGGTCACGCCGAGCGCCTTGAGGTGGCGGCGCGCGGTCTTCTCCGCCTCCACCACAAAATGGGTGATGTGCAGCACGCGGGCGCGCTCCGGCTCGGGCAGCCAGGGCGTGGCCTCGTCGCCGAGCGGGGTGGGGATCAAAAACAGCGTGCCGGCCATCACAGGATCTCCACGCCTTCGTTGTTCAGCATCGTCACCAGCTCGAACAGCGGCACGCCGATCAGCGAATTGGGATCGTCCGACTCGATGCGGGCGATCAGCGCGCCGCCCAGCCCCTCGCTCTTGGCGGCGCCGGCGCAATGCAGCGCGTCCGGCTCGCGCGTCAGGTAGTGGCGGATCTGCGTCTCGGACAGCTCGCGCAGCGTCACGCGCGTCAGCCCCACCGTCTCCTGTACCCGGCCGGTGGCGGTATTCACCAGCGCCAGCGCCGAATGGAACAGCACGGTACGGCCGCTCATCCACTTCAGCATCTCCACCCCACGCTCGAACTCGAGCGGCTTGCCGATCTGCTGGCCGTCGAGCAGCGCCACCTGGTCCGAGCCGATGATCAGCGCCGCCGGAAAACGCCCTGCCAGCGACTCGGCCTTGGCGCGCGCCAGGCGCGTGGCGGTCATGAGCGCGGTCTCGTCGGGTAGCGGGGTTTCGTCGCAATGCGGCGCCACGGCCTCGAACGGCAGGCCCAGGCGCGCGATGATCTCGCGACGGTAGGGAGAGGTGGAAGCGAGGACAATCTGCATGGTGTGAATGCTTGATTCTTTTGACAAATCGGGGAGGCGAATTATATCATGCGAGGTTTATGTCTAAACCGATTTTGATCGATCCGCTGAAGTTTGCCCGCGAGGGCCGCTCGCAGACTGGCACCCTGGCCATCGCGGCGCTGGATCCGCGCGTGCACGACGATCTGTCCGATACGGGCGGTGAGGTAGTCTATACCCTCACCGGCCATGTCGACGCCTTGCGTCGTGCCGTGCTCAGACTGACACTCGACGCCACGATCTCCGTGCGCTGCCAGCGTTGTCTGTCCAGCATGCCATATGTGCTCAAGACCGACTCCTCGGTGACGCTGTTCACCGACGAGGAGAAGCTCGAGGCGGCCTGCGAGGCCGACGAAACGCTCGACGCCATCATGGCCGAGCCGGAGTTGGACGTGGTTCGGCTGGTCGAAGACGAAATCATCATGGGCTTGCCGCTGTCGCCGAAGCACGACGATTGCGGTACGGATGCCCTGGAGCGCGCCAAGGCCGACAAGCCGAATCCGTTCGCGGTGCTGGCGGCGCTCAAGGGAACCAAGTCCGAATAAACCGGATTCGTGTAATAGAATCTACTTGAAATTCTTAGGAGTTGACCATGGCCGTTCAACAGAACAAAAAGTCCCCGTCCAAGCGTGGCATGCACCGCGCCCACGATTTCCTGACCGCCCCGGCGCTGGCCGTTGAGCCGACCACCGGTGAAGCCCACCTGCGTCACCACATCAGCCCGAACGGTTTCTACCGTGGCCGCAAAGTCGTAAAGACCAAGGGCGAGTAATCGCTTTTTCCCCGCACAAACTTTACCTGTCAGATAACAACAGGTAGGTTCACTACCGTACACGTTGATGACTATCACCGTAGCGGTTGATGCAATGGGCGGTGACGTTGGCCTCAAGGTCACCGTCCCGGCATCGATCCAGTTTCTCCAAGACCATCCCGACGCTCGACTCATTCTTGTAGGTGACCAGACCGCCCTCGAGGCGGAATTGGCGCTGCATGCCGCCGTCGCGCGCGACCGTCTGCGCATCCATCACGCTTCCCAGGTGGTGGGCATGGACGAATCGCCGCAGCTGGCCATGAAGAACAAGAAAGACTCGTCGATGCGGGTGGCGATCAACCTCGTCAAGGAAGGCGAGGCGCAGGCGGCCGTGTCGGCCGGCAACACCGGTGCGCTGATGGCCACCGCGCGCTTCGTGCTCAAGACCATTCCCGGCATCGACCGTCCGGCCATCGCCAAGCTGTTGCCCACAAGCAAGGGCACCAGCTGCATGCTGGACCTGGGCGCCAATGTCGACTGCACCCCGGCGCAACTGCTGCAATTCGGCATCATGGGCTCCGAGCTGGTGTCCAGCCTGTCCGGCAAGGCCAGCCCCACGGTGGGCCTGCTGAACATCGGCTCCGAAGACATCAAGGGCAACGAGACCGTCAAGCAGGCCGCCGAGCTGCTGAAAGACGCCGAACTGAATTTTTACGGCAACGTTGAAGGCAACGACATCTACCGCGGCACGGTGGATGTGGTAGTCTGCGACGGATTTACCGGCAACGTGGCGCTGAAGACCTCCGAGGGTCTGGCGCACATGATTGCCTCCTTCCTGCGCGAAGAATTCACCCGAAGCTGGTGGACCCGGTTGTGTGCGCTGGCCGCCATGCCGGTCCTGAACCACTTCAAGAAACGGGTGGATGCCCGCCGCTACAACGGCGCGAGCCTCTTGGGCTTGCGCGGTATCGTGGTGAAAAGCCACGGCGGCACCGACGCGCTGGGATTCCGGTACGCGCTGGAACAGGCTTGCGAGGAGGCCGGTTCCAACGTGATTGCTCACATCGCCGAGCGGGTTGCACAGCAACTAGAACACATCAAGCAATCCGAGGCAGCAGCGAACTGAGACACATGGCCTATTCACGCATTCTCGGCACCGGCAGCTACCTGCCGCCGACCGTGCTTACGAATGCGATGCTGGCTGAGCGCGTCGACACCAGTGACGAGTGGATCGTTTCCCGTACTGGTATCCGCGCCCGCCACATCGCCGACGAGCAGGAAAAAACCAGCGACCTCGCGCTCAAGGCGGCCCGGGCCGCGCTGGCCGACGCGGGCGTCGCAGCCGATGAGATCGACCTCATCGTGGTGGCGACCACTACCCCCGACATGGTGTTCCCCAGCACCGCCTGCCTGCTGCAGGAAAAGCTCGGCGTGCACGGCTGCGCCGCGTTCGACGTGCAGGCGGTGTGCGCCGGCTTCATGTACGCGCTGATTACCGCCAACAACTACATCAAGTCCGGCATGGCCAAGAAGGCGCTGGTGGTCGGGGCCGAGGTGATGTCGCGCATCCTCGACTGGGAAGACCGCCGCACCTGCGTGCTGTTCGGTGACGGCGCCGGTGCCGTGGTGCTGGGCGAGTCGGACGAGCCCGGCATCCTGCACGCCAAGCTGGCGGCGGACGGGCGCTACAAGGACATCCTGAACACCCCGGCGCAGATCGCCGGCGGCAAGATCCAGGGCATGCCCTACCTCAACATGGATGGCCCGGCGGTGTTCAAGTTCGCCGTCAAGGCACTGTCCGACATCGCCGAGAAGACCCTGGCCGAGGCCGGCGTGAGCAAGGATCGGGTCGACTGGCTGGTGCCGCACCAGGCCAACCTGCGCATCATCGAATCGACCGCCAAGCATCTGGGGCTGCCGATGGAGCGCGTGGTGGTGACGCTGCCCGAGCAGGGCAACACCTCTGCCGCCTCGATCCCGCTGGCGCTGGACGTTGCCGTGCGCGACGGCCGCATCAAGCGTGGCCAGACCGTGATGCTGGAGGGCATCGGCGGCGGCTTCGCCTGGGGCGCGGTACTGCTCACCTTCTGATGACACAAGCACGCCAAGGCGTGCGCCTCCCGAGGTTGACGCGCCGCGCGCGTCGGGACGGCGCCCCTTGGCGTTCCTCGTTCCTGACGTTTTCTTGGGAGATTCACCATGTCGTTTGCCTTCGTTTTCCCGGGCCAGGGCTCGCAAAGCCTCAACATGATGGATGGCTTTGCCGACCTGCCGGTGGTGAAGCAGACCTTCGACGAAGCCTCGGCCGTGCTCGGTGACGACCTGTGGGCCATGCTCAAGGCCGAATCGGCCGACGCCATCAACGCCACCATCAATACCCAGCCGCTGATGCTGGCGGCCGGCGTCGCCACCTGGCGTGCCTGGCAGGCCGTTGGCGGCGCGCAGCCGGCCGTGGTAGCCGGCCACAGCCTGGGCGAATACAGCGCGCTGGTCGCCGCCGGGGCTTTGAGCTTTGCCGACGCGGTCAAGCTGGTGCGCCTGCGTGCCCAGGCGATGCAGGAAGCGGTGCCGGCCGGCGAAGGCGCGATGGCCGCCATCCTTAACCTGTCCGACGACGACATCCGCGCGGCGTGTGCCGAGGCGGCGCAGGGTGAGGTGGTGGAAGCGGTCAACTTCAACTCGCCGGGCCAGGTGGTAATCGCCGGCGCCAAGGCCGCCGTCGAGCGCGCCATGGAGCTGTGCAAGGCCAAGGGCGCCAAGCGCGCGCTGCCGCTGCCGGTGTCGGTGCCGTCGCACTGCGCGCTGATGAAGCCGGCAGCCGAGCGCCTGGCCGCCGCGCTGGCCGAGGTGGAGATCAAGGCGCCGGCAATTCCGGTGCTGCACAACGCGGACGTGGCGAGCTACAGTGACCCGGCGCAGATCCGCGATGCCCTGGTGCGCCAGCTCTACAGCCCGGTGCGCTGGACCGAGACGGTGCAGAAAATGGCGGCCGACGGCATCGTGCAACTGGCCGAGTGCGGTCCGGGCAAGGTGCTGGCGGGCTTGGCCAAGCGCATCGACGGCAACGTCAAGGGCCTGGCGCTGACCGATGCGGCGGCGCTGGAAGCGGCGCGCCAAGAGCTGCAGTAAGCCTCTGGTTTGCGGTAAAAAAGAGACACTTTCCCCGCTGCCGTCTGGAATGTGCGGCGGGGCATTTCGAGGAGAGAGTTGATGAGTCTGCAGGGTAAAGTGGCGCTGGTGACCGGCGCTTCCCGCGGCATCGGTGCGGCCATTGCCGACGCGCTGGCGGCCGAGGGTGCCAAGGTGATCGGCACCGCCACCTCCGAGAGCGGTGCCGCCGCGATCGGCGAGCGCCTGGCGGCGCAGGGCGGCGTGGGCATGGTGCTCAACGTCGGTGAGGAAGGCGCCATCGAGGCGCTGGTCGACACCATCGCCAAGGAGCATGGCGACATCGCCATCCTGGTCAACAACGCCGGCATCACCCGCGATGGCCTGTTGATGCGCATGAAGGACGAAGACTGGGACGCCATCATGGACACCAACCTGAAGTCGGTGTTCAAGGCCTCCAAGGCCGTGCTGCGTGGCATGATGAAGGCGCGCTGGGGCCGCATCGTCAACATCGCTTCGGTGGTGGGCGCGATGGGCAACGCCGGCCAGGCCAACTATGCCGCCGCCAAGGCGGGCATCATGGGCTTCACCAAGTCGATGGCGCGCGAAGTGGGCAGCCGCAACATCACCGTCAACTGCGTGGCGCCGGGCTTCATCGATACCGACATGACCCGCGCCCTGCCGGAAGCGCAGCGCGAGGCGCTGGTGCAGCAGATCGCCCTGGGCCGCCTGGGCGATGCCAAGGATATCGCCGACGCCGTGGCCTTTTTGGCGTCGGATCGCGCGGCCTATATCACGGGCCAGACTTTGCATGTAAATGGTGGCATGCTGATGCCCTGAACCTCCCTTTCATGGGCGGTTGGAGCATTTAGGTAGGCTACTCTAAATTTTTTTTGTAGAATACTCGGGTTTTGTTATCCCGAATCAGAAAGGTAAAGGGTTAATACAAATGGAAAACATCGAACAGCGCGTCAAGAAGATCGTTGCCGAGCAACTGGGCGTGAACGAAGCCGAAGTGAAAACCGAGTCTTCCTTCGTCGACGATCTGGGCGCTGACTCCCTGGATACCGTTGAACTGGTGATGGCTCTGGAAGAAGAGTTCGAGTGCGAAATTCCGGATGAAGAAGCCGAGAAGATCACCACCGTTCAGCAAGCGATTGACTTCGTCAACGCTCATCTGAACAAGTAATTCTTTTTGCTGTACCCAGGGACCTCTGCCCGATAGCGCCTGGCGCTCGCAGCAGAGGTCCTTTTTGTTGGCGGCTTCGAAACGGGTGCCTGTGTGCGCCCCGGTTTTGTCTGACCTGGGTGCGGCCGTTTCGAAACAATCGGGAGAACGCCCTCCCTGCCTTTGCGGAGAAAGCCCCGTGACCAAACGTAGAGTAGTAGTAACCGGCCTTGGCCATGTGTCCCCGGTGGGCAACGATGTTGCGTCCGGCTGGGCCAACCTGCTGGCCGGCAAGTCCGGCATCGGCACCATCACCCGCTTCGATGCCAGCGACCTGGCGTGCCAGATCGCCGGCGAAGTGAAAGATTTCAATATCGGCGACTATATTTCGCCGAAAGACGCGCGCCGCATGGACGTGTTCATCCATTACGGCATCGCCGCGGCGTTCCAGGCGATCGCCGACGCCGGGCTCGAGGACATTCCCGACCTCGACAAGACCCGTGTCGGCGTCAACATCGGTTCCGGCATCGGCGGCTTGCCGCTGATCGAGGAGACCGGCGTGGCGTTGATGGAAGGTGGCCCGCGCAAGATCGGCCCGTTCTTCATTCCCGGTTCGCTGGTCAACCTGATCGCCGGCCACGTGTCGATCATGAAGGGCTACCAGGGACCGACCTACGGCATCGTTTCGGCCTGCACCACCGGCGCGCACTGCATCGGTGACGCGGCGCGCCTGATCCAGTACGGCGACGTCGACGTGATGGTGGCCGGCGGCGCCGAAGGCGCCATCTCGCGCCTGGGCATCGGCGGCTTTGCCGCGATGAAGGCGTTGTCGACGCGCAACGACGATCCGGCCTCCTCGTCCCGCCCGTGGGACAAGGGCCGCGACGGCTTCGTGATGGGCGAGGGCGCCGGCGTGCTGGTACTGGAAGAGTACGAACACGCCAAGAAGCGCGGCGCCACCATCTACGCCGAGCTGGTCGGCTTCGGCATGAGCTCGGATGCGTACCACATCACCGCGCCGAACAGCGACGGTCCGGCACGCGGCGTGAAGAACGCCCTGCGCGACGCCGGCATCAATCCGGACGAGGTGGATTACGTCAACGCGCACGGTACCTCCACCCCGTTGGGTGATGCCAACGAGACCACCGCGCTGAAGATCGCCTTCGGCGACCACGCCAAGAAGCTGGTGGTGAACTCGACCAAGTCGATGACCGGCCACCTGCTGGGCGGCGCCGGCGGCGTCGAGGCGGTGTACTCGGTGCTGGCGCTGCACCACCAGGTGTCGCCGCCGACCATCAACCTGTTCGAGCAGGATATCGAAGGCGGTTGCGATCTGGACTACGTCGCCAACACCGCGCGCGAGATGCCGATCCGCGTGGCGATCTCCAACTCGTTCGGCTTCGGCGGCACCAACGGCACGCTGGTCTTCAAGCGCGTCTGAGCGCTCTGAGCTTCGATTGACAGTCAAAACCGCTGCGTTACACTCGCAGCGGTTTTTCTTTTTCGGCCCGCGTCGACCCGACGCGGGCCCAGGACCGGTCATGTTTACCGAACGACTCGACTTTTCCCCCGATCTCCTGGCCTTGCACGCCGCCGATCGGGCGCATTTCCCCTACCTGCTGATGTCCTCCGGCGAGCAGGGCTGGGATATGCTGTTTGCCCTGCCGGGAGAGACCCGGCTGTTTTACGACGGCGAGGGCGGCGCGTTCCTCGACGCGGTGCGCGCCATCACCCCGCAGCCGGTGGTCAATCCGCACGGCCTGCCCTTCGTCGGCGGCTGGTTCGTGTTCCTCGGCTACGACCTGCTGTCGGAGTTCGAGCCCAGCGTGCCCACCGGCGTGCCGGACAGCTTCCCGCTGGCGGCGCTGGCGCGCGTGCCGGCCGCCGTGCTGATCGACCGCGCCACGCAGCAAGGCTGGCTGGTGGCCGAAAGTGCCGAAGGCTTGCAGGCCTTGCGCGCCAAGATGGCGGCGGCGGAGCCGTTCACGCCGCGCCCGGTGGCCTTGCAGCATCTCAGCGAGGGTGACCCGTCCTGGTATACCGACGCGGTGGTGCGCCTCAAGCGCTACATCCTCGAAGGCGACGTGTTCCAGGTCAACATCTCGCGCGGCTGGCGTGCCACGCTGGCGGACGGGGTGCGCGCCGCCGACCTGTTCGCCGCGCTGCGCTGCGCCAACCCGGCGCCGTTCTCGGCGCTGGCCGACTTTGGCGCTGCCCAGATCGTCAGCTCGTCGCCGGAGCGGCTGGTACGGGTCAAGGACGGCTGGGCCGAGACGCGGCCGATCGCCGGCACCCATCCGCGCTCGCCCGATCCGGTCGAGGACGCGGCGCTGAAGCAGCGCCTGATTTCCAGCACCAAGGAACGCGCCGAGCACGTCATGCTGATCGACCTCGAACGCAATGACTTGGGCCGCATCAGCCAGCCCGGCACGGTGGAAGTCAACGAGCTGATGGCGGTGGAAAGCTACGCCTACGTGCACCACATCGAATCGAACGTGCGCGGCAAACTGCGCCCCGAGGTGGCGCCGGTCGACGTGTTCCGCGCGCTGTTCCCCGGCGGCACCATCACCGGCTGCCCCAAGGTGCGCACCATGCAGATCATCCGTGAGCTGGAGGCCGGTGCGCGCCGTGCCTACACCGGCAGCCTGGGCTACCTGAACCGCGATGGCAGCATGGACCTGAATATCCTGATTCGCACCTTCATGCAGGAGGGCCAGCAACTGCGCTTCCGCGCCGGCGGCGGCATCGTGGCGGATTCCGATCCCGAGCGCGAACTGCAGGAGACGCGCCACAAGGCACGCGGCCTGTTGCGTGCGCTCGGGGTGGAGCAAGCCTGATGACGGTGCTGATCGACGGTGTGCCGGGCGAGCAGGTCTCGGCGCTGGACCGCGGCCTCGCTTATGGCGACGGTGTCTATCGCACGCTGGAACTGGTCGCTGGCCGCCCGCGTTTGTGGCGCTGGCAATGGCAGAGGCTGGCCGACGATTGCGTGCGACTGTGCCTGCCGTTGCCGGATGAGTGTCTGGTCCTGGCTGAATTGGAGCAGGCTGCGGCCGGCCTCGAGCGCGCCGTGGCCAAGATCGTGCTGACGCGCGGTGCCGGTCGGCGCGGCTACGCCATGCCGGCTGATGCGGTGCCGACGCGCATCGTCTCGGCCAACGCCTGGGCCGGCTATCCGACCGAGCTGGCCGAGCAGGGGGTGACGGTGCGTCTGTGCGAGCTGCGCCTGGGGCTGCAGCCGCGGCTGGCCGGCATCAAGCACCTCAACCGGCTGGAGAACGTGCTGGCGCGTTCCGAGTGGAGCGATCCGGCCATCCACGAGGGGCTGCTGCTCGACAGCGAGGGCTATCTGGTCGAGGGCACCATGAGCAATCTGTTCCAGCTGCGAGGCGGAGAACTCGTTACCCCCTTGCTCGATCGCAGTGGCGTGGCCGGCGCGCTGCGCGCCTGGGTGTTCGACAACGCCCCGGCGCTCGGCCTGGTGGTACGCGAGGCGCGCCTGACGCTGGACGATCTCGACAGCGCCGAGGCGGTTTTTCTCTGCAACAGCCTGATCGGACTGTGGCCGGTGGTACGGCTGGACGGGCGGACCTGGCAGATACCGGAAATCCTGCGAGCGCTGGCCGCACGTCTTGCCGTGGCCAGTTGAGTGGCGGAGCGGCTAGCCGCGGTCATTTCACCGCATTGAGCACTCTTCCGGGGGGGGGGGGGGGGGGCTGGCTTGCAGGCCGCGGCGCTTAGGGTGCCCGTGGCAGGTCGTCGAAACTTGCCGCATTACGCAGAGATCCGTCAGCTTCTCTCCAGCGTGCCATCCACCCCATCGAACGGCTGAAACCACTCGGCATGGCGCGCACCGACCAGCGCGCTGATGCCGTGGCGCTGCTCCGCCTCGACCAGCGCGGCGGCGAACGCCGTGTCATCGACGATGCCCTCGTACACTTCCATCCAGGTGGACGGATCGTCGCGTCGGCGCAGCAGCCGCGCCGTCACCCCGCAGCGGGCGCCCAGTTCCTGCTGCAGCGCCAAGAGACGCCGGTGCAGGTCGGCGTCGAAGCCGGCCACCTTGTAGTACAGGTACAGCGCATGTGTCATCGTGTTCTCCCTGTGCAGTGGATCGGCTACGGGCCGGCAGCCGTGCCGCAAAATCGCTTATGATAGACCCTTTAGAGCCTGTTCAAGGTCTTTTTGCGGCTGCGGCCGGGTTCTGCCGGATGCAGCGCGAGAAGAGAGTCCCGCCGCAGTGTCATTCACTGCCAGGGACGAACGACAACGCGATGCGCTGGCAGTACCCGGCCCCGAAGGGCTGGCCCGGCAAACAGCCAGCTGCGGTGTTGGACGTCTTGACCTTAGAATGACTAAGGTCTGCGCCGTCCGCCTAGCATCTGGCCATTTGCCGGGCCAGCGCAGTCGAAAAAAGACCTTGAACAGGCTCTTCCGATAGTTCATGCGCCGCGCCGGCCTGCCGGGGTGGCCTTGCCGGGTTGAAGGGGAAAAACGGTGCAGCAAGGCATCAGGACCTTGGTGGTGGTCGGAGTCGGTCTGATCGGCGGCTCTTTCGCGCTGGCGCTCAAGCGCGCCGGCCTGGTCGAGCGCGTGATCGGCGTCGGCCGCACGCTGGACAACCTGCAGCGCGCGCTGCAGCTGGGGGTGGTCGACGAGATCAGCCAGGATCCGGGCGCGGCGGTACAGCAGGCCGACATGGTGCTGCTGGCCACGCCGGTCGGGCAGATGGGCGCGCTGCTGGCGGCCATGGCCGACACCCTGCCGGCGCACACGATCGTCACCGACGCCGGCAGCACCAAGAGCGACGTGGTTGCGCTGTTCCGCCAGCACCTGCCGAACCAGCTGGCGCGCTGCGTGCCGGCGCATCCGATCGCCGGTTCCGACCTGTCCGGCGCCACCGCCGCCCAGTACGGCCTGTACGAGAACCGCAAGGTGGTGCTGACGCCGCTGGCCGAAACCAGCGCCGACGCCAGCGAACAGGTGAGCCGCTTGTGGCAGGCCTGCGGCGCCAAGGTGCACGTGATGAGCGCGGCCGAGCATGACGCCGTATTCGCTGCGGTCAGCCACCTGCCGCACCTCTTGGCCTTCGCCTACGTCGACATGATCGCCGGCAAGGACGACGCCGCGCGCTGCTTCGACTTCGCCGCTACCGGTTTCCGCGACTTCACCCGCATCGCCGGCAGCCACCCGGAAATGTGGCGCGACATCAGCCTGGCCAACCGCGACGCGCTGCTGATGGAGCTCGATGCTTATCGTGCGGCGCTCGACCGGCTGCAGGCCCTGCTCGCGGCGGGGGACGGCGAGGGGCTGGCCGAGGTGTTCGACACGGCGCGCGCGGCGCGCGTGGCGTGGAACCAGCGCTTCGTGCGCCAGGGTTAGGCTGTGCTGGAGGAAAGATCATGACGATCTGGGTGGATGCCGATGCCTGTCCGGCGGTGATCAAGGACATCCTGTACCGCGCCGCAGACCGGACCGCTACGCCACTGGTACTGGTGGCCAACCGGGCGTTGGCCACGCCGCCATCGCCACATATCCGCGCGGTGCAGGTGCCGTCCGGATTCGACGTGGCTGACAACTACATCGCGCAGCAGGTGCAGGTCGGCGATCTGGTGGTGACGGCGGACATTCCTTTGGCGGCCCAGGTCGTCGAGCGCGGAGCGTTGGCGCTCAACCCGCGCGGCGAGTTGTACAGTGACGCCAGCATCCGTGAGGCGCTGGCGCTGCGTAATTTCATGACCGAGCTGCGTGATAGCGGCATCGTGACCGGCGGGCCGGCGGCCTTCGGTCAGCGCGAGCGACAGGCCTTCGCCGCCCAGCTCGACCGGCTGCTGGTGAAGCGCCGCTAGCGCCCGGTGGGCAACGCGGCGCGGATCACCCCTTCCTTGTCGGCCGGCTGCCAGCCGTCCGGCTTCAAGATCTTGCCGTCGGCACGCCGCCGCACTTGGCCGTCGACACATTTGCGCAGGTTGGCGGCGTGGATTTCCCGTGCCATCTCGGCCACCGGCAGCCCCTGCGACAGCAGCAGCCCGGTCATCACGTTCATCACATCCACCCCTTCGGCGGCGAGCTCGGCCATGCGTCGGATGCGTTCCTCCTCGTCCGCGCCGTCCAGGGCCCGGTACTCGGCGAGCGCCTGCCAGAACTCGGCCAATTCCTCGCGCAGCATGGTTTCCCACAGCGCCAGGTCTTCCGGCCGCGGCGTGGGCTGTTCGGGCGGGGTCAGATCGAAGCGCTGCATGAATTCGCGGCGCAGGGAGAAGAAGTCGGTCATGGTGCGGGCTGGACAATTTTGATCAACATATTGTCATCGATTTGATGGTTGATAACAACATGTGCTGTTATGACGTAAAAAAAGCGCCCGGAATCCGGGCGCTTTCCGCATCGGGGGATCGGGCACTCAGCGTGTCAGCGAGGCCAGTACCTCGAAGTAGTCGGGGAAGGTCTTGGCGACGCACTTGGGATCGTTGATCACCACCGGCGTGCCCATCAGCGCCACCAGCGAGAAGCACATCGCCATGCGGTGGTCGTCGTAGGTGTCGATCTCGGCGTTGGGCGTCAGCGCGGCCGGCGGGATGATGCGGATGTAGTCGCGGCCTTCCTCCACCGTGGCGCCGACCTTGCGCAGTTCGGTGGCCATGGCGGACAGGCGGTCGGTTTCCTTGACGCGCCAGCTTTCCACGTTGCGGATGGTGGTGGTGCCGTCGGCCGCCAGCGCCGCCACGGCGATGGTCATCGCGGCATCGGGGATGTGGTTGAGGTCGACGTCGAGCGCCTTGAGGCCGTCCGCCGGGGCGCTGGCTTCGATCCAGTTGTCGCCCATGCTGATGACGGCCCCCATCTCGCGCAGCGTGTCGGCGAACTTCACGTCGCCCTGGATGCTGTCGCGGCCGACACCCTCCACCCGCACCGGCCCGCCGGCGATGGCCCCGGCGGCGAGGAAATACGAGGCGCTGGAGGCGTCGCCCTCGACGTGGATCTCGCCCGGCGAGAGGTAGCTCTGCCCGGCGGCGATGGTGAAGCGCTGCCAGCCCTGGCGCTCGACGGTGACGCCGAAGCGCGCCATCAGATTGAGGGTGATCTCGATATAGGGTTTGGAAATCAGCTCGCCGACTACCTCGATGGTCACCGCCTCGCCGGTCAGCGGCAGCGCCATCAGCAGCGCGGTGAGGAACTGGCTGGAGACGTTGCCCTTGACCGGGATCACCCGGCCGGCGTCAATCGTCGCCGGGGAGATGGCCAGCGGCGGGAAGCCTTCGTTGCCGAGGTAGCGGATGTCGGCGCCGGCCACCCGCAGGGCATCGACCAGGTCGCCGATCGGGCGCTCGTGCATGCGCGCAACGCCCGAGAGCTGGTACTCGCCCTGCATCAGCGCCAGCGCCGCGGTCAGCGGACGGAAGGCGGTGCCGGCGTTGCCGAGGAACAGCTCGGCCTGTTTCACCGGAAACGCGCCGCCCACGCCGTGCACCACGAAGTCGCGGCTATCGCCGACCTGCTCGATGCCGACACCCAACAGCCGCAGTGCGCCCAGCATGTAGCGGATGTCGTCGGAGTCGAGCAGCTCGCGCACCAGCGTCTTGCCCTCGGCCAGTGCGGCCAGCAGCAGGGTGCGGTTGGAAATGCTCTTGGAGCCGGGCAGGCGGATGGTGCCGGACAGGCGGGGGGAGGGCGAAAGATGCAGCTGTTCCATGGGTCGGATTCTTGAACGGTTCGGTCTGGGTCATCGCGGCATTGCCGCGGGGGCATGCCATGTTTTGCACTCCACTGTACCCGCGCCGCCACGGTCTAGGCAAACCGTTGCGCTCTTCGTGTCGTGCCAGCGCCCCGGCCGGGTGTCGGCTGCGCTAGAATAAACCCTTTTTTCAGGTCCGCTTCGGCCGGCCTTATCAGCTCAGGTTTTTCTCGACATGACCGTACCCGTCATCACCATCGACGGACCCTCCGCCTCCGGCAAGGGTACCGTGGCCGCGCTGGTGGCCGCCCAGCTCGGCTTCCACTATCTCGATTCCGGCTCGCTCTACCGGCTGGTGGCCCTGCTCGCTCTACGCCGCGGCATTGCCCTGGACGACGAGGCGGCGCTGGCCGAGGCGGCTCGCCACCTGCCGGCTGAGTTTTCCGACGGCACGGTCTGGCTCGAGGGCGAGGATGCCGGCGACGCCATCCGCGGCGAGGACGTCGGCATGGGCGCCTCGCGCGTCGGCGCGCTGCCGGCGGTGCGCGCGGCCTTGCTCGAACGCCAGCGCGCCTTCCGCCTGGCGCCCGGCCTGGTCACCGACGGCCGCGACATGGGCTCGGTGGTGTTCCCGACCGCCACGCTCAAGGTTTTCCTGACCGCCAGCGCCGACGAGCGTGCCCGCCGGCGCTATAAGCAGTTGATCGACAAGGGGGAATCTGCTAACCTCCAAAAGATTAAGCAGGACATAGTCGATCGCGACGCGCGCGATGCCGCCCGAACGGTCGCCCCCCTGCGACAAGAGCCGGATGCCAAACTGCTTGATACCACGGAGCTGACGATCGACCAAGCAGTCGATGCAGTCGTGCGGTGGTTCAAGGAGCGACAGGTCTCCGGCCTCTGATTTTTTTGGCCCCGTCTTTGCCACGGTGCAAAGACCTTATCTCAACCACTAACCCGCATGCCGCAAGGCATGCACGTGTGAGTAATCTTAATGACTACCCTCGCTATGGAAAACTTCGCCCAGCTGTTCGAAGAAAGCCTCACCCTTCACGACATGCGCGTAGGCGAAGTGATCACGGCCGAAGTCGTTGCCGTTGATTCCAACTTCGTAACCGTCAACGCCGGCCTCAAATCCGAGTCCCTGATCAGCGTCGACGAGTTCAAGAACGACAAGGGCGAAGTCGAAGTCGCCATCGGCGATTTCGTTACCGTGGCCATCGACGCCCTGGAAAACGGCTTCGGCGAAACCAAGCTGTCGCGCGAAAAAGCCAAGCGCCTGGCCGCTTGGATCGAGCTGGAAGAAGCCCTGGAAGCCGGCACCATCATGTCCGGCCTGATCAGCGGCAAGGTCAAGGGTGGTCTGACCGTTATGGTCAACGGCATCCGCGCCTTCCTGCCGGGCTCCCTGGTTGACGTACGTCCGGTGAAAGACACCACCCCGTACGAAGGCAAGCAAGTCGAATTCAAGGTCATCAAGCTGGACCGCAAGCGCAACAACGTGGTGGTATCCCGCCGCGCCGTGCTGGAAGAAACCCTGGGCGAAGAGCGCAAGGCTCTGCTGGAAACCCTGTGCGAAGGCGCCGTGGTCAAGGGTATCGTCAAGAACATCACCGACTACGGTGCGTTCGTTGACCTGGGCGGCATCGACGGCCTGCTGCACATCACCGACCTGGCCTGGCGCCGCGTCAAGCACCCGTCCGAGGTGCTGGCCGTGGGCGACGAAGTCGAAGCCAAGGTCCTCAAGTTCGACCAGGAAAAGAACCGCGTTTCGCTGGGCCTCAAGCAGCTGGGCGACGATCCGTGGGTGGGTCTGTCCCGCCGCTACCCGTCCGGTACCCGCCTGTTCGGCAAGGTGACCAACCTGACCGACTACGGTGCGTTCGTTGAAATCGAACAGGGCATCGAAGGTCTGGTGCACGTGTCCGAAATGGACTGGACCAACAAGAACGTACACCCGTCCAAGGTGGTTCAGGTTGGCGACGAAGTCGAAGTCATGATCCTCGAGATCGACGAAGACCGCCGCCGTATCAGCCTCGGCATGAAGCAGTGCATGGCCAACCCGTGGGACGATTTCGCTGCGACCTACAAGAAGGGCGACAAGCTGGTCGGCGCCATCAAGTCGATCACCGACTTCGGCGTGTTCGTCGGTCTGCCGGGCGGCATCGACGGCCTGGTTCACCTGTCCGACCTGTCCTGGAGCGAAGCTGGCGAAGAAGCCGTGCGCAAGTTCAAGAAGGGTGACGAGGTTGAAGCCGTCGTGCTGTCCATCGACGTGGAAAAAGAGCGTATCTCCCTGGGCATCAAGCAGCTCGAAGGCGATCCGTTCAACAACTACGTTGCCATGAACGACAAGGGCGCTCTGGTCAAGGGTACCGTGAAGTCGCTGGACGCCAAGGGCGCCGTGATTCAGCTGGACGGTGACGTCGAAGGCTACCTGCGCGCTTCCGAAGTTTCCCGCGACCGCGTGGAAGACATCCGCACCCACCTGAAGGAAGGTGACGAAGTTGAGGCCGTGATCATCGCCATCGATCGCAAGAGCCGCAACATCAGCCTGTCCATCAAGGCCAAGGATGCCCAGGAAGAAGGCGCTGCCCTGCGCTCCCTGGCTGCCAGCGACGCCAACGTCAGCGCTGGTACCACCAGCCTGGGCGCCCTGCTGAAAGCCAAGCTGTCTTCGGGCAACAACGCTGAGTAATGGCATCATGACCAAATCTGAGCTGATTGCCAGGCTGGCGGAACGTCTTGCCGAGCGCAATTCTCAGTTGGTCTACAAGGATGCTGAGCTGGCCGTCAAGACCATTCTGGACGCGATGGCCGGCAGCCTGGCCAGCGGGCAGCGCATCGAGATCCGCGGTTTCGGCAGTTTCGATCTGAACTACCGTCCGCCGCGGGTCGGGCGCAACCCCAAGTCGGGTAGCAGCGTCTCGGTTCCTGAGAAGTTTGTGCCGCATTTCAAGGCGGGCAAGGAACTGCGCGAACGGGTCGACCTCGCGCTGCTTGCCCAGGAGCAGGTCTGAGTGCCTGCCCTTGCCGCCTTACCGCTCAAGCAAAGCGCCGCTGCCTGCGGCGCTTTTTTCTTGGCGGCTTGGGTTGTGTCAGCCAATCGTTTAAACTTGCACTCCGGCTCACTTTATCTCGCGAGAAACCATGCGCTACGTGCTGCGTATCATCGAACTTGTCCTGTTGGTGCTCTTGATCGCCGTGACGGTGCAAAACAGCCATCCGGTCGATTTCAAGCTGTTCTTCGGACAGGTCTGGAGCGCGCCGCTGATCGTGTTTCTGCTGGTGTTCTTCATTGCCGGCGCAGCTGTCGGTCTGCTGGCAACCTTGTCCTACTACCTGCGCCTGCGCCGCCAGCTGTCGCTGCTGAAAAAAGAATTGCGCAACCGGCCGCCGTCACCGCGAGTGGTCCACGACCCCAGTGACGCGTTGGCCGATTGATGTTTGCCTTTGCCAGCTGCCGCCCTTCCGGGCGGCAGCGGTATTTTTGTCGTTGAAGTGAAAGGATGGCCTTGGAGCTCGATCTGTGGTGGTTGCTGCTGTTCCCCGCCTTTTTTGCGCTGGGCTGGCTGGCGGCGCGCGTCGACATGCGCTCGGTGCTGAGGCAGGCCAAGGAAGTGCCGGCCGGATTCTTCCGCGGCCTGGATGCGCTGGTGGAAGAGGACAGCGGCGGGGCGGTCAAGGCCTTGGCCGAAGTGGCCCGGCAACAACCGGCGGTGCAGGAGCTGCCGCTGACCCTGGGCAAGCTCTACCGCAAGCGCGGCGAGAACGACCGCGCCATCCGGCTGCACCAGCAGATGCTGGAATCGACCGACCTGCCGTCGGAACAGCGTGACGCGGTGCGCTTCGAACTGGCGCAGGACTTCCGCAAGGCTGGGCTGGTCGACCGTGCCGAGGAAATCCTGCTCAAGCTGTTGGATGGCAACATGGGCCTGGCGGCGCGCCGCCAACTGCTCGATATCTACCAGCAGGACCGCGACTGGGAAAAGGCCATCGCCACGGCCAGGGAATTGCGCAGCGACGCCCATTCTTACCAGCACGAGGTGGCGCAATACCACTGCGAGCTGGCTCAGGGCGAGTTGTACAAGTCCAACTATGCCGAGGCACGACGCCACGTCGTCGAGGCGCTGGCGGCCAACCGTAAATGCGTGCGTGCCAGTCTGATCCTGGGCGACATCGAGTTCGCCGAAGGCCGGCTGGAAGAGGCCATCGCCGCCTGGCAGGGCATCGAGAAGCAGAACTTCGAATACCTGTCGATGGCCGCCGAGCGGCTGTTCGACGCCTACGAGAAGCTCGGCAAGCCGGGCGAAGGGATCGCGCTGTTGCGCGGCTACCAGAAAACCTTCCCGCAATTGGAGCTGACCGACTTGCTGTACCAGAAGGTCGCTACCTACGAGGGCGAGGCCCGCGCGCTGGAAGCGGCGCGCGAAGCGGTACATGCGCGCCCCAGCCTGAACGGGGTGTACCGGCTGATCGAGTCGCAGATGGACGGGCTGACGCCGGAAGGGCGCCTCGACGCCGAAGTCATCCGCGCCTTGGTGTTCAAGCACGCCCAGCGGCTGACCGTGCATCGTTGCAAATGCTGCAATTTCCGTTCGCGCGCCTTCTTCTGGCATTGCCCGGCCTGCGGCGAGTGGGAGAGCTTTACCCCCAACCGCTCGGAGATTCACTAAGCGCCTGTGCCTTGGGCGGCGTGCCGGCATGACCGCTTTGGTTCGCTCGCCTGTTGCTACGGGCTTTAAATCGTTTCAGGAGTCTGTATGAATCCTCTGGTTTCGGCCAACCTGTCGGGGGCCCCTACGTCCCCGGTCATCGTCGCGCTGGATTTCGCCGACGCCAACAGCGCGCTGGCCTTCGCCGCCCGCCTCGATCCGGCCGAATGCCGCGTCAAGGTTGGCAAGGAGCTGTTTACCGCCTCCGGCCGCGCGCTGGTGGAGAGTCTCACCGCACGTGGCTTCCAGGTGTTTCTCGACCTCAAGTTCCACGATATCCCCAACACCGTGGCGCATGCCTGCAAGATGGCCGCCGAAGCGGGGGTGTGGATGGTCAACGTGCACGCCTCGGGTGGGCGGCGCATGATGAGTGCCGCGCGCGAGGCACTGGAGCAGTACAGCCAGCGCCCGCTGTTGATCGCCGTCACCGTGCTGACCAGCATGGAAGCATCCGATCTGGCCGAAATCGGCATCACCGTGCCGCCGCAGGAACAGGTGCTGCGCCTGGCGCGGCTGACCCGCGACAGCGGGCTGGATGGCGTGGTGTGTTCGGCCCAGGAGGCGAGCCTGCTCAAGGGTGAACTGGGTGCCGAGTTCAAGCTGGTCACACCGGGCATCCGCCTGCCGGATAGCGCCGCCGACGATCAGCGCCGGGTGATGACGCCGACCGCCGCGCTGGCCGCGGGGGCGGACTACCTGGTGATCGGCCGCCCGATCACCAAGGCCGCCGAACCGCTGGATGTGCTGCGCCAGATCAACCAGGATATCGCTCAATTCCGGACGACCCAAGCATGAAAATCACCGTAATCGGATCGGGCTATGTCGGCCTGGTCACCGGCACCTGCCTCGCCGAAGTCGGCAACGAGGTGTGCTGCCTCGACGTCGATCCGGCCAAGATCGCGCTGCTGCAGGCCGGCGGCATCCCCATCTACGAACCGGGGCTGGACGAGATGGTCCGCCGCAACGTGGCGGCCGGCCGTCTCTCCTTTACCACCGACGTGGCCGAGTCGGTCGCCTTCGGCGACATCCAGTTCATCGCCGTCGGCACCCCGCCGGACGAGGACGGTTCGGCCGACCTGCAGTATGTGCTGGCCGCCGCCCGCAACATCGGCCGCCACATGGACGGCTACAAGGTCATCGTCGACAAGTCCACGGTGCCGGTCGGCACCGCCGACAAGGTCAAGGCGGCGATCGCCGAAGTGCTGGCCGAGCGCGACGCCCACATCGACTACAGCGTGGTCTCCAACCCGGAATTCCTCAAGGAAGGCGCGGCGATCGAGGACTTCATGAAGCCCGACCGCATCGTGGTCGGCGCCGAGGACGAGCGCGCCGTCGAGATGATGCGCCGGCTGTACGCACCGTTCCAGCGCAACCACGAGCGCATCCTGTTCATGGACGTGCGTAGCGCCGAGCTGACCAAGTACGCCGCCAACGCCATGCTGGCGACGCGCATCTCGTTCATGAACGAGCTGGCCAACCTGGCCGAGACGCTGGGCGCCGACATCGAGCTGGTGCGCCGCGGCATCGGTTCCGACCCGCGCATCGGCTACCACTTCCTGTACCCGGGCGCCGGTTACGGCGGCTCGTGCTTCCCCAAGGATGTCAAGGCGCTGATCAGCAGCGGCAAGGCCAACGGCCACACGCTGCGTGTGCTGGACGCGGTCGAGGCCGCCAACGACGCGCAGAAGCTGCGCCTGGTGGAGAAGGCCGTGGCGCGTTTCGGCGAGGACCTGTCCGGCCGCCGTTTCGCGCTGTGGGGCCTGGCGTTCAAGCCCAACACCGACGACATGCGCGAGGCACCGTCGCGGGTGATCGTGGCCGAGCTGACGCGCCGTGGCGCCGAGGTGGTGGCGTACGACCCGATCGCCGCCGAGGAGGCGCGCCGGGTGATGGGCGGCAACCCGCGCCTGAGCTTTGCCGAGGACATGATGAGTCCGCTCGCCGATGCCGACGCCTTGCTGATCGTCACCGAGTGGAAGATGTTCCGCGCCCCCGACTTCGAGGCGATCCGCCGAGCGCTCAAGACGCCGGTGATCATCGACGGGCGCAATATGTACGATCCGGCCTGGCTGCGGGCGCAGGGCTTCGATTACCAGGCGATCGGGAGGTAACACATGACGACAGGACTGTTGCAGACCCTGGGACTGGAACCGGCCAAGCTGGCCGACACGCTGGCCGACGCGCGCGTGCTGGTGGTGGGCGATGTGATGCTCGACCGCTACTGGTTCGGCGATGTATCGCGCATCTCGCCGGAGGCGCCGGTGCCGGTGGCCAAGATCGGCCGCATGGAAGAACGCGCCGGTGGCGCCGCCAACGTGGCGCGCAACATCGCCGGTCTGGGCGGCAGGGCCACCATCCTGTCGGTGGTCGGTGACGACGAAGCGGCCAGCGCGCTGGAGCGGCTGATGGACGCCGACGGCATCGCCACCTCGTTCAAGCGCGATGCCGGCATCTCCACCACCATCAAGCTGCGCGTGGTGGCACGCCAGCAGCAGCTGATCCGGCTCGACTTCGAAGACGCGCCGAGCCACGAGATCCTGGCCGACAAGCTGGACGAGTACGCCGCCATCGTTGCCGAGCACGACGTGGTGATCCTGTCCGACTACGGCAAGGGCGGCCTGACCCACGTCACGCGCATGGTCGAACTGGCGCGCGCCGCCGGCAAGCCGGTGTTGATCGACCCTAAGGGCGACGATTACAGCAAGTACGCCGGCGCCACGCTGCTGACGCCGAACCGCAGCGAGTTCAAGCAGGTGGCCGGCAGCTGGCAGAGCGAAGAGCAACTGACTGCCAAGGCCGAGGCGCTGCGCGCCGAGCTCGATCTCGACGCCTTGCTGGTGACGCGCAGCGAGGAGGGCATGACGTTGTACCGTCCGCAGGGCGTGGTGCACCAGCCGACGCTGGCGCGCGAAGTGTACGACGTGTCCGGCGCGGGTGACACCGTGATCGGCACGCTGGGGCTGGCGCTGGCCGCCGGGCTGGAACTGCCGCTGGCGATGTCGCTCGCCAACGCCGCCGCCGGGATCGTGGTCGGCAAGCTGGGTACCGCGGTGTGCACCCAGCCGGAATTGTTCGCGCTGTAATCGGGCAGCAAAGGGGACGCGCCATGCTGTGGCACGAAGAGGTGCTGTCATTCTGGTTTGGCGGCATCGACGACGCGAGCCTGGGGGGCGAACGGAGCGCCTGGTTCCGCAAGGATCCGCAGTTCGACGACACGATCCGCAAGCGCTTCCGGACGCTGGTCGAGGCGCTCGCAGCGGGCGAGCTGTCGCCCGATCTGGGCGACGCCCGCGCCACGCTGGCCTGGCTGATCGTCGCCGACCAGTTTCCGCGCAACCTGTTTCGCGGCACGGCGCGCGCCTTCGCTTGCGATGCGCGGGCGCGCGAGGTCGCCAAGCGGGCGCTCGCGGCCGGGCTCGACGCCCAGCTGCCGCCGGTGGCGCGCTGGTTCGTCTACCTGCCGTTCGAGCATAGCGAGAGCCTTGCCGACCAGGACGAGGCGGTACGCCGGTTTGCCACGCTGGCCGGCTATCCCGGCCAGGAGAACGTGATCGACTACGCCCACCGTCACCGCGCGGTGATCGAACGTTTCGGGCGCTTTCCCCACCGCAACGCCGCCTTGGGACGGGAAAGCACCGCGGAAGAAGCGGCGTTCCTCGCGGAACCCGGTTCCTCCTTCTAGAGAATTCGTCTGAAAAGGACTACATCATGACCATCGTCGTTACCGGCGCCGCTGGCTTCATCGGCTCCAACATCGTCAAGGCGCTCAACGGCCGCGGCATCACCGACATCATCGCGGTGGACAATCTGACCTCCGGCGACAAGTTCCGCAATCTGGTGGACTGCGAGATCAGCCACTACCTCGACAAGCACGAATTCCTCGACCTGCTGCTGGACGGCGAATACGACGGCGAGCTGATGGCCATCGTGCACGAGGGCGCCTGCTCCGACACCATGAACCATGACGGCAAGTACATGATGGACAACAACTATCAGTACACGCTGGCCCTGCTCGACTATTGCCAGAGCGAGGAGATCCAGTTCCTCTACGCCTCCAGCGCGGCGGTGTACGGCGGCGGCAGCACCTTCAAGGAGGAGCGCGAGTTCGAGGGGCCGCTCAACGTCTACGGCTATTCCAAGTTCCTGTTCGACCAGGTGCTGCGCCAGCGCATGAAGGAAGGCCTGACCGCGCAGGTGGCCGGCTTCCGCTACTTCAACGTCTACGGCCCGCGTGAGCAGCACAAGGGGCGCATGGCGTCGGTGGCGTTCCACAACTTCAACCAGTACCGCGAGACCGGCAAGGTCAAACTGTTCGGCGGCTGGGATGGCTGGGGCGACGGCTGCCAGAGCCGCGACTTCGTGTCGGTGGAAGATGTGGTCAAGGTCAACCTGTACTTCCTCGATCATCCGGAACTCTCCGGCATCTTCAACCTGGGGTCCGGCCGGGCGCAGCCGTTCAACGACGTGGCGGTGGCCACCGTCAACGCCTGCCGCCGCCACGAGGGCAAGCCGGCGCTGAGCCTGGCGGAACTGGTGGAGCAGGGCATTCTCGAGTACATCCCGTTCCCGGACGCGCTCAAGGGCAAGTACCAAAGCTTCACCCAGGCCGATATCGGCAAGCTGCGCGAGGCCGGCTACGGCGAGCCGATGCTGTCGGTGGAGCAGGGGGTGGATCGATACGTCGACTGGCTGATGACTCGCTGAGAACCAAAGACAAACAGCCCGCATTGCGGGCTGTTTGTCTTGGTGCCGAAGGGCTGGGTGTGCCGGATCAGTTCTTCGGCATGATGTTGTTGAAGACGAACTTCACGCCTTCGACCTTTTCGGCGATGGCGCCGACTTCCGCCATCTGCAGGCCTTCGTCGACGCTGCCTTCGATGGTGACGTCGTTGTTCTTGCCGGCGACCTTCAGGTTGAAGGCCTTGAGGGTCGGGTTGGCGTCGATGGCGGCCTTGACCTTGGCAGCCAGCGCGGCATCGGAGGCCTCGTCGGCCAGGGCGAACTGGGTCGGCAGCAGGGTGGCGGCCAGCAGGGCGGCTACCAGTTTCGAAGCAAAAACACGTTGTTTCATGGCGGACTCGCTTATGGAAGAAGGCGGGAACGATCATTCGTCGAAGGGCCATCCCTTGCCGTGATTCCCGATCAACCGCCATCGTAAATTTTTAATATTACAAAAAGATTGAATTAAATCGTGCGGTAGTCGATGTGCTGGTAAACCCGAGCCAAGACCATGGATTTTTTTTCGGCGGCAGCCGGTATAATGATCGGCTGATACGGAGAACCCGCATGACCCTGCCTACGTTCAAGCATCTGGAAGATTTCGTCGGCCACACCCCGCTGGTCAAACTCAAGCGCCTGCCCGGCAATACCAGCAACACCGTCCTGGTGAAGCTGGAAGGCAACAACCCGGCCGGGTCGGTCAAGGACAGGCCGGCCCTGTCGATGATCCGTCGCGCCGAGGCGCGCGGCGACATCAAGCCCGGCGACACGCTGATCGAGCCCACCAGCGGCAACACCGGCATCGCGCTGGCGATGGCGGCGGCGATGATGGGCTACCGCATGGTCCTGGTGATGCCGGACAACTCCAGCGCCGAACGGGTGCAGACCATGCGCGCCTATGGCGCCGACGTGGTGCTGACGCCGGCGGCGCTGTCGATGCCCGGCTCGATCGACGAGGCGCGGCGCAGGGAAGCGGCGGGCGAGGGCATCATCCTCGACCAGTTCGCCAACCCGGACAACCCACTGGCGCATTATGAAGGGACCGGCCCGGAAATCTGGGCCGACACCGCCGGCACCGTGACGCACTTCGTCTCCAGCATGGGCACCACCGGCACCATCATGGGCACCAGCCGCTTCCTCAAGGAAAAGAACCCGGCGATCCAGATCGTCGGTGTGCAGCCCGAGCCGGGCAGCCAGATTCCCGGCATCCGCAAGTGGGAAGACGAGTACCTGCCGAAGATCTGCGACTACTCGCGCATCGACCAACTGATGCTGGTGTCCCAGCAGTTGGCCGAGCAGACCACGCGCGACCTGGCCCGGGTCGAAGGCATCCTGGCCGGCCCGTCGTCCGGCGGCGCGCTGGCTGTTGCCTTGCAGTTGTCGCAGCAGCTGGAGAACGCGGTGATCGTCTCCATCGTCTGCGACCGCGGCGACCGCTACCTGTCCACCGGGCTGTTCGCCTGAGCGTGGCGACACCGGCGGCGTACCCAACCCTGCGATGCTCGCCGTACCAGTGGTGCGGCGTGACGTTGCAAACCGGTTTGACCGAACCGGTCTGGATGCGCCCACGACGATTCCTTAGCTCCAGCCTGAGCCTGTTTTCGACTTTCTGATTCCGTCCGCATGGCACAACACGCTTTCTCCCCCGACAAAGACGGCTCGATGAGCCCGCTGGCCTGGTATCAGGCCGCTTCGCAGAAGGAAGGCTTCATCCACGACCCGGTGCAGGCGACCGCGGTCGGCATGCTCGATGCGCTGTGGCACGAGCTGGTCGATTTCAAGGCCAAGCGCAACCGCTTCCTCGGCCGCAGCCTGCGCAGCCCCGAGGTGCCGCAGGGCTTGTACTTCTGGGGCGGGGTGGGACGCGGCAAGAGCTTCCTGATGGACGCCTTCTTCACCTGCGTGCCGTACCGGCGCAAACGCCGCGTGCATTTCCACCATTTCATGGCTGAGGTGCACAACCAGCTGCGTTCGCTGAGCAAGGAGGCCGACCCATTGGTGACGGTGGCGGAACGCATTGCCAAGACCACGCGGCTGTTGTGTTTCGATGAATTCCACGTCAGCGATATCGCCGATGCGATGATCCTGTCGCGCCTGTTGAGCGAGCTGTTCCGCCACGGCGTGATCATGGTGCTGACGTCGAACTACCCGCCGGACCAGCTCTATCCCAACGGCCTGCAGCGCAACAACTTCCTGCCGGCGATCGAGCTTTTGAAGCAGAACCTGAGCGTGTTCAATCTCGACGGCGGCAACGACTACCGCCTGCGCGAACTGACGCGCGAGCCCTTGTTCATGGTGCCGGCCGGGGCGGACAGCGATGCGCGCATGGAGGCGATGTTCGATCGTCTCACCGCCGGGGCACCGGAGTCGCCGCACCAGATCGAGGTCCAGGGACGCAAGCTGATGGTCAGGCGCCATGCGCCGGGGGTGATCTGGTTCGATTTCGCCACGCTGTGCGGCGGCCCAC
This sequence comes from Pseudogulbenkiania sp. MAI-1, assembly GCF_000527175.1. Lineage (NCBI taxonomy): Bacteria > Pseudomonadati > Pseudomonadota > Betaproteobacteria > Neisseriales > Chromobacteriaceae > Pseudogulbenkiania > Pseudogulbenkiania sp. MAI-1. The sequence goes on along the minus strand of NZ_AZUR01000001.1, from coordinate 3,344,907 downwards.
GCTCCCAGACCGACTACCTCGACATCGCCGGCGAATACCATACCGTGTTCGTCTCGGGCATTCCCAAGCTGTCGGCCAGCCAGGCCTCGCCGGCGCGCCGCCTGACCTGGCTGGTCGACGTGTTCTACGACCACCGCGTCAAGCTGGTGGCGAGCTGCGCGGTGGAGATCGACGATATCTACACCGAGGGCATGCAGGCCAGCGAGTTCTTCCGTACCGCGAGCCGGCTGACCGAGATGCAGTCGAGCAGCTATCTCGAGCTGCCGCACCTGGTCGACAACTTCAAGCTCGAGTCGCTGCAGTCGATCGCGCTGTGATGGCGGTTAGCCCGGAGGCATTGTGCAGCGAATACTGAATGGAATGATTTTGCCGCTGGCAGTGCTGGGGGTGTCGGGCTGTTCCGTGCTGACGGCAACCGCCACGGTGGCGAGCGCGGCGGTGGGCGTGACGACGACGGTGGTGGGCGTGGCGGCGGATGTCACCGTGGCCGCCGGCAAGGGCGTGGTCAAGGCGGGCAGCGCCGTCTACGACGCGGCGACGGCACCGAGCGAGGTTCCTCCTCCAGGAGAACCACCTCAATAGCAAGACAACAAAAAAGCGGCCATCAGGCCGCTTTTTTGACGAGAAGCGTGGTGATTACACGCGCTTCTTGAATTCGCCGGTACGGGTGTCGATTTCGATCTTTTCACCGATTTCGACGAAGGCCGGAACCGGCACTTCGAAGGTGGTGCCCTTCAGACGGGCCGGCTTCAGTACCTTGCCCGAGGTGTCGCCGCGCACGGCCGGCTCGGTGTATTCCACTTCGCGCACCACGCTGGTCGGCAGTTCGACGGAGATGGCCTTGCCGTCGTAGAAGGTCACCTGGCAAACGTCTTCCATGCCGTCGACGATGTAGTTGATAGTGTCGCCGAGGTTGTCGGCTTCCACTTCGTACTGGTTGTACTCGGTGTCCATGAACACGTACATCGGGTCGGCGAAGTAGGAGTAGGTGCAGTCCTTGCGGTCCAGCACGATCACGTCGAATTTGTCGTCGGCGCGGTATACGGTTTCGGAGCCGGCGCCGGTCAGCAGGTTCTTCATCTTCATCTTGACGACGGAGGCGTTACGGCCGGATTTGCTGAATTCGGCTTTCTGCACGACCATCGGCTCGGAGCCGACCATGAATACGTTGCCTGCGCGGAGTTCCTGTGCGGTTTTCATTGCTTCAAAGTCCCAAATCTTGAGTCGGAATTCGGAAACGGATTTCCGTAAAAACTCGCTATTGTAGCGTGTTTTCAACCATTTGCACTAGCCGGGTCGCCAGATCGCTCGGCCCCAGCGCGCGCTCGGGCCACCCATGGGCATGCCCTTGCAGTTCGTCAAGGTGCGGCGCCAGCGCGGCCCACGCCTCGGCCATGCCTTGGCCACGGTTCCAGGCGTGGTGGGTGGCGACGAGCGCGGTGCAGGCGCCGTCGGACAGGGTAGCGCCGTAGTGTGACAAAAACGCATCAAGCTTGACCAGATGCGCGTCCTCGTCCTGGAAGTAGATGTGCCAGAGCAGCGGCCGGGCTGCCCACTGCGCGCGTACGAAACTGTCCTCGCCGCGCACGATGTTGAGGTCGCACGACCACAGCAGGCGGTCGTAGCCGGGCTGGTCGGTGAACGGTAGCACGTGCACGGTGAGGCTGCCTTGTTGCCGTACCTCACCGGCCTGCAGCGTCTCTTCCCCGAATATCGCCGCCACGTCGCCCAGCACCTTGCCCACCGGCACCAGCACGCGTACCGGGCGGTTGCCTGCCGCCCACGCCTGCAGCAGCTCGCCGGCGGCTGGGGTGGCGTAGCTGAACAGGCTGATGCGCAGTTCGCCTTCTGCTCGCGGCGGTACGCCGAGTTGCTGCCAGTAGGCGGCCTGTGCCGCTGCATCTGCCTGCCAGCGCGTGCGTTCGGCCAGCAGACCGGCCTCGCAGATCAGGCCGCCGGTGCGTTCGGTGAAGCCGGGGAAGAAGAAATACTTGGTCAGCGGCAGGCGCGGGTGCGGCGAGGGCAGGCCGTGGCAGCCCTCCACCCAGTCTTCGGCGCTGAGGTATTCCAGGTTCAGCCACACTGGCTTGACCGGCCGCGCCGCCATGTTGGCGAGGTAGCTATCAGGCAGCTGGCAGCCGAAGGCCTCGATCACCACGTCGGCGGCGGCGATGCCGTCCGGAAACGCTGTCGGCCAGCGGCGCAGGGTCACGCCGTGCCGCTCTTGTTCGTCAAGATCCGGGTCGAGGTCGGGGCAGAGCCGGGCGAAGCTCGCCAGGTCGTCCACCCACAGCCGCACCGTCTGGCCGAACTCGTGCCGCAGCTGGCGTGCCAGCCGCCAGGTCACGCCGATGTCGCCGTAATTGTCGATGACGGTGCAGAAGATGTCCCAATGACGGGCGGAGAAGCGGTACGGCATGGCGGGGAGGAAAAGTGGAAACGCTGCCGAGGATACCACTGGTGGCAGGCCATGGCAGGTTTCTCGCTCCCCGGAGCAGCCAGTTGCCGTCCTTGCCGTCCGGTCGGGCCGGCCAAGGCGTCAGGGAGATACGAAATCCGGCTATAAATACTAATAGCATAAGCAGATTGATTAATGGTGGACTACGCTTACTCTCAAAGGGGCGTGGTTTCGGCGCCGCCGCACGGTCGAATCAGGCCGAGTGGCGCCGGCCGGTGCCGAGATCGATCGGGAGAGGATGCCGTGGAAATCCAGTTGTTGCCGTTCATGCTGCAGGGGGAGCGTTTTGCGCTGCCGTTGGCCCAGGTGCGCCGTGTGCTGCCCGCGCTGAAGGCGACGCCGCTGCCGGGGGCTCCGCCGGTGGTGGCCGGCGTGGTGGATCTGCGCGGCCAGTTGGTGACGGTGATCGACCTGTGCGCCCGGCTGGGCTGGCCGGCATCGCCGGCACGGCTCTGGGCGCCGTGGATCTGGGCGTGCACGGCGCGTCGTGATCTGCTGCTGCCGGTCGACACGGTGCTGTCGGTCCGGAGCGCCGTCAGCGAGGACTGGACGCCGGTCGCCTCTCTCGCCAAGGTGCCGGGCAGCGTGGCGGGGGTGCTCCGCTCCAGCGACGGTCTCTATCTGCTGCACGATCTGGACACCTTTCTCTCCGCCGCCGAGGAGCAGGCGCTGGAACGGGGGCTGGTCGAGTATGGCTCATCCGAAGCGGCCGTCTGATCCCCCCTTGCTGTCGGCCGGCCCCTTGCTGGAGCGGCTGGCCGTACGCATCCGCGAGGAACTCGGGCTGGCGTTTTCAGGCGCACGGCGCGACGACCTGGCCCGCCAGCTTGCCCTGGCCGCGCATGAGCAGGGCGGGGAACGGCCGGAACAGTGGCTGGCCGAACTCGCCGCGCGCGACTGGACGCCGGAGCAAGGGCAACGGCTGGCGCGCTATCTGACCGTGGGGGAAACCTATTTCCTGCGCGATCCGTCCTGTTTCGCCGCCGTGCGTGACACGGTGCTGCAGCCACTGGTCGAGTCCCGGCGCGGGCGGCAGCCGCAATTGAGACTGTGGAGCGCCGCCTGCTGTACCGGCGAGGAGGCCTACGGTCTGCTGTTCATGGTCGACGAGCTGCTGGGTGAGGAGCGCGACGCGTGGCGGCTGGAATTGCTGGCCAGCGATCTCAACCCGGAATTCCTGGCCAGGGCGCGGCGTGGCGTGTACGGCAGCTACGCCTTTCGCCAGGCCAGCCCGGCCTGGCGCGCGCGCCACTTTGTCGCGGAAGGAGGGCAGTGGCGGGTGGCCCCGGCCTGGCGCGACCGCATCCGCTTTTTCAGCCAGAACCTGTCCCATCCCGATTACCCCGATGCCGGGCGCGGCCTGGCCGAGCTGGACCTGATCCTGTGCCGCAACGTACTGATGTACTTCGCTCCGGAGCAGGCGGCAGCGGCGTTGGGGCGGCTGCTGGCCTGCCTGGCGCCGGACGGAGTGCTGCTGCTGTCGGCGGTGGAGGCGGGGATCGCGCTAGAAGCAGGCTTTACCGGCTCCTGGCTGGGCGACGGCTATGCCTTGCGCCGGCAGCAGCCAGCCGCCACGTCGCCGCTGCGCGTTCCGGCGCCAGTGGTGCCGTTGGTGGCGCCGCATCCACGCATCCCGGGCGGCCGTCCTGGGCCATCGCCACCCCCCGCACCCGGACCGGCCGGCAGTCGTGCTGCGCTGTGGGCGGAGGCGCTCGGGGCGCTGCAGGCGGCACGCTACGGCGATGCGGTGCTGCTGCTGGAGCGCCATCTGGCCTGTCCCGGCTTGTCGACGCCTGAGCAACTGGAGACCTGCCTCAAACTCGCCCATGCCTGCGCCAATGGCGGCCGGCACGAACAGGCCGAGCGGTGGCTGGCGAAGGCATGCGCACTCGGCCGGCTTGACGTTCGGCCTTACTGGCTGCTGACCCTGTTCCGCTATGAACAGGGGCGGCTGGGCGAGGCGCTCGATTACCTGAAAAAGGTGCGCTATCTCGCCCCGGATTTCGTCCTGGCGCCTTTTTTCGAGCTGCAGATCCGTCTGTGCCAGGGCGACGGCGCGCGCGCCGAACAGGCCCGGCGGCGTTGCCTGGAACTGCTGGCGGGACAGCCGGACGACGCGCCGGTGGCGGAGGGCGGCGGCCTCAGCGTCAAGCAGTTGCGGCTGCAGTGCCTGGCGCTGGGGGGACATCGGCTGGAGAGCACGACATGAACGATGGCGATACGACCTCCCCGGTGGCAGGCGGCATCGAGTGGTCCAGCGTCTATGCCCAGCTGCAGAGCCTGGAGAGCCAACTGGCCAGCAGCATCGAGGGCGATGCGGCGGCCTGCGAGCACAGGCTGCGCCAGCGCACGGCCAGTTGGGCCGCGCGGGAGCAGGCGGCGGACCCCGATCCGCCGTTCGAGGTGCTGGCGTTCTCGCTGGGAGAGGAGAGCTACGGCATCGCGCCGCATTACGTCGTCGAGGTGGCGCCGTTGCGCCAGTTCACCCCGCTGCCGGGGACGCCGCCGTTCGTGCTCGGCATCGTCAACCTGCGCGGGAGGATCGTGTCGGTGCTCGATTTGCGCGTGCTGTTCGAGATTCCCAAGCGTGGTTTGTCGGAGCGCAATCACCTGGTGCTGCTGCAGCATGGCGGCATGGAGTTCGGCGTGCTGGCCGACCGCATCCTCGGCATGCAATGGGTCTCGCCACATACCTTGCAGCCGGCGCTGGCCAATCTGGCCGGCATCCGCCAGGCCTACCTGCAAGGGGTCACACCCGAGCAATGGGTCATCCTGGATGGCGCCAGGCTGCTGGGGGACGAACAATTGCTGGTGGAGTACAACTCCTAGGGAGAAAGCATGCTGCTATTGAACCTGCGTACCGGTACCAAGCTGCTGCTGGCCTTCGCCGTGGTGACCGGCAGCTTTGTCGGCCTGTTGTATCTGGGCCAGGACAGCATCCGGCAGATGCACGAGAAGGGACAGGCGATCGACCAGCTCAACCGCGACATCGCCGACGTCAAGGATCTGCGCATCAACGTCAATACCATGCGTGCGGAGGTGATGGCGGTCTTGATTCGCGGCGATGGTCGGCTGGCGGACATGGAGCGCGATTTCCAGCGCCGCACCGAGGAGGACCGGGCCACGCTGGCGCGGCTCCAGGCCCGCGCCGCGGCCTCTCCGACCCTCGCCCCGCTGATCGCCGAAATCCACCAGCTGTGGCTGGCCTACGTCGAATTCCGCGACCAGCAGATCGTGCCGCGGATGCGCGATGGCCGGCTGGAGGAGGCGCGCCAGCTCGCCACCGGCCAGCAGGCGGCAAGGGTGGAGGAGTTCCGCCTGCTGGCGCGCCGGCTCGATGCGATCATCGAGCGTGAGCTGCGGCAGCTCGACGACAGCAGCCGCGCCCTGGTGGAGCGTCAGCAGCAGCTTTTCCTCGGGATAGGCGGCGGATTGCTGCTGCTGACGGTCCTGCTGGCTGGGCTGCTGACGCGCAGCATCGCCAGGCCGCTCGGAGAGCTGACCCGCTACGCGGAGCAGATCAGCGTCGGCGAGTTGCCCGGTGAGATCGGTTTTACCGGGCGCCACGACGAGGTCGGGCAGCTTGGTCAGTCCTTCGCCCGCATGGCCGGCTATCTGCAGCGCTTGGCGGATCAGGCCGAACGGCTGGCGGCGGGCGAGTTGGGCGGCAACATGGCGGCTCCCTGTTCCGAGCGCGATCTGCTCGGCCAGTCCTTCATGCGCATGGTGGCCAATCTGCGCAGCCTGGTGCAGGAAATGCACGAGGGCATCGCGGTGCTGGCGGCGGCCAGCGAGGAAATCCTCAGCGTGGCGAGCCAGGTGGCGGCCGGCGCGCAGGAAACCGCCACGGCGGTGACCGAGATCGCCACCACGGTGGACGAGGTGAAGCAGACTGCCGTCATGGCCAACGGCCGGGCGCGCCAGGTGACCGAGGCGGCGGCGCACACCCGTCAGGTGGCGCAGCAGGGGCGCGAGGCGGTGCAGCAGAGCCTGGAGAGCATGGCGCAGATCCGCGGCCAGGTCAGCGCGGTGGCCGAGAGCATCATGCGGCTGGGCGAGCAGAGCCAGACCATCGGCGAGATCGTCGCCACCGTCAACGACCTGGCCGAGCAATCGAACCTGCTGGGGGTCAACGCTTCGATCGAGGCGGTCAAGGCGGGCGAGGCCGGCAAGGGCTTCTCGGTGGTGGCGCAGGAGGTCAAGGCGCTGGCGGAGCAGTCGAAGCAGGCCACGGCGCAGGTGCGGGCGATTCTTGGCGACGTGCAGCGGGCGATGACCAAGGCGGTGCTGGCGGCGGAGCAGAGCGGCAAGGCGGTGGAGGCAGGCTACGAGCGCTCACAGTTCAGCGGCGAGGCGATCCACACCCTGACCGACAGCATCGACACCTCGAACGACGTGGCGCTGCAGATCTCCGCCACCAGCCAGCAGCAGCTGACCGGGATGGACCAGGTGGCCAGCGCGATCGACAACATCCGCCAGGCGAGCCAGGACAACGTGGCGGGCACGCGCCAGGTCGACCAGGCGGCGCGCAACCTGCACCAGCTGGGTACCCGGCTCAAGGCCGTGGCGGGGCAGTTCAAGCTGTGAGGTCGGGAGGGGCGGGATGGCTCGCCCCGGCGGATCAATCCGGGACAGAGGGAAGCCTATGATCTTGTTGAACTTGCGCACCGGAACCAAGCTGTTGCTGAGCTTCGCCGTGCTGGTGTGTGGTTTTGTCGGCCTGCTGTACCTGGCGCAGGACAGCAGCCGGCAGATTCACGAGAAAGGTCAGACGATCGACCAGTTGAACCGCGACCTGGCCGGGGTGAAGGATTTGCGGGTCAATTTCAATGTCATGCGCGCGGAACTGGTCACCGCGCTGATTCGCGGCGACCGCAGCCAGCTCGACAACCTGGAGCAGCGCCTCGCCGAGCGAACCCGGGAAGACCGCGCTACCCTCGAGCGCTTGCAGGCCAGCACCGCCGACAACCCGGCCCTGGCACCGTTGATCGGCGAAATCCGCCAGTTGTGGCTGGGCTTCATCGAAACCCGCGACCAGCAGATGCTGCCGTGGCTGCGGGCCGGCCGGCTGGAAGAGGCGCGCCAGATTGCCTTGGGATTGCAGGCCGGGCGGGCCGAACAGTTTCGCCAGCTGGCGCGGCGGCTGGATGCGGCGGGCGAGCGGCAGTTGCGGCAGCTCAGCGAAAGCAGCCAGGAGTTGTTGGCGCGCCAGCGGCAGCTCTTCCTGTGGGCTGGGGGCGGGCTGCTGCTGTTGACGGTTCTGCTGGCGTGGCTGCTGACGCGCAGCATCGCCCGGCCGCTGGGGGAGCTGACCCGCTATGCGGAGCAGATCAGCGCCGGCGAGTTGCCCAAGGAGATTCACTTCACCGCCCGCCACGACGAGGTCGGCCGGCTCGGCCAGTCCTTCGCGCAGATGGTGGCCAATCTGAGGACGCTGGTGCAGGAAATGCACGAGGGCATCGCGGTGCTGGCGGCGTCCAGCGAGGAGATCCTCAGCGTGGCGAGCCAGGTGGCGGCCGGCGCGCAGGAAACCGCCACGGCGGTGAGCCAGATCGCCACCACGGTGGACGAGGTGAAGCAGACCGCCGTCATGGCCAACGGCCGGGCGCGCCAGGTGACCGAGGCGGCGGCGCACACCCGCCAGGTGGCGCAGCAGGGGCGCGAGGCGGTGCAGCAGAGCCTGGAGAGCATGGCGCTGATCCGCGGCCAGGTGAGCGCGGTGGCCGAGAGCATCATGCGGCTGGGCGAGCAGAGCCAGACCATCGGCGAGATCGTCGCCACCGTCAACGACCTGGCCGAGCAATCGAACCTGCTGGGGGTCAACGCCTCGATCGAGGCGGTCAAGGCGGGGGAGGCGGGCAAGGGGTTCTCGGTGGTGGCGCAGGAGGTCAAGGCGCTGGCCGAGCAGTCGAAGCAGGCCACGGCGCAGGTGCGGGCGATCCTGGGCGACGTGCAGCGGGCGATGACCAAGGCGGTGCTGGCGGCGGAGCAGAGCGGCAAGGCGGTGGAGGCAGGCTACGAGCGCTCACAGTTCAGCGGCGAGGCGATCCACACCCTGACCGACAGCATCGACACCTCGAACGACGTGGCGCTGCAGATCTCCGCCACCAGCCAGCAGCAGCTGACCGGCATGGATCAGGTGGCCAGCGCGATCGACAACATCCGCCAGGCGAGCCAGGACAACGTGGCAGGCACGCGCCAGGTCGACCAGGCGGCGCGCAACCTTCATCAACTGAGCCTGCGTCTGCAGCAGCAGGCCAGCCTGTTCAAGCTGTGATCCGCCATGGCGATCGATCGTGAAGCCCTGCGCCAACGCCTGCTGAGCAGCTTCCGTGAGGAAGCGGCGGAGCGTCTGGCGGTGCTGGAGCATGAACTGCTGCGCTGGCAGCAGGCGCCGCCGCAGCAGGAATCGATCGAGACCGTGTTTCGCGAGGTGCACAGCCTGAAAGGGGCGGCGCGGGCCGTCGGGCTCACCGAGCTGGAACGGCTGAGCCACGCCTGGGAGACGCTGCTGTCGGCATTGAAGCGCGGTCAGCTGGAGTTTCAGCCGCCGCTCACCGAGATCTCGCGCGACGTCTTGCGCCTGCTGCAGCGCGCCCACGCCGGCGAGTCCCTGGCCGAGGCCCAGTACGGTGAGCTGTGCCGGGCGCTGGAAGCCGTCGCCGCCGGGGAGCAGCCGGCTCCGCGCATCATGGTGCCTCCGCTGCCGGGCATGCCGGCGAGTGCGCCGGTGGAACCGCCGCCCCCGGCGCGAGGCGACAGCGTGCGCGTGCCGGTGCAGCTGTTCGATGCCTTCCTCTACCACGGCGAGGCGCTGACCCAGAGCAAACTCGAGGCGCAGGCGCTGCGCCAGCAGTTGCGCGCCATGCAGCAGGATTTCCAGACCCTGAAACAGCGAAGGACTTCGCTCGCCCCGCTCTTGCGCCTGCTGCGCGAGAACCTGGCCGACGGCGCCGCGCCGCGTCCGGACACGCTGCATGGCCTGCTCGACTACCTGGACTGGAACCAGGACCAGCTAGACCGGCTGCACTTCAACAGCAACCAGCAGGCGCGGGCCGGCACCCATCTGGCGGCCGGCCTCGCCGGTCTGGCCGACGGCTTCGCCCAGGGCTTGCACGAGGTGCTGCAGATGCCGTGCCAGGCCCTGCTGGACGGCCTGTTGCCGGTGGTCGACGACCTGGCGCGCCAGACCGGCAAGCGGGTGCGGCTGCAACTGCCGGACACCGCCTTGCAGGTCGACAAGCGCATCCTGGACGATCTCAGGACCCCGCTGCACCACCTGGTGCGCAACGCCATCGATCACGGCATCGAGACGCCGGCGGCGCGGCTGGCGGCGGGCAAGGCCGAGAGCGGCACGCTGACGGTGGAGATCCAGCAGGAATCGGGCAGCCATTTCCTGCTGCGGCTGCGCGACGACGGCGGCGGCATCGACGCCGAGCAGGTGAAGGCCAAGGCGGTGGAGCTGGGCCTGCTGGCGGCGAGCGAGGCAGGGCTGCTGGACGAGACGCAGGCGCTGTCCTACATCTTCGAATCCGGGCTGTCGACCAGCCGGCTGTTGACCGACCTGTCCGGGCGCGGGCTGGGGCTTGCCATCGTGCGCGAGGCGGTGGAGAAGCTGGGTGGGCGCATCGGCGTGCAGTCCCGGCCGGGGCGCGGCTGCGAGTTCAGCCTGCGTTTGCCGCTCAGCCGCTCGTCGTTCCGCGCCGTGCTGGTGCGGGTCGCCGAGCGCCTGTTCGGCATGCCGGCGCAGGCGGTGGAGCGCACCCTGCGGCTGCCGCGCAGCGCCGTGCGGCGGGTGGAGAACAAGGCCACGGTCAGCGTCGACGGCCAGGTGCTGCCGCTGTGGTCGCTGGCCGAAGTGCTCGGCCTGCCGGCGGCCGAGGAGGACGGGCGCGACCTGCACCTGTTGCTGGTGGGCACCGAAGGGATACGGCATGTGCTGCAGGTCGACGAATTGCTGGGGGATCAGGAAATCACGTTGAAGTCGCTGGGGGCGCAGCTCAAGCGGGTGCGCAACCTGCTTGGTGCCACGGTGCTGGGCGACGGCACCCTGGTGCCGGTGCTGCACCCGCAGGACTTGCAGCGCAGCGCCCTGTCCTGCGCCGGTGCGGCCTTCGCCAGCAACCTGCCGGAGCGCCGCAGGGAACGGCAACGCATCCTGGTGGCCGAGGATTCGTTTACCTCGCGCGGCCTGTTGAAGGCGCTGTTGGAGACTGCCGGCTACGAGGTGCAGACCGCCAACGACGGGCTGGACGCCTGGAACGCCCTCAAGCAGGGGCAGTTCGATCTCTTGGTGTCCGACATCGAAATGCCGCGGTTGGACGGTTTCGCCCTGACCAGCAAGATCCGCGCCGACCGCACCCTGGCCGAGCTGCCGGTGGTGCTGGTCACCGCCTTGCAGTCGGCGGAGGACCGGGCCCATGGCCTAGATGTCGGCGCCAACGCCTATTTGGTGAAGAGCGGGCTGGAGCAAGATACGTTGCTCGACGCGGTGAAGCGCCTGCTGTAGAGCGGCTAACAAAACCCTCCCTGCGTTGTTGCGCTGCCTTGCCGTACTACTTGTACTGTCTGCGGCAGCGCGCCTAGCAGGGACCGCTTCGCTGGGGTTTGTTAGCCACTCTAGATATGGGGCCGGATTCATTCTATGCCGCTTGCTCCATGAATACGGACACGAGCCGGCAAGCGGTGACGACACGGCCACGGGCCTGGCCCCGGCCGTGATAACGGGAGAATCCCATGCGTGTGATGGTCATCGACGATTCCAGCGTGGTGCGCCAATTGCTGCGCACCATCCTCGAAAGCGAGGGATACGAGGTGGTCGAGGCCGTGGACGGCCTGCAGGCGCTGAGTTCGGTCGCCCGGCTGCGGCCGGACCTGGTCACCATGGACGTCCACATGCCCGGCATCGACGGCTTCGAGACCACCCAGCGGCTGCTGCAGCGCTACTCGGTGCCGGTGGTGATCGTCACCGCCAGCGCCAATACCAAGGAGGCCGAAACGGCGATCCGCGCGCTGGAGGCCGGCGCGCTGGCGGTGGTGGAAAAACCGCGCGGGCCGCTGCATCCGCAGTTCTACGAGCACGCCGAGCTGCTGATCCAGACGCTGCAGCGGGTGCAGTCGATCAAGGTGCAGCCCCCTCCGCCGCAGCCGGCCAAGGCGAGCGCCGACCCTGGGCGCTGGGACAAGCCGATCCGGCTCGTCGCCATCGGCGCCTCGGCCGGTGGGCCGGCCGCGCTGAAGGTGCTGCTCGGGGGGCTGGACGCGGCCTGTCCGTGGCCGATCCTGATCGTGCAGCACATCAGCGCCGGCTTTCTCGACAGCTTCCGCGACTGGCTCGGCATGCTCTCGCCGCTGCCGGTCCATATCGCCGAGGCAGGCCAAGCGCTGCAGCCCGGTCACCTGTACCTGGCGCCGGAGGCGCACCATCTGGCGGTGAACGGCGAGCTGCGGGTGGTGCTGACACGCTGCGCGCCACGCGAGACGGTGTGCCCGTCGATCAATCACCTGTTCGACTGCCTGGCCGGCGAACTCAAGGGCGAGGTGCTCGCCATCCTGCTGTCCGGCATGGGGCGCGACGGGGCGGCTGCGCTGGCGAAGCTCAAGGGGATGGGGGCGCTCACCCTAGTGCAGCAGCCCGACAGCGCCGTGGTCGACGGCATGCCGTCCGCCGCCATCGCGCTGGGGGCGGCGTGCCGCGTGCAGGCGCCCGAGGCCATGGCGTTGACCATAAACGGCCTGATGCGACAGACCAGCTAAGAGCCACTGACAAAACCCTCTTGGCGTTGTTGTGCGGCTTGGCCGTACTGCTTGTACTGTAGCTTCGCAGAAACTTCGGCTACGCCTTGTTTTCTGTGGCCGCACGCCTAGCCAAGACCGTTGCACTGGGTTTTGTGAGCGGCTCTAAGTGGATGGAAAGGAGGCACTCATGCTGCAGGGAACCGACATTCTGATCGTCGAAGACAGTCCGACCCAGGCGCTGCAGCTGCAGGCCCTGCTCGAAGGGCACGGCTGCCGGGTGCGGGTGGCGCGCGACGGTTTCCAGGCCTTGCGTGAAGTCTCCCGGCAGGCGCCCACCATCATGATCAGCGACATCATGATGCCGGGCATGGACGGCTACGAGCTGTGCAGCCAGCTCAAGGCGAATCCGGCCACCGCGACGATCCCGATCGTGCTGGTCACCACGCTGTCGGACCCGCGCGACGTGCTGCGCGGCCTGAGCTGCGGCGCCGACAATTTCATCCTGAAGCCCTACGACGAGAAATACCTGCTGTCGCGCATCCATTATTTCCTGGCCAACCTGGCCTTCCGCCAGCCGGAGAGGGCGGGCAGCGGCATGGAGGTGGTGCTGGAGGGCGAGCGCCACTTCATCACCTCGGCGCGCCAGCAGATCCTCGACCTGCTGATCTCCACCTACGAGCAAAGCATCCGCCTCAACCAGGATTTGCAGGCCAAGCACGACGAACTGTCGCGCTCCCATTCGCTGCTGGACTCGCTGTTCCGCTTCTCGGCCGCCATGACCGGGGCGCAAAGCGAGCGCGAGGTGATCCGGCAGGCGCTGGCCGCGGCGCTGGCCTTTCCGGAGAGCGCCGGAGCATGGCTGCTGCTGGCGGACAAGTTCCAGCTCGACGAGCCGATGCAGCTGGCCGGCTGGAACGGCCGGCTGGACGAGGGCGCCTTGCGCCACGCCATCCAGGAGGGCTGTCCCTGCCTCTACGCCGGCCGCCAGCAGGAGCTGCGCCAGGCGTTCAACATCGCACAGTGCCCGGCGCTGTCCGGCGGGGGCGGGCACTGGCACGCCTGCAGCCCGCTGCTGCTGGGCGACGAGGTGATCGGCGTGCTGAACGTGCTGCGGGCCGATCGCATGCCGTGGGACGAGTCGGCGCTGGATGCGCTCACGGTGATCGGCCAGCAACTGGCGGTGGCGCTGACCCGCGCGCGGATGTTCGAGGGGCTGGAATCGCTGGTGGCCGAGCGCACCCGCGCCCTGCGCAACGAGATGGCCGAGCGCGAGCGCGCCCAGGCGGCATTGCGCAAGAGCGAGGCATTGCTGCACAAGGTGCTGGACACGCTGCCGGTCGGGGTGTGGGTGACCGACGACAACGGCTGCATCCTGCTGCACAACCCCGAAGGCGGGCGCATCTGGGGCGCGAGCCCGAGCCCCGAGCCGCCGCAACGCTGGTACGGCGCGCAGGGCGAAGAGGTTGCTGCCGACGACCGCGAACTGTTGCGCACCATCCGCCACGACGAGGCGGCGGACAACCCGGTGCGGCAGATCGTGTCGTTCGACGGCACCGCGCGCACCCTGCTCGATGCCGTCGTGCCGCTGACCGACGAGGAGGAACAGGTGCGGGGCAGCATCCTGGTCGAACAGGACATCACCGCACAGCAGGTGATCGACCTGGAGCTGCGCATCCGCCAGCGCGCCATCGAGGCCAGCGTCAACGCGGTGCTGATCACCGACAACCGCCGTCCGGACAACCCCATCATTTACGTCAACCCGGCCTTCGAGCGCATCACCGGCTACTCGCGCGAGGCGGTGCTCGGCCGCAACTGCCGTTTCCTGCAGGGGAGCGATACCGCGCAGCCGGAGCTGGCGGCGATCCGCCGCGCCTTGCAGCACCGGCACGAAGGCAAGGCGCTGCTGCGCAACTACCGCAAGGACGGCTCGATGTTCTGGAACGAGCTGCGGGTGGCGCCGGTGCTGGACAGCCAGGGCGGGGTGAGCCATTACGTCGGCGTGCTCAACGACGTGACCGAAGCCAAGCGCTACCAGGAGGAACTGGAGCGCCAGGCCAACTTCGACACCCTGACCGGCCTGCCCAACCGCAACCTGCTGCAAGACCGCCTGGGCCAGGGCATCGTCGCGGCCAAGAGCAAGGACGAGCGTTTCGCCGTGGCGCTGCTCGACCTGGACAACTTCAAGTACGTCAACGACAGCCTGGGCCACACCGTGGGCGATGCGCTGCTGGTGGAGGTGGCGCGGCGCATCGAGAGCAGTGTGCCGGCCTTGGCCACCGTGTCGCGGCTGGGCGGGGACGACTTCGTGCTTCTGCTGCCCGAGGTGCAGACCGTCGAGCAACTGGACCACGTGCTCAAGGGGGTCATCGACCGGCTGGGCCAGCCGGTCGAACTGGGCGGCTCCGAGCTGTTCCTCACCGCCAGCATCGGCTGCTGCTTCTACCCGGACGACGGCGGCAACGCCAGCGAGCTGTTGAGCAACGCCGACACCGCCATGTACCAGGCCAAGGAACTCGGCAAGAGCCAGGTGCGCTGCTTCGCGCTGCACATGAACGACCGCGTGCAGCGGCGCGTCGAGCTGGAAGGCGCGCTGCGCCGGGCCATCGCGCAGCAGGAACTGCTGATGTACTACCAGCCGCAGCTTGACCTGCAGACCGGCCGGCTGTGCGGTTTCGAGGCGCTGATCCGCTGGCGGCTGGGGGACCGGCTGATTTCGCCGTTCGAGTTCATCCCCGTCGCCGAGGAAACCGGGCTGATCCGCGAGATCGACCGCTACGTGATCCGCGCGGTGTTCCGCCAGGTCGAGGAATGGCGCGCCGAGGGGCTGGACCCCGGCGAGGTGGCGATCAACATCTCAGCCTTCAGCCTGCAGGAAGCCGGCATCGTGCCCTATATCGCCGCCGAGATCGAACGGCGCGGCCTGCCGCCCGAGGGCATCAAGCTCGAGGTCACCGAGAGCCTGCTGATGAAGAACGTCGACACCGCGCAGCAGGTCATGTCCGAACTCAAGGCGCTCAACATGAAGTGGTCGATCGACGACTTCGGCACCGGCTACTCGGCATTGAGCTACCTGCGCCGCTACCCCTTTGACCAGCTCAAGATCGACAAGAGCTTCATCGACGACGTCAACGTCAACCCGGAAAACGCCTCGGTCACGCGCGCCATCATCAGCATGGCGCGCTCGCTGCGCATCGCCGTCATCGCGGAGGGAGTGGAGAACCGCGAACAGCTGGGCTTCCTGGCCGAAGCCGGTTGCGACCAGATCCAGGGCTATTACTACTCGCCGCCACTGCCGCCCGAGGCCTGCCGGCAATGGCTGATCCACCGTGGTCCGCCCAGCCAGGCCGCCGCGTCGACCAACCCTGCGCGTATCACCAGCGGCAGCGACGCTGCCAAGGACTGATCGCGTCCAACTCCCCCCGCCTGCTGCCGGGGCGCTCCCTGGACCCTCGCATCCGGCTCGGCGCAGGCCGATGGCAGAGCCGTGCCGGCGGCAGGGAACAATCTTGCCGCAAACCAGTCCCGTCATATCGGTGATAAGACACCCGGCTCGGGCGTGCCGCTGCCAGCGCGCCCGTCTGGAGCAGCGCTGCGCGGGTTGGGGTAGCCCGGCAGGGCACGGGCCGTCGCTGAAATCGGCCGAGCAGGCTGTCATAATGAGAACGAAAACAAGAAGGGGCGTATTCCGTGGTGGAAAGTGAACAAGTCAAGGGTGTGGTCAAGCGGCGCCGCTGGCCCTACTGGCTGGGCGGCGGCGCGGTGGCGCTGGTGGCCGTGAGCTGGGGGACTCTGGCCTGGGTGGTGCCGGACGTGGCGCGCAACGCCGCCGCCGACTGGGCGGCAGGCAAGGGCCAGCAGCTCAGCATCGGTGCACTGAAGATCGAGCCGTGGTCGATGAAGGTGGAGCTGGGCGACGTGCGCCTGGCCGAAGGCAACGGCGCGCCGCTGTTCTCCGCCAAGCGGCTGGTGCTCGATGCCGAACCCTCCGCGCTGTTCCTCGGCCGCTGGCGTGCCGCGCTGGTGCGGCTGGAAGCGCCGCACTGGTCCGTCGAGCGCAACGCCCAGGGCGAATGGAACTGGGCGCGCTTCGTCAAGGCCGTGAGCGGCCCGGCCAAGCCCGCTCCCGAAGAAAAAAGCGAACTGCCCAAGCTGGTGCTGGACCTGATCCAGCTCGACGGCGGGGAAGTGCGCATGGTCGACCGCTTCGGTGGCGAGACCCGCTCTTTCGACCTCAAGCCGGTCAACCTGACGCTGAGGGACCTGAGCACGCTGCCGGTGGAGGGGGGCTACACCCTCACCGCCGCGCTGGGCGACGGCACCCAGCTGGCCTGGAAGGGCAACGTGCGGCTGCAGCCGCTGCAATCGTCCGGCGAGGCCAAACTCGACAAGCTGACCCTGGCCAGCGTCTGGCCCTACGTCCAGCCGTTCTTCCGCACCGCCGCGCCGCAGGGCGAGCTGGCCGCCAGCGCACGCTACCAGTTCGACCTGAGCGGCAAGACGCCGCAACTCACGGTGGCGCCGTTCAGCGCCACGCTCAACAATCTGCGCCTGAGCGCGCCGCAGAATGGCAGCGTGCTGGCCTTGAAACAGGTTTCGCTCGAAGGCGGCCGCTTCGATCTGGCCAGCTCCAGCGTCGATATCACCCGCTTGCGCCTTGCCGACGGCGAACTCTCCGCCCAGCGCGACCGAGCCGGTCAGCTCGACTGGCTCACCGCGCTGCCGCCGGCCAAGCCCGAAGCGGCCCCGGCGCAACCCTCGCCGTGGCAGGTCAAGGTCGGCGAAATCCGCGCCGAGAACTGGCGCTACCGCTTCGGCGATGCCGGTTTCACCCGCCCGCTCGACGTGCAGGCCGCCATGCCGCTATTTAGCACGCAGCTCGCCGTCGGCCCCAAGGACGGCGTGGTGTTGAACAAACTGACCGCGCAGCTCGCCGACATCGGCGTCGGCGCGGCCGGCAGTGCGCCCGCCATCAAACTGACCTCGGTCGCACTGGCCGACAGCGAGGTGCAACTGGCCAAGCATGACGTCCGCCTCGGCGCGCTGACGCTGGGCGGCTTGGTCGCCGACGTCGAGCGCAACCGGCAGGGCGCCATCAATCTGCAGCAACTGTTCACCCCGCTCGCCAAGGCCCCGGCCGCGAAGCCGACGGACAAGTCGAGCGACGCCCCGGGCTGGCAGCTGCACTACCCGACGGTGACGCTAGACAAGGGTCAGCTCAACTGGCTCGACCAGACCCTGCCGACCCCGCTGCGCACCGCCTTGAGCGACCTCTCCGCCAGCGTCACGCCACAGGACTCGGGCGCGCTGGCGCTGGACCTGAGTGGCCGGCTCGCTTCCGGGCGACTCGGTGCCAAGCTGACGGTGCAGCCGGACAGCGCCACGCTGAGTGGCAAGATCACCGCCGACGCCGTGCCGCTGGCACCGTTCGCCCCGTACGCCCTGACCGGCACCGTGCTGAAGCTGGCCGGCGGCAGCCTGTCGGCCAACCTCGACGTCGACGTTGGCAGCAAGGGTTGGAAGGTCGGCGGGCAGGGCGCGCTGAACCGCTTCTCGCTGCTCGAGCCCAACAACCGTCAGCCGCTGCTGGCCTGGCGCCAGCTCGCGCTCAACGGTATCACCGCCAGCGGCGGCTCGCCGCTCAAGGTGCAGTTGCGCGAGGTGCGGCTCAGCGACCCGGTGGCGCGGCTGATCCTCAACCCGCAGCGCCAGCTCAACGTCAGCAACCTGCTGGCGGGCAAGCCTACTGCGGCGGTGCCGGCTTCTGCCCCCACGCCTGCCGCTGTCCCGGCCAAGGTCGGGACGAAGGCCAAACCGGCTGCCGGCAGCGCACCGCTGGTCGAAGTGCGCACCGTGCACGTGCAGGGCGGCGACATCGAGTTCGCCGACCTCGGCATGAAGCCCAGCTTCGCCACCCGTATCCACCACCTGCGCGGTTCGGTGCAGGGGCTGTCGAGTCAGCCGGGACGGCGCGGCACGGTGACGCTGGACGGCGACGTCGACCAGTACGGCGACGTGCGCGTGCGCGGCGCGCTGGCGCCGCAGGCCGTCACCGACGACACCGACATCACGCTGGCCTTCCGCAACATCCCGCTCACCAGCCTCAACCCGTACTCGATGAACTTCGCCGGCTGGAAGGTCAACGACGGGCGTCTCTCGGTGGACCTGCGCTACCTGCTCGACAAGCGCCAGCTCAAGGCCGACAACCGCGTGGTGATCGACTCGATCCAGCTCGGCGAGGAAGTCGACCAGCCCGGCGTGACGAAGCTGCCGCTGCGCCTCGCTGTGGCGCTGCTGGAAGACAGCGACGGCCGCATCGACCTCGACCTGCCGATCAGCGGCAGCCTCGACGACCCGCAGTTCAGCTATGGCCGCGTGGTGTGGAAGGCCTTCGTCAACGTCGTCACCAAGATCGTCACCGCGCCGTTTAGGGCGCTGGGCGCGTTGATGGGCGGCGAGGGCTTCGACGAAGTGCGTTTCGTCGCCGGCGAGGCCAACGTGGCGCCGCCCGAGCGCGAAAAGCTCGACAAGCTCGCCGCCGTGCTGGCCAAGCGCCCGCGCATGACGCTGCAGCTCGCCGGCACCTACGACCCGGCGGTGGAAACACGCGAACTGGCGCGCGCCCGCATCGACCGCGCCATCCTGCAGGCCGCCGGCCACAAGCTCGAAACCGGCGAACCGCTGCCCCTGCCCGACCTGGCCGACCCGGCGGTGCAATCCGCCGTGAAGAGCGTGTACGGCCAGCGCATCGGCCGGCTGAAGCTGGTCCAGCGCGTGCTCTCCCTGCCGGACAACGTGGCGCGCTACAAGACGCTGCGCGACGAGCTGATCGCCGCCGAGCCGGTGGCCGAGGCCGAATTGAAAGCGCTGGCGCAGGCCCGTGTTGCGGCGGCGCGCCAGGCCATGCTCAAGACCGACCCGGCCCTGGCCGAGCGGCTGACCGTCGGCGAAGTCAAGCGGGTCAAGGCCGACGGCGACGGCGTGGCGCTCGCCATCGAACTGGGCAGCCGCTGAGCGCGCTGGGAGGCATCTAGAAACGTAGTCCATTTGTCATCATCGGCGTAGCATGGGGGCAGGCAGCATTCCTGCGCGACGTATTCCTTCGCAACGCTGCGCTACCTTGCTCAGTCAAGCTAGCCTCGCTCAGTCAGTGCCGTAACCCATCGATGATGGGGTTGCGCTACGCTCTACCTACCCTATGGACTGACGGGGGCATGGGCTGTCATTGGCGTAGGATGGGTGCTGGCACAAGGTGCCGTAACCCATCGATGATGGGTTACGCTACGCTCCACCCACCCTACGGGACGGGGCGCTCGCGACGAATGTTTCAGCCACCGACGGAGCTTGACCAACATCAACGCCCGGCCGCGCCGGATGGCGTGAAATGCCGGTTTTGCTGCACCGAATGCCAGTTATGGAAGGGGGGAGTTGTGAAACAGGAAAACGTGGCCGCCATGAGCGAACAAGCCATCTCGCGAGAAGTGCTGCTGGAAAAGTACGCCAAGGGCGACGAACAAAGTGTCGCCGACGTGCGCCGCCGTGTGGCGCGCGCGCTGGCCGCCATCGAGGCCGATCCTGGCCGTTTCGAGGCGCCGTTCTTCGACGCGCTGCAACGCGGCTTCATCCCAGGCGGGCGCATCAACTCCGCCGCCGGCACCGAACTCAAGGCCACGCTGATCAACTGCTTCGTACAGCCGGTGGGCGACGCCGTCAGCGAGAACGAAGGCGGCAAGGTCGGCATCTACGAAGCGCTGCTGCAAGCAGCGGAAACCATGCGCCGTGGCGGCGGCGTCGGCTACAACTTCAGCCGCATCCGCCCCAAGGGCGCCCGCGTCAAGGGCACCCACAGCCGCGCCTCCGGCCCGGTCTCCTACATGCGCGTGTTCGACCGCAGCTGCGAAACGGTGGAATCGGCCGGCTCGCGGCGCGGCGCGCAGATGGGCGTGCTCAACATCGAACACCCCGACGTCGAAGAATTCATCCACGCCAAGGACCAGGGCGACCTGCGCAACTTCAACATCTCGGTCGGCGTCTCCGACGCCTTCATGCAGGCGGTCGAGGCCGACGGCCCGTGGCAGCTGGTGCACGCCGTCGAGCCGGCCAGCGACGCCTTCCCCGACGCCTTCCGCCGCGACGACGGCCTCTGGGTGTACCGCACCGTGCGCGCCCGCGAGCTGTGGCGCCAGATCATGGAATCCACCTACGACCACGCCGAGCCGGGGGTGCTGTTCCTCAGCCAGATCAACCGCGACAACAACCTCAGCTACTGCGAAGTCATCGAATCGACCAACCCCTGCGGCGAGCAGCCGCTGCCCGACTACGGCTGCTGCGACCTCGGTTCGATCAACCTCGCCGCCTTCGTCGAACACCCGTTCACGCGCCGCGCCCGCTTCGACTTCAAGGCCTTCGAGACCGTGGTGCGAAGCGCCATCCGCATGCTCGACAACGTGCTCGACCTCACCGTCTGGCCGCTGCCCGAGCAACAGCGCGAGGCCCAGGCCAAGCGCCGCGTCGGCCTCGGCTTCACCGGCCTGGGCGATGCGCTGATCCTGCTGCAGATCGCCTACAACAGCCCGCAGGGGCGGCAGATGGCGGCCAAGTTCGCCGAAACCATGCGCGACGCCGCCTACGATGCCTCGGTCGACCTCGCCATCGAGAAGGGCGCGTTCCCGCTGTTCGACGCCGACCAGTACCTGGTCGAACCGCACTGCGCCAGCCGCCTGCCGGACGCCATCAAAGCGCGCATCCGCCAGCACGGCATCCGCAACTCGCATCTGCTCAGCATTGCCCCCACCGGCACCATCTCGCTCGCCTTTGCCGACAACGCCTCCAACGGCATTGAGCCGCCGTTCTCGTGGTACTACACCCGCAAGAAGCGCATGGCCGACGGCTCGCAGCAGGAATACCGTGTCGAAGACCACGCCTACCGGCTCTATCGCCTCAATGGCGGCGATGTCGAACAACTGCCGCCGTACTTCGTCTCGGCGCTGGAAATGAGCGCGCTCGACCACATGCAGATGGTCGCCGCCGTGGCCCCGTACATTGACACCGCCATCTCCAAGACCGTCAACGTGCCGGCCGACTATCCCTTCGAAGACTTCGAGCACCTCTACCTCGAAGCCTGGAAGGCCGGCCTCAAGGGCATCACTACCTACCGCCCCAACAGCGTGCTGGGCTCCGTGCTGTCGGTCGAACCGGCCAAGGCCGCGCCGCAAGACCTGTCTGCCAGCCAGGAAGGCGACCCGGACCGCCGCATCGCGCTCGTCAGCACCCCGAGCCCGGCGCTCGCCAGCCTCAAGTGGCCGCACCGCCCGCGCCTGAAGGGCGGCAACCCCTCGTGGACCTACATGATCGAGCACGAAGACGGCGCCTTCGCCGTGTTCGTCGGCCACGTCGAAAACGGCCACACCCAGCCCTTCGAATGCTGGGTCAACGGCAACGAACAACCGCGCGGCCTGGGCGCGCTCGCCAAGACCCTGTCGATGGACATGCGCTGCCGCGACAAGGCCTGGCTCGCCCTCAAGCTCGACGCGCTGGCCCAAACCATGGGCGACCGGCGCTACACCCTCGAACTGGGCGAGCGCACGCTCTACGCCAGCTCCGCCGCCGCCGTGCTGGGCCAGGTGGTGCGCCACCGCGTCGAACAGCTCGGCGCGCTCGACATGAACGCCGACGACACCACCCCGGTGATGGACGCGCTGTTCGCCAAGAAAGAACCCAAGACCGGCACCGACGGCACCATGAGCTGGTCGGTGGACGTCAGCAACCCGCAAACCGGCGACGACTTCGTGCTGTTCCTGAAGGAGCTGGTGCTGCCCGACGGCCAGCGCCGCCCGTTCTCGATGTGGCTCGCCGGCAGCTACCCGCGCGAGCTCGACGGCCTGTGCAAGATGCTGAGTCTCGACATGCGCGTGATCGACCCCGCCTGGATCGGCCTGAAACTGCGCAAGCTGCTCAACTACGCCGAACCGCAAGGCGATTTCTTCGCCCGCCTGCCCGGCAGCGACAAGTCGCAGAGCTGGCCCTCCACCGTCGCCTACGTCGCGCGCCTCCTGATCCACCGCTTCGCCATGCTGGGCTTACTCACCGAAGACGGCGTGCCGGTCGAAAACATGGGCGTGATGGTGCCGGAGCAGGGCGACCTGTTCGACAGCGTGCAAATGGAAACCGTCGCCCCGGTCGCCGGCAAACCCTGCCCGGAATGCGGCCACCACGCATTGATCAAGAAGGACGGCTGCGAATTCTGCACCGCCTGCGGCCATATCGGGGCGTGCGGGTGAGGTTTTGATCGATGTTGGTGGGACTGACTCCCGAATGACGAAACCCCGTGGCTGTGAGGCTGCGGGGTTTTTTGCTGGTTGGGGGTGGGCACGGCTGTTCTCCCGCCAGGGCTGGCAGGGGGTGATGTATTTTGTTTATGATTGGTGAATATTTGGTGCTGTGAAGCCAGGCCGAGCATGGCTTGGCTGTGATCATTGGCGTCGGTGACGCAATAAATTACGTCGTTTAGGACGTCTACTTCTAGGCCGTACATATGGAAATACCGACTTCCAGTCAACCAAAGCCGAAGCTTCGCTGGTTGCTTATTCCTTGGCTTGTTGTCATTCTCATTTGGATCGCCTCCGGTCTTTGGCTCCACGCTGATGCAAACCGAGGCACCTTTGGCGACATGTTTGGCGCAGTGAACGCCCTGTTCTCTGGACTAGCGTTTGCCACCCTGATCTTCACCTCTTGGATGCAGAGAGACGAACTCGCGCTGCAGCGCGAAGAGCTTGCTGCAACGCGGGCTGAGCTTGAGGGGCAGAAGCTCCAACTTGCTGAGCAAACCGCCACGTTTACCTTACAACGGTTCGAAGACTCCTTCTTCTCATTGCTACGAACTCACGGGGACATCGTCAATGCAATGGACCTCGTGGGTGACAACGGTCGAGTCACCCGATCACGGGACTGCTTCAAGGTCTGGTACCATCGCCTTGAGAGGGTGCATGCCACGGAGGCTCATTACCCAGATGCCCAAGCGTTGCAAACAGTGCAGGCCGTGTATCGCAAGTTCTACTCCGATCATCAGTCGGAGTTGGGCCACTACTTCCGTCACCTCTATCACATCCTGAAGTTCATCAAGAAAGCGCCCATCGAAGACAAGCGAAAGTACACATCGCTTGTGCGAGCGCAGCTTTCCGGTTACGAACACCTCATGCTGTTCTACAACTGCCTCAGCGAGTACGGCCACAAGAAGTTCAAGCCCCTCGTAGAGGAATTTGCATTGCTGGAGAACATGCCTCAACTCCAGTTGATCGCTCGCCCGTTGCACATCGGACTTTACGCACCAGCCGCCTACGGCGACGACAGTGCAGACTAACCCTGCAATCGAGCGGACGGTCTCCGGCGCGCTGCGCACGCCTGTGTCCGCCACTCATCTCCAACATTGGGCATCACGAGAACTGGCGGACGCGCCGGGTACGCTGACCGCGAAGAAATAGGGAGTGACTAGATGACCGAACTGGCCGTTGTAATGGCTAAGCTGGCCGGAATCCGTAAGGCTATTTTGGCCGTGATGGACGAAAACGTTAGCCGCAATCGAAGTAGGGGCGAAGTGCTAACCCGCGGAAACTTCCCTCCAGATTTGGTGCGGCATTACTTTGATCAAGCTGCCGACCAGTTGAATGCGCTGAAGCGACTGCTCCCAGATCTCTACGGAGATTTCCAAGCGATCAAGACCGAGCCCGAGGCTGAGATGGCTAGCTCTGGGTCTGGCATGCCTGCTCCTGTTCACTATTCAAGAGCTCAGGCCGAAAGGCTAGTTCGTGATATAGACCAAATTTTCGAAATTCGAGCAAACAGTGAGCTTGCTCAGCCTAAAGAGTCAAGCATTTGCCGCGTATTCATCTCTCATGGTCGATCCGCCGATTGGCGTGCAGTTCAGCCATTCATCGAGAGGGATGTAGGCATACCGACCCTGGAATTAGAGCAGGAGCCAAACCTTGGCCGCACGATCATCGAGAAGCTGATCGACAATGCGGCCCGCTGTAGCAGCGCAGTGATAGTCATGACAGGAGATGACGTTGCGAACGAAGACGAAGCAAGAGTTCGGGAGAATGTCATGCACGAGATCGGTTTCTTCCAAGGACGATACGGTCGGAATTCGGTAGTTCTTCTGCACGAGGAGGGGGTCAACATTCCGTCCAACCTTACCGGAGTCGCATATATCCCGTTTCCAAAGGGGAGCATCAGTTCCGGTTTCCATGTCCTTCAGCGCGAGTTGAAGGCCCTGTACAAGTTGTGATCGAACGGTGATGCCCAACATTTCCTTCCAGTGGACAGCCTACGGCTGCCGCTGAAGTCAGGCGTTGAGGCTGTAGATTTAAGGCCGTAACCCGCAATAAGCCGTAGGGTGCAATCGGAGCGCAGCGAGAAATAATGGGGGACAGACCACGATTTCTTTGCTGCAAGCAGTTTTGGGGAAATAGCGGAAACCGAGGCCTGTCCCCTGTTTCTCTCTGATAAATGGGCTGACCGTGGCGCCTTCCTGATGAATTCTGTCCCAGATAACTCGTTGGGCACTTAGGAGATAACTGGTGGTGCGAACTTCTCTCTGCTTGGTCATTATCCTTCGCGAGTTCAAAAAGTAAGTGCAACAGTCAATAGGTAAATCAATTCAGTGATTTGCTTCCTTCGAACAGCATCCTTGGCGTCTTCCAGTCCAGCCGTTTCCTGGGACGGTCATTCAACTTTCTTTCCACTTTGACCAGCGCAGCCCGAGTAATCCTCCTGAAGTCAGTCCCCTTTGGGAAGTATTGCCGGATGAGCCCGTTCAGGTTTTCGTTGCAGCCGCGCTGCCAAGAACTGTACGGGTCGGCAAAAAAGCAATCTGCTTTCAACCGCTTGGCAACCGTCTGGTGGCCAGCAAACTCCTTGCCGTTGTCGAACGTCAGCGTCAGCACCTGTTTCTGGTGTGGACGGAGCGCTTGGACAATCGCCTTCGTGACGCCCGCCGCTTCCTTGTTTGGCACCAGCATCAGCTTGGCGTAGCCGGTCTTGCGCTCAACCAGTGTCACGATGGCACCCTTGTTCCCGGCTCCGATCATCGTGTCAGCCTCCCAATCACCGACCCGGCTGCGCGCCTCAACTTCGGCGGGACGCTCCGTAATCGGCCGGCGGTTGGCTATCTGACCGCGACGCTCCGGCTTGCCGTAGCGCTTTCTGCGTTCTTTCTGGCAGCGCAGCGCTTTGTAGACATCACCGCCTTGGCGCTTGTTCTGCAGGACCCGCTGGTAAATCCATTCATGGCTGACTGCATAGTCACTACCTTTGAACACGCCGCTGATTTGTTCAGGACTCCAGCCCTCCCTCAGCAACGGGACGGCGATCTCGTCGAATACCGGCCCCCATGGCTGCCGCAATTTGCCCTTGGCTTGCAGGCGCTGGCGATAGCTGCGCTGGGCATCGCTGGCATGGTAACGGCCGCGCAGGCGATGGCGCCGCAGCTCTCGGCTGATCACGCTTTTACAGCGACCAATGCGCTGGCCGATGGCCGTAGGGCCAAAACCCTCGGCACTCAATGCCTGGATCTGGTATCGTTCACCCTCGGTGAGATGGCGGTATTTCATTCCTTGTGCTCCTGACTGGCCGGTCAAAGAGCGGGGGAATTTACCTCATCTCACCCCCTTCCTCCAGACCTGCCTGCCGTTGCACTTACTCCCTGAATCCGCCCTTGTTACAGCCTGCACGGGCTACCAGAAATCTGGAAATGGTGTTGTCTACAAGAGCTGGAACGAAGCTTGGGGCAGCAGTTCATTCATCGTAAAAGGCGCTGATGCCACTTCATTTCAGTCGCTCAAGGGGCCTTACGCAAAAGATAAGGATCACGTGTACTTTCGTGGCAGCCCGATTGTTGGCGCGAAGCCAAGCACCTTTGTTGCGTTGTCAGAGACTTACGCAAAAGATAGCGAACACGCCTATTTCGAGGCAGTCGTAATCACGCATGCAAACCCAGCCTCCTTCGTTGCATCCAGTGATCTGAATTACGCCAAAGACGAAAATGATGTGTACATTTTGGGTCGGCCAATTGAAGCTTGTGATCCGCAATCGTTCCGCTGGCTTAAAGACGATTGGCAAATTGATAGTAAATGTGCCTATCGAAGAGCCAAGAAGCTTCCTGGCGCAGATCCGAGGTCATTCTCTGTTATCAATTATTGGTATGCAAAGGATAAGCACCAAGTCTACTCAAGCATCAGAGCTGTTATTGAAGGGGCAGATGCAGGCACCTTTGCACTTGCTAATGGTTCATGCGAGGTCTGTGCGCGGGACATCAATCGCTGTTACAGCGATGGAAAAGTAGTGTCATGCGATTCATTCAAATAGAGGCGGCCCAACAAGGAGTTCAACGCGACGGTCGGCCTAAAAACATAATAATAGGGGACAGGCCACGATTTCTTTGTAGAGGCCGCCGACGATGGCGCAATGTACAGCGCTTCGATTGTGTCCTACGGGCTCCGTTGTGTTGCTGCTTCCCCCATGCCAAATATTAGGACCATATGAGCACTCGTCCGTTTGAAACTTGCGCACCATCGAACAGCCTCATCGAAAAATTGGTTCCCAGTTCTTATTTTCATGATGCCTGGTCTGTAGAGGCGGGTGATCTGTCGCTCTCAGCACTGGGGCAGTTTCTTAAAGCGCTATCGCAAACACCCTCTTGGGTAAACACATGCATGGCGCTGCGCAATGGTGCAGTGTCACTCCTTGGGCTCAAGGATTTAGGCTTGCTCGATAATGTGGACAAGTTGAAAAGTGATTCCGAGTACCAGCCGGGTGAGCGTGTCGGCATCTTTACTCTCTTCGAAAATACTTTCAGCGAAGTGCTTCTCGGTGACAAAGACAAGCATTTGAATGTAACACTGTCAGTGCATCGGACGTCAGCAGAGCAGACTGGAAAAGTGCTCGTCACGGTCACCACTGTCGTCCAGGTCAATAATCTCCTCGGTCAAGCATATATGGCGGTTGTTAAACCGATGCATCGCCTCATTGCACCTTCAGTTTTGGCTGCAGTAGCAAGAACCGAGTGATGATGGAAGTTGTACGCAAGCGTGTGAATATCAAAGGCCGTAACTCGGGATAATCTGTAGGGGGCAATCGGTGCGTAGCGACATTGCACTGCATGTCAATATCATTCGCTGCCAATGTACTTGAGCGGCAGGTTGACAGTCATAAGTCACACCAAAATCATCCCCCTCCAGCCAAAACGCCGCTTCCCATCAACGGAAAGCGGCGTTTTCAATCCTGCCAACCCTTCGGCTGGCATGTCCAAGCAAGCCTTCTTCAAATCAAATCATTCACCCGCATCAGCGCCTGCTGGAAGCGCTGGTTCAGCGGTTGTAGCAAGCTGTACAAGCCGTTACCGGGCAGGGCGACCTCGCCGGCGTGGTCGAGCAGCATCAGTGCGGTGCTCAGACCCTCATGGACGGCATGCAATTCCTGCAGGCCGGCGCTGAGGATGGTGTCGATGTCGTGGCCGTTGGCTTCCAGCCGGGCCAGCAACGCATCGACCGTGTTCAGTTCCGGGTGAGCACTACACAACTGTCGCAATTGCCGCAGCGTGTCTTGCAACTGGGCTACAGCCAGCGCACCGTCGTTCGGGGCGAGGGTGGGGATGGTGGAGTTCATGCGGCCACCTCCCTGGTATGACTATCGGCCAGCAAACACAGGAGCCGGGCTTCGGCCAGCGTAGGCAACAGAAAAACCAGGGCGGCAATGTCAGGTAACAGGCGCAACAGGGCGCGGGAGAGGGGTTTAGGCATGGAGGCCTCCGTATGTAGGATCGACCTGCTGCCCGACGCCAATCGGGGGTGGCAGGCGCATGGCGGGATTGGCGTACCGGCCATACGGAAACCGGCGAGCCCGAAGGCTCTCCCACCACGGCCCGCCATAGAGAAGACGCACCAATGGTGTGTAACGGACGTAAAAAACGCCGCGCGGGGCGGCAGTCCGCCGTATGAATCGAGACGCCAATCTCGGTTGCAGGATTGACTGCAACAGTGGAATTGTTGCCGACGCTCACGGCGGCGTCAACCTTGTGGCTTTGTACCGGCCGTTTGGCAGGGAATGTGGCCGTCCTCGTGGCTGGTAGGACAGGGTTTGTTTATGATTGATGGATATCTGGTGCCGCGACGCCTGGCAAGGCCTGATGGTGATCGATGGCACCGGTGAAGTAGAAAATATGCCTTTTAGGGAATGTGGCACGGGCTTGGTCTTGATCAACCCCTGGCTGGTTTGAGTGGCTTGGGGCAAGACTCAGCCAAACCGCTCCACCAGAAAATCCACAAAGCTGCGCAGCTTGGGCAAGAGATACCGGTCCGGCAGATAGACCACGCTCATCGATCTGCTCGGCAGTTCATAGTTGGGAAGCAGCTGCACCAAGCGCCCTGCCCGCACATCGGCCTCCAGCAGGATCGCCGGTTGCAGGACGATGCCTAGCCCGTATAAGGCGGCAACCCGCAGTGCTTGCCCGTGATTTGCTTGTAGTCGTCCGGACACCGGTATGCGATACCCGCCATCTTCGCCATTCAAACGCCAATGCGTCATCGCCGCCGGGCTGAAGGAGAGGCATTCGTGCCGGGACAAGTCTTCGGGCCGCTCCGGCATCCCCCTGCGCGCCAGATAGTCGGGCGATGCGCAGATCATCAAACGATAAGGTGCCAGCGGCTTGGCGATCAAGGCCGAATCCGGCAAATTGCCGATACGGATGGCCGCCTCGAAGCCTTCTTCCACCAGATCCACCACTCGGTCGTTCAAGGACACGTCGACGCTGACCTCGGGGTAGCGCTCCAGATACACCGATAGCGCCGGCATCAGCGCTTCGCTGCCGAAGGTGACCGGGGCGGTGACGCGCAACTTACCCACGGGGGCCATCTGCAGGCGCTGCGCCTGCGTATCGCTGTCGTCCACTAGCCGGAGAATCTCCTTGCAACGCTGGTAGTAGTCCTCGCCGAACGCCGTCAGGTGCTGGCGCCGTGTCGTCCGGTTGAGCAATTGCACGCCCAGGCGTAGCTCCAGCGCCCGCAGGTGATTGCCCGCCATCGTTGCAGAAATGCCGCTGGCCGCAGCGGCAGCGCTGAGGCTGCCTTTCTCCACCGCCAGGACATACACCTTCATGCTCTCCAGTAAATCCATTGCTAAGCCACAGTTCTAAATGAATCAATGGAGCGATAGTTTATCCCTTGATGATTGTGAATAAAACTGACGTCTTCTGCTCAAACAAAGAAGGGAAGCCAGCATGTCGACGAAATTCAGCAATCAAGTGGCTGTCATCACCGGCGGCTCGACCGGTATCGGTCTGGCCATCGCCAAAGCCGCGCTCGCCGAGGGAGCCAAGCGGGTCTATATCACCGGCCGCTCAGCCAAGAGCCTGGATGCCGCAGTCACCACGCTGGGAACGGCTGCGGTGGCCATAGTGTCCGATGTGGCGCAGCAGGCCGATCTGAACAAGCTCAAAAGCGAGATCGAAAGCCGCGGTGATCAAGTGGATGCGCTGTTCGCCAATGCCGGCATCGCGGAAACGAATGAATTGGGAACGACGAGCGAGGATGAATTCGCCAAGAGCTTCGATATCAACGTGAAGGGCGTCTTCTTCACCGTGCAAACGCTGCTCCCCTTGCTGAAAGAGGGTAGCTCCGTGGTGCTGACGGCTTCCATCGTTGCCAACAAGGGGATGCCGAATTTGAGCCTGTACAGCGCCTCGAAAGCTGCAGTACGTTCTTTCGCGCGTTCGTGGGCGAACGATCTCAAGACCCACAAAATCCGGGTCAATGCCCTCAGCCCGGGCTACACCCGCACACCCATCATGGAAAACGGCCTGAAACTGAGTGCCGAACAGATCGTCGCGCTGCAGGAGCAGGCCAAGGAAACGGTGCCCTTGGGTTATGTGGCGCAGCCGGATGAGATCGCCAGCGCGGCGTTGTTTCTGGCCTCGAGTGAAGCAAGCTACATCAATGGAGTGGAGTTGACGGTGGATGGAGGCCTCACCCAGATTTGAGCTGCCGGCCCGATCCGCCAAATAAAAACGCTCCCGGCCAAAGCACGGGGGCGTTTTTCATGCTCAGACTGGCAACGCTTACTTCACATGCGGCGCCAAGAGATGCAGCAGTTGGCCCAGCATCTTCGGGCTGCCGGCCACCACGTTAATAATAGGGGACCACGATTTCTTCGCTGCTAGCAGATTTGGGGAAATAGTGGAAACCGTAGTCCGTCCCCTTTACTCCTACGTATCCAGTTCGTCACGACGATAGAGCACCCGGTCGTCGGCCGCAGGGCTCGCCATTACCCTTCTTACGGAAATACACTACTTGCCACAACGCAGTTTCTGCCCCGGCGCTTCGCTTCATAAAGTGCGGCATCACAGCGATTGTAGATGGTCGTGAAGTCATCCTCGGCCGCAAGTTCCGCAACACCTATACTAACAGTTAAGTGAATCTGTCCGTTTAGCGTTTGAATCGTGCTCTTTTCGACTTCGCGGCGTAGTCGCTCTGCCACCTCTTGCGCTTCGGATTCAGGAGTGTTGGGCAACAGAACGGCGAACTCCTCCCCGCCAAGGCGGCCGAGAATATCACAGCTCCTGAGCACCTGCTGAAAAACAATGGCGACGCGCTTCAGTGTTTCATCGCCACTGTAGTGGCCGAAGCTGTCATTGATGCGTTTAAAGTAGTCGAGGTCAATCAGGAGCATTGACAGTTGGCATCCATAGCGCCTCGTCCGACTGAATTCTTTCTCAGCGATCTCTGTAAAGTGGCCACGACGCATCACGCCCGTCAGCTCGTCCGTTGTCGCTAGTGCTCTCAGCTTGGTGAGCGATCTTTCCTCGGCAATTGCGATGCCCACCCAGCGCCCCAACAACCGCACGAACTCGATATCGCTGCGATCGAACGTTCGGCCATAGGGTCTGGTAGAAGAAAAATTGACGGTACCATAGAGTTCGCCACCGACCCAAACCGGGGCGCCGATATAACACTCCAGTTTGAAGGCGTCGAAACAGGGGTGGCCGGCATATTCGGAATCGCTCATATGGTGGATCGCCACCACGTCGGAGCGATTAAGCGTCATTGCACAGTAGGTCTGCGCAAGCTCGAATTCATCGCCCGCCTTCAGGTTGGCAGACGGCGGCGCACAGCAGCTTTCAACATGGTAGCGGTCTCCAATCACATGGCTGACAATGCCAAATTCAACCCCTAGGTGGCGGCATCCGAGTTCCAGTGCTTTCTGTAGTCGCTCTTGGAGGGTATCGCTCGACTGGATGGTGATATCGTTCAGAGTGCGCAAGCTGTTGTTGACGAACAGTAATCGGCTGCGGAATTGACCTTGTACGTGCAGGGCTCGCGCCAGTAACGCGCCGCCCAATACCATCAGTAGCGAGATGACACCTGCGACGAGGCGGTACCGGAACCAGCGCTGTTCATGCGCTGCGAAAATGTCTTCGACCGGTTGGGTGATCGACACGACCATCGGATAGCCATCCAGGCGTCGATACGTCACCAGCCGGTCGATTCCATCGATCGTACTTTTCGTTTCAAAGCTCCCTTGCGGAGGAGCATTTGGGCGCAAAAACGGACGATCAGACGGTACCGCAGTGCCGATAGCCTTGGCATCCAGTTTCCCGGCGCTTCCGCGTACTCGGAAAATACCATCCGTTCCGACCAGCCCGATAGAGCCACGTGCGCCTAGGTCAACAGATTCAATAAATTGTTTGAAGTAGTCGGGACTGAGTGAAATGACCAGTACGCCCTCAAAGCGGCCATGCTCGCCCAGGATGGGGCGCGTCATCTGAATGCTGTAGCGGCTGGAAACGCGCCCCTTTACGGGTTTGCTAATATGAAGCCTGTCCTGGCTGCTGTGACGATGCACCCGGAAATGCTCACGGTCGCTCAGATCGACCGGTTTCGCGTTCGGGTCGAGATTGGAGTACGCGAGCTTTCCGTCTGGACCGATGACCGCGACCTGGACCAGAAGTGACTTGGAGTAGGCAGACTGGAGAAACTGGACTTCCTGATCGAAATCGGATCGATCGTTAAGCCATGCCTGACGCAGGATCAGCAGCGCCTCGTCGACCTCATTGAAGGTTCGAACGACGTATTCACCAAAGGCCCTGACAAGATTGGCCGACTCGGTCTTGGCATTACGCTCGACAGCAGCGTGATTGCGGTCTTCTTCTGCGATTAGAACAAACCAGAGCGATGCGACCATGAGACCCACGATGGTCAGGATCGCAAGCGGGTGGGAGATGGTTCGGGTGGAACGAAATCGGGGTTCATATGGCATTGTGGGCCAGCCAGCGAAAAAGGTAGCAAATTACAGAATTAGATGTCAGTTTTTCTCATCAAACAAGTAAAATTTATGCATCTTTAATGTCCAGGGAAGGGCTGAATAAGTCGACTTGGCTCGACCCGGCACGTTTCTGTGGACGGAGCCGCCCGTGGGCAGGCTGGCAGTCGCAGCCCGGCCTGAGGCCCGAGTATCATGAGTACTACTATGGCGCGTACTTCCGGGTCCCCGACGGCAACAAGCTCTGCGTGGCCTGCCATTCCCCGCAAGGCTGAGTCCATGCGGTTCTGCAGCGGAATGAGGCCTGGCTCTCCATCGAGCAGATACGTCGTCGGAGAGGAGGCCTGTTCTAGCCAGATTGCAACGCTCATTCATTCACAAGAGATCCTCTGATGAAAACTGCCCTGCTCATCATCGACGTTCAGCGCGGGCTGTTCGACGATGAACCGCGTCCGTACGAGGCCGATGCGGTCGTCGAACGAATCAACGCCTTGGCTGGCCGGGCCAGGACGCACGGTATTCCGGTCGTGTTCATCCAGCACGAACGAGCCTCGGGCAAGCTCGCTCATGGGTCGGAGTCCTGGCAGCTGGAACGTCACCTTCGCACGGTGCCGGGAGACCACTTCGTCCGTAAAACGACGCCGGATTCGTTTCTCCGCACGCCGCTGCAAGCGTTGTTGGACCAGCACCAGATCAACCATGTCGTGATTTGCGGCTACGCCAGCGAGTTCTGCGTGGACACCACCACCCGGCGGGCGGCCGCGCTGGGCTATTCCGTCACCGTGGCCGCCGACGCCCACACCACCCACGACAAGGCGCACGCATCGGCCGCCGCCATCCGCGAGCACGAGAACGCTACGCTTCCCGACATCGTGAGCTTTGGTCCGCCCATTCAGGCCAAGCCAGGCAGTGAAATAGAATTTGTCGCCTGACTCCCCGGCGGCAGTTTCCGGCAGGCGGTTGCTCGTGAATCATCGATAGCGTCAAGGATCGACTACAGTCAAAGCGGGCATGGCGACTGGTGCAAACCAACCGGCTGCCGGCACGAGACGCTGTCGTCATCGGGCATGCTCTGTCAACGAGGGGACATCGGGAAATGGTGAGCAGAGTCGTTTGGGGCGTGCTGCTAGGTTGGGCTGGGTTGGGTGTGATCGTGCCGGCCTTGGCCAAAGACTGCATCGAGGTGGTCTCCGCCGGCGGCGGTTATGCCTTCTGGAAAGCGGTGGGGGAGGGGGCGAATCAGGCGGGGAAGGAGCTGGGTGTCGACATCTATTTTCGGGGGCCGCCCAGTGAGGAAGATCGCCAATCGCAAGCCGTGATCGCCAATATGATCTGGGATTTGCGCTGCAAAGCCCTGGTGATCGCACCCAATGCGCCGGAGCGCGCCCAACTGGTTGGCCAGCTCAATGCGAAAGGCATCCCGACCGTTTACATCGACCGTGACACCGGGGGCGCCGACGTCGCGGCGGTCGTGGCGACCAATAACGTCGAGGCAGGCCGCTTGGCCGGCAAGGAAATGGCCAAGGCCTTGTCGGGGAAAGGCCGCGTGGTCTTGCTGCGGGAAAAAGAGGATGTCGTGTCCACCGAGGACCGCGCGCGCGGCTTCATCGAAGGGGCCACCAAGGCGGGGTTGAAGGTGGTGCACGATGCCTATATCGGCACGTCGGTCGGCGACACCCGGGTCCGTGCGGAGGAAGCGCTCAAGAAGTTGCGCGGCAAGTTCGATGGCGTCTTCACCCCCAACGAGTCGACCAGTCTGGGCGCCCTGATCCAGTTGAAGAAGATGGGGCTGGCCGGGAAGGTTGTGCACATCGGCTTCGACACCAATCAATACTTGCTCTCCGCCGTCCGGCTGGGGGATCTCCATGGGCTCGTCGTGCAGCGGCCCCGCGAGATGGGGTACCAGGGCGTCTATCTTGCCCATCGCAAGACGCAGGGGCAGACGATCGAGAACCGCAAGGTCGATACCGGGGTGGTGTTCGTCACCAAGACGAATATGGATCAGCCGGATATCGCCAGGGAGTTGTACTGAGGTTGCCCCTCCGTGTCAAAGCGATGCCGCAAACGGCGCCATCGCCGCGAGCTTGGCGCATTGCCTCTTCACGCTGCCTGTGTGAGTGCGCGGCGCCCCATCTCTACCACCTCTCTTTTTTCTTCGTGGCAACGACCGGCTGTGGGGTGGTCGGCGTCGGCATATCCCCCGTTGCTGTGGCTCTCCCAGCGGGCTTGGCCTCTTTGCCTGTTGGTGTTGTGGCGCTCGTAGCAGGCGTGTTGGCGGCAGGGGACACCTGCCCGGCCGCGCCGGCATCGTGCTGCGTCGGGAAGGTAGAAGTGGCGCCACTCAGCACCAGTTCGACCCCAAGCGCCCTCAAGACCGTGAACAACCTCTCCACGCTGGCGGATGTCGGGTTGGCTTCCAGCTTCGCATAACTCTGCTGGGTGATGCCCAGTCTCTCGGCCAAGGCCGCCTGCGTGAGGCCGTTGGCCTTGCGAAATCCTTGCAGGATGGGACGTAGCTGACTGAGCGTCTTGATGGGATAGTCCACGGCAACCTCCGCTGATGTCCCTGCTCATTCTACAGGCTAAGAGCTGTAAATGAAGAAAACAGTTTATGGGCTGTACTGATCTAATACAGCTTAAATGTTGTAAATGGAAAATACAATCTATAGGATGTTAATGTGGGGTAGGGTGGGACGGCAGCTCGGACAACATTGCCAGGCTGGCGTTGCAGTGACTGGAACGCCAAGGCCATCGGCACACTGCGGTTCGTCGTGCCTCTCTTATCGTGAACAGCCCTACCGCAACGCCCATCTGGCCGCTCGGATCAAGGGCCCTTGCACGGCGCGGGTGAGAGCGGTGGGCAGGTCGAGCGGCTTGAGCAGCATCTTGACCGCCATCGTGACCGGGTAATGGCGTTTCAGTTGCTGGCCGAGCCGTGCGTTCAGCGCCTGGAAAGAGGCCTTGTCGGAGGCGGCTTCGGGCTGACGCACGGTGAAGGCATGCCACAAGGCGCATTCCGCATCACCACGCCGGGCTTCGAGCACGCGTCGGCCGAGGGCGGTAAGCACGCGCAGGCGCCCCGGCGGCTGGCCGGCGCGGTACTGGCGGAAATAGCGGTAGAAGTGCTTGTAGTGATCGATCTCGTCGGCGCGGATGCGGGATGCCAGGCCGGCCAGCACAGGTTCCTCGGCAGCGTGTTCGGCCAGGGCCTGGTAGAAGGTGGCGGTGCCGGTTTCGATCACGCAGCGGGCGGCCATTTCGAGGCCCGGCGTGGGTTCGAACTCGTCGAGCGTGCATTGGCGCGAGTAGTCCTCGAAGAAGGCGGCAAAGGCGCGTTCCCAGTCGAACTTCGGCCAGACGTGGCGAACATAGGCACTCAGGGCGCGGCCGTGCCGCATTTCCTCCGGCTCCCAGCGGTTTTGCAGCCAGTCGACCAGCTCCGTCTCGCCGGTACAGTAGCGAATCAGGTTGCGGGTGTAGAGATCGGAGCCGCTTTCGATGAACGAGGCCGCCGTCGCCAGGTAGAACAGATCCTCCCGGCAGCGGACTTGCTGCAGGTCTATCGATTCCAGCGGAATCCGATCGAGGTTCCACGTCGATGCCATGCTCGCCGGTCTCTGCATCGTGAACTCCTCCCGACTATCCTTCCCATCGATGGTACGACTTGCGTGCTCCACCTCCGTTCTGCTGTGCAGGGGGACGCAGCGGCGGTGAATTTCAGCATAGTCCTGGTTTTTCGGGTCTGTTCGAGCCGGTTCCGCCCAAACTATGAACTTGGAATTGTTGAGCGCGTGGCCGACAATCAAGAAGCCCGAGAGCCGCTGACCAAACCCGGTGCCGTCGTCCTGGCCAGGGGGGCTGCCGCAGACCGTACACGCCGTCCGGTAAGACTATGCGGTCATGCCAGGCGGGTTTGGTGAGTGCTTCCATATCGCGAGGGCTTCGTCATGACGGTATTGCTGCTGGGGTTGCTGATCTTTCTGGGCGGGCATTCGGTGCGCATCGTCGCCGAGCCCTGGCGCGTGGCGCAGATTGCCCGCTGGGGGCTGCAGGCCTGGAAAGGCGCGTTCACGCTGCTGGCGCTGGTCGGGCTGGTGTTGATCGTTTGGGGCTACGGGCTGGCGCGCGGGCAGACGCTGGTGTTGTGGGCGCCGCCGGTCTGGACGCGGCATCTGGCCTCGCTGCTGACCGCGGTGTCCTTCGTGCTGTTCGCGGCGGCGAACGTGCCGGGCAATCATTTCAAGGCGGCGGTCGGCCACCCGATGGTGCTGGGGGTGCAAATCTGGGCCGTTGCGCACCTGATCGCCAAGGGCACGCTGGCGGCCGTGGTGCTGTTCGGCGCCTTCTTAGTGTGGGCGGTGGTGGATTTCCTCTCGGCGCGACGCCGCGACCGGGAGGCGGGGACGCGCTACCCGGCCGGCGCGCTGGCGGGCGACGCGGTCACCGTCGTCGCCGGGCTCGCGGTATGGGCGCTGTTTGCCTTCCTGCTGCATGGCTGGTTAATCGGCGTGCGGCCATTCGGGTGAACGGATCAGGCCAGCCACCGGCCCAGCGTGGCGATGGCAATGGTCAGGAAGCCCAGCATGAGATTGATCCCCACCGCCTGGCGGATGCGGCCCAGCTCCGCGCCGCCGGCCTTCCAGTCGTCGGCGGCCACGGCGCGCTTCAGCGCGGCGTAGGGGCCGAAGAACACGTAGAGGTAGATCGCGATCATCGCCAGCCCGATCATCAGCATCAGGTGCCAGTTGAGCGGGGCGGCATCGAAACCGACGCGGGTGAGCATGACCAGCCCGCTGACGGGGATCAGGATCACGGCGCCCCACACCCAGACGAAGAAGCGGGCGAACACGCGCTGCCACAGCCGCAGCCGGTGCGGCGGGTCAAGCAGCTCGGCCGCGACCGGGCGCAGGCAGACATAGGCGAAAAACATGCCGCCGACCCACAGGGTGATGCTGGCGAGGTGCAGGAAACGGAATAACGGTTCGGCGGTCATGACGTCGGCTCGGCCTTGCATGGTGGTGGATGCTGTCATTCTATACGGCCATCGCGGTCCGTGCCTCGGCCTGCCATCCCGGCCGGGCCTTGGGCGGCCGGGGAAAGCATGCCGCTTCTGCGGCGTGACGCCGGGCTACCCCCGTCGGAGCCATGGCTGCTAAGCTTCAATGAAGACGGCGCCGCAGGCTGCACCGGCCACCCGCGGCCTTGCACGGTTTGTTGACGGGGAGAACCATGCCATACAGTTCGCACCGCGGTAAGGACTTCACCCGGGAGGTGGTGGAGCGGTTGTATGCCGAGAACGGCCAGACGCTGAAGATCCTCGACCTTGGCGCCGGCAGCGGCACCTATCCGCGCTTGTTCCAGCACAGTGCGCTGGACCGGCAGCGTTGCCTGTGGCACGGCGTGGAAGTCTGGGCGCCCTACGTCGAACGCTTCGGGCTGCGCGAGCTCTACGACACGCTGTGGATTGCCGACATCCGCGATCAGCACGGTCCCCTGTCCGAGCTCACCGCGCAGCGTTACGACCTGGTGCTGGTGGGGGACGTGCTGGAGCATATCTCGCTGCCCGACGCCACTCGCCTGTTTCACTGGCTCGGCGGCTTCTGCGCCCGCCTCATCCTGTCGATTCCCATCGTCTACTATCCGCAGGAGGAGTCCGAGGGCAACCCGTACGAGCGGCACGTGGTCGACGACTGGTCGCACGACAAGATCCTGGCTTGGCTCGCACGCGAGTTCCCCGCCGTCTGGCGGCTGGAGGATTATCGCTGCTACAAGGATGTCGGCGTGTACGTCATCGGCAATCTGCACTGGCCCTTGCCGCCGCCCTGAGCGGGGCAGGGGGCGCCGGCAGGTTCTGCCCTGTGCGCCGGCCGATTCTGGCAAAATGGCAGGTTGTATCCGCCTGAGGTTTCTTCGTGGTCAGTCCGTCCCCGCGCGTGCTGTCGCTCATCCCCCCGATGACGCAGCTCAACACTCCCTATCCGTCCACCGCCTACATCACCGGTTTCCTGCGTTCGCGCGGGGTGCCTGCGGTGCAGGAGGACCTGGCGCTGGCGCTGGTGTTGCGGCTGTTTTCCGTGGCGGGGCTGAAGGCGATCCGCGAGCGCATCGACGCCATCCCGCCGAAGAAGCGCAGCGCCCAGGTGCACGGTTTCGTCGAGCAGTTCGAGCGCTACCTCGCCACCATCACCCCGACCATCGCCTTCCTGCAGGGGCGGGATTCCACCGTCAGCCACCGCATCTGTAGCCGCAACTTCCTGCCGGAAGGCGCGCGCTTCGCCTCGCTGGAGGTGTACGTCGACCCGGGCGATCCCTACGGCGGCGACCCGCTGGCCTGGGCCTTCGGCGCGCTGGGCCAGCAGGACCGCGCGCGCCATCTCGCCACGCTGTACCTGAACGATATCGCCGACGTGCTGCGCGAGGCGGTGGACGAGCGCTTCGAGTTCGTGCGCTACGCCGAGTCGCTGGCGATGAGCCAGCCGACCTTCGAGCCGCTGGCCAAGGCGCTGGCCGCCCCGCCCACGCTGGTGGACGATACCTTGCAGGCGCTGACGATTGACGCGATCGAACGCCATCAGCCCGAGCTGGTGCTGCTGTCGGTGCCGTTTCCCGGCTCGGTGTACGCCGCGTTCCGCATCGCCCAGACCATCAAGGCGCGCTGGCCGCACATCAAGACCGCGCTGGGCGGCGGCTTCGTCAACACCGAACTGCGCGAGCTGAAAGAGCCGCGCGTGTTCGATTACTTCGACTTCGTCACGCTGGACGACGGCGAGAAGCCGATTCTGGCGCTGCTGGAGCACCTGCAGGGCAAGCGCTCCACCTCGCGCCTGGTGCGTACCTTCGTGCGCGAGGAGGGGCAGGTCCGTTACGTCAATATGATGGAAGCCGACATCCCGTTCGAGGAGGTCGGCACGCCGACCTGGGACGGCCTGCCGATCGAGCGCTACCTGTCGTTGCTCGACATGCTCAATCCGATGCACCGGCTGTGGTCGGACGGGCGCTGGAACAAGCTGACGGTGGCGCACGGCTGCTACTGGAAGAAATGCAGTTTCTGCGACGTGACGCTGGATTACATCTCGCGCTACGAGACCGCCTCGGCGGAGACGCTGGTCGACCGCATCGAGGCCATCATCGCCGAGACCGGCCAGTCCGGCTTCCACTTCGTCGACGAGGCCGCGCCGCCCAAGATGCTGCGCGCGCTGGCCGAGGAACTGCTGCGCCGCAACGTGGCGATCTCGTGGTGGGGCAATATCCGCTTCGAGAAATCCTTCACCCCGGAGCTGTGCCAGCTGCTGGCCGACAGCGGCTGCATCGCCATCTCCGGCGGGCTGGAGGTGGCCTCCGACCGGCTGCTCAAGCTGATGAAGAAGGGGGTATCGGTGGAACAGGTGGCGCGCGTCACCCAGGGCTTCACCGAGGCCGGCATCCTGGTGCACGCCTACCTGATGTACGGCTTCCCGACGCAGACGGTGCAGGACACGGTGGACGCGCTGGAATACGTGCGCCAGCTATTCGACAACGGCTGCATCCAGTCCGGTTTCTTCCACCGCTTCGCCTGCACGGTGCACTCGCC
Organism: Pseudogulbenkiania sp. MAI-1; assembly: GCF_000527175.1. Classification (NCBI taxonomy): domain Bacteria; kingdom Pseudomonadati; phylum Pseudomonadota; class Betaproteobacteria; order Neisseriales; family Chromobacteriaceae; genus Pseudogulbenkiania; species Pseudogulbenkiania sp. MAI-1. The sequence goes on along the minus strand of NZ_AZUR01000001.1, from coordinate 3,304,837 downwards.
GGTTGGCCAGAATCCCGAGGAGTACGGCGTCGAGCTGATTCCGCTGCCCGAGGTGAGCTTCGCCAAGAACGACGTCGGCTTCATCGACCCGACCGGGGTCGATCACGACGCCATGGGCGAGGCGCTGAACAAGGCGCTGTACAACTATATGCACGGTATCGCACTGGACGAGGACGTGCGGCGCTGGTTCTACGGCCGGGTGCCGCGCCCGCGGGTGCCGCGCAATTTCATCGCGCGGGCGCTGGCCGCCCGGTAACGGCAGCGCCTGGCGGCGCTTCGCTCCGTTCTGCGCGCCGCTGGGCAGGGGCCTGACCCGTTGAGCCGGAGCCCGCTCCCGCCACCGTTGTACTACGCGGCCCTGCTGGCCGCAGGGCACAGTTCCCGGTTTGCCCGTGATGGCTGGCCTTTTTTCGTGATTCGAACGCTTGAATCTGCAGCTTTTTTGTCTTCCGGGCCCCGCCTGGGTGATAATGTGAGGTTACGAAATACGGAGAGGCAACTAATGAAGCGCGTGGATGATTTTCGCCTGAGATTGGGCAAGCAGGAACTGGTGCCCATCATGGTCGGCGGCATGGGGGTCGACATCTCGACTTCCGCTCTGTCCCTCGAGGCGGCACGCCTCGGCGGCATCGGCCATATCTCGGACGCCATGGTGCCGACGGTTGCCGATCGCCGCTTCAACACCAAGTACGTCAAGAACAAGCTGCAGCAGTACAAGTTCAACGTCGCCAACTCGGACAAGTCGGTCGTCCAGTTCGACCTCGACCTGCTGGCCGAAGCCACCAAGCTGCACGTGGGCAGCACCATGGAGGCGAAGCGCGGCAAGGGGCTGATCTTCATCAACTGCATGGAAAAGCTGACGATGAACGGCCCCAAGGAAACCCTGCGCGTGCGGCTGCGCGCGGCGCTCGATGCCGGCATCGACGGCATCACGCTGGCGGCCGGCCTGCACCTGGGCTCGTTCGCGCTGATCGAGGACCACCCGCGCTTCCGCGACGCCAAGCTCGGCATCATCGTGTCGTCGCTGCGCGCGCTGCAACTGTTCCTGAAGAAGAACGGCCGCACCGGCCGCCTGCCCGACTACGTGGTGGTGGAAGGCCCGCTGGCCGGCGGCCACCTGGGCTTCGGCATGGACTGGGCCGAGTACGACCTGGCCACCATCGTGGCCGAGATCCGCGACTGGCTGATCGCCGAGAAGCTCGACATCCCGCTGATTCCGGCCGGCGGCATCTTCACCGGCAGCGACGCGGTGAACTTCCTGGAAATGGGCGCCAGCGCCGTGCAGGTGGCCACGCGCTTCACCGTTACCCACGAGTGCGGCCTGCCGGAGAAGGTGCAGCAGGAGTACTTCAAGGCCACCGAGGACGACATCGAGGTCAACCAGCTGTCGCCGACCGGCTATCCGATGCGCATGATCAAGCATTGCCCGGCCATCGGCGACGGCATCCGCCCCAACTGCGAGGCTTACGGCTACCTGCTCGACGCCAAGGGTAGCTGTGCATACATCGAGGCCTACAACCGCGAGGTGGCGGCGCACCCGGGCGAGCGCCGCGTCAAGGTGTGGGACAAGACCTGCCTGTGCACCCACATGCGCAACTTCGACTGCTGGACCTGCGGCCACTACACCTACCGCCTGAAGGACACCACGCGCCGCAACGAGGACGGCAGCTACCAGATCCTCAGCGCCGAGCACGTGTTCCGCGATTACCAGTTCAGCACCGACAACACCATCGCGCTGCCGGAGTGAGGCGGGCGGTTGGTGCCGCCGCTGTCAGCAGACGAAACCCCGAGGAGTGATCCTCGGGGTTTCTGTTTTTCGGCCACCCGGCAGCAGCTCAGTCGACGGGTTCCCAGGGCTGGGTATGGCCGGCCTGGGCCATCAGCCACTGGATGAACACCCTGAGGCGTGGCGACGGTGGCGAGCGCTCGGGCAAGACCAGGTAGTAATGCTGCGGGGCGCGGCTGGAAAGTGTGGGGAATGGCTCTATTAGGCTGCCTTGGCGCAGCGCCTGTTCGACCAGGCGCTGCCGCCCCATGGCCACGCCGGCGTGGTGCTGCGCCGCCGTCACGGCGAGGTCGGAGCGGTCGAAGATCATCTGTGCCGCGTCGTCGAGGCCGGTGATGCCATGCTGCGCCGCCCAGGTTTGCCATTCGGCGTCGTGGCCGGCCTGCGGCCAGGCGCGGGCGTCGTGCAGCAGGGTACAGTGCACCAGCTGCTCCGGCCGGTCGAACAGCTGCTGACGGCGGGCGTAGTCGGGCGAGCAGACCGGTGTGAGGGCTTCGTCCATCAACGGCACCACGCGTTGCCCGGCCGCCGGCAGGGTACCGTAGTACAGCGCCAGGTCGACCGGCTGGGTGCGGAAATCGACCTCCTCGTTGCCAGTGCGCAGATCGAGCCGGATGGCGGGATAACGTTGGCCGAAGTCGGCCAGCCGTGGCACCAGCCAGCATTGCGCGAGCGACGGGCGGGCAAACAGCGTCAGCGTGCCGGACAGCTCGTGGCGGCGGATGTCGTCGATCTCCTGGCTGACGCGCTGTAGCGAGTCGTTGAGCAGCGCGAACAGGCGCCGCCCCTCATCGCTCAGCTGCAGTTGCCGCGGCCGGCGCTGGAACAAGCGGAAGCCGAGCTGCTGTTCCAGCTTGAGGATGCGGTGGCTGACGGCGCTGGGCGTCAGGCTCAGCTCGATTGCAGCCAGGGTGAAGCTCAGGTGGCGCGCAGCGCACTCGAAGGTATGCAGCGCCGCCAGCTGGCTGCTGTTGAGGCGGCTGAGTTTCCTTAGAGGAGCCATGGGTGTCTTGGCCGGTTACTGGGTTGGGTCAGGCCTGCTTGCCCCGACGCAGGTAGTCGGCCATTTCCTCGGCGGGCACCATGCTGCCGCCGGTGGCCCACACCAGGTGGTGCGCCCGGGCGAGGCGTTCGGAGGTGAGTCCCGTGCGTTCGCGGTAGCCCTGGTTTTCCGTCAGCACGCGCGCCATGCCCGGCATGCCGGCCAGCGCCGACGGCTCCAGCGCGATGCCTTCCTGCTGTTCCAGCAGCGCGAGCAGGCGGAAGAGCTCGCCGTCGTCGACCGTGTAGTAGCCGTCGATCATCCGTTCCATCGCCCGCCCGACGAAGCCGGACGGACGCCCCACCGCCAGGCCGTCGGCGGCGGTGACGTTGTCGATGCCGAAGTCCTGCACCGCAACTTCGTCGTGCAGGCCGGTGTAGACCCCCAGTAGCATGCTGGGCGAGTGGGTCGGCTCGGCAAAAAGGCAGTGCACGTGGTCGCGGAACGCCAGCTTCAGGCCGAACGCCACCCCGCCCGGACCGCCGCCGACGCCGCAGGGCAGGTAGACGAACAGCGGGTGTTCGGCGTCGACGACGATGCCAGCCTGGTCCAACTGCCGTTTCAGCCGCTCGGCGGCGACGGCGTAGCCCAGGAACAGCTCGGGCGAGTTCTCGTCGTCGACGAAGTGGCAGCGCGGGTCGGTGGCCGCCTGGCGTCGCCCCTCGGCCACCGCCGCGCTGTAGTCGGTGGGGTATTCCACCACCGTGACGCCGTGCTCGCGCAGCCGGCGTTTCTTCCACTCGCGCGCATCCGCCGACATGTGCACCGTGGTGCGAAAGCCGAGTTTGGCGCCGATCAGGCCGATCGACAGGCCGAGGTTGCCGGTCGAGCCGACGGCGATGGCGTACTGGCCGAAGAAGGCGCGGAAGGCGTCACTGTCGAGCTGGGCGTAGTCGTCGTCGAGACGCAGCAGGCCGGCGCCGATGGCCAGGTCCTCGGCGTACTTGAGTACCTCGTGGATGCCGCCGCGCGCCTTGATCGAGCCGGAAATCGGCAGGTGGCTGTCGAGTTTGATCAGCAGGGTACCGATGGGGTCGATGCCGTAGCGTTGGCACAACGCCTGCTGCATGGCCGGGATGGCCTGCAGCGGGGATTCCAGAATGCCGCCGGCGTCCCGGGTTTCCGGAAAGGCGGTGCGGAACCAGGCGGCGAAGCGCTGCAGCCGGGCGCTGGCCTGGGCGACGTCCTCTGCGCGGAGGCCGACGTGGGGGAGTGCTGCCTCGAACGCGGTGACGGCCGGGTTGAACCAGCTGCATTCCTCGAGGGCGACCAGTTTTTCCAGCAGGGGATGGTCGCGGTACCACTCCTGCCGGGTTTTGCCGTGAATCATGGTGTACTCCTTGGCGCCCGGAGGGCGAATGGCCGTATTAGGCCAGAGAGGGCGCCGGCGGACAAACGATGACTGTTCATGGCATGGATGAAACTGGCTCAGCCATGGCAGGAGGGCGATGCCAGGTTACAGCACCGCCCAGATGCCGATGATCAGGACCATGATCACCACGCCGGTCATGATCTGCGCCGTGCTGCGTTCCTTCTGCAGCGCCTGCTGCAGCGTCTGCTGGCGCGATTCCAGCGTGGCGACGCGCTGCTCCAGCAGGGCGCGCGTCTCTTCCTGCTGGGCCATGGTCTGCAGCATTTCCTCGCCGCTGAATTCGGTGATGTGATTCTTGTCCCATACGCCAAGCAGCTTGTTGACCTTGTCCTTGAAGAACAGCGCGTTTTTCTGGTTGCTGTCCTGCCATTCGAACTCGAAGCCCTGGCGGGCGAAGAAGGCGTTGCGCTGCAGGCGCTCGTCCTCGCTGCAGTTGGGCGGCAGCGTCACCAGCCCGGGGCTGACGGCGTAATCGGGGTAGATGCCCTTGATCCAGCCGATGACCTGGGCCTGCAGGAAGGTATCCAGCCCGCCGTGGCGGAAGGTCTCGCTGACCATGACGCCGCCCTTGGGGCCGAAGGTGGCCGAGCGGCTGGGATGGTCGGCCCGCACCCAGGCGCTGTTGTAGACGGTGTGGAATTGCGCGTCGTCGCCGCCGAAGGCCTGCCACTGGGTGCCGATGGCGGTGGCGAAGCCGCGGAACTGCAGCCGGAAGTAGTCGGACTGGCCGGTCATGGCGCGGCTGCGATGCAGTATGCCGTAGATCTCGACGCCATCGCGTGACAGCTTCAGGACGGTCTCGCCCAGCGGCATGGCCAGGCTGGCGAGGTAGGCTTCGCTCTCGGGCGCCGGCAGCGCCGGCTTCTCGGCGGTGGCCACGGCAGCGGGTTTCTTGGTGTTGGGCTGGCTATCCATGGCGTAATCATAACGCAGGCCGGGCGAAGCCGGGGTGTGCCGGTTCGCCATGTTGCGGTGCAGCGGCGCCTTGTTGTTGTGCATTGCGCAAAAAAATCCCGCCCCTCTCCCGGCAAAAGGCGGCACGCAGCCTGGCACGGTGATTGCAATTGAATCCAGGCGGTCCCGCTCTGAGGGATTCGTGAGTGCCTGTCCCGTAGTTCTATTTGGCCTCTTTTTTACGTGTGTAAAGCCTCGCCTGAAGGATTCGTCCTTCAGGCTATTTTTTCGCCCGTTTTCCCGCCGCCGCTTTTGCCTCCCTCCCAAGCCGCTTGGCGCTATACTGCCGTTTTTCGTCACCGGGGGTGCCGCGATTCGTCGTGGCTGAGAGAGACCCCACAAACCTGATCTGGATCATGCCAGCGGAGGGAGCGTGATGATGCCGTCCGGCATGTCCACCTTCTTCTTTGGGGCCGTGATACCTACCCGAAAGGAGATGCCAAGATGTTCAAGAAAACGCTGTTGCTGGCGCTGTGCGCGGCCGCTATGGGTGCCAACGCGGCTGAACTGCGTGTGCTGACGCACAGTTCTTTCACGCTGTCCAAGGAGCTGCTGGCCGGTTTCGAGCAGCAGTCCGGCGTCAAGGTGGCGGTGATCAAGGCCGGCGACGCCGGCGAGATGCTCAACAAGCTGATCCTGACCCGCGCCAACCCGATCGCCGACGTGGTCTACGGCATCGATAACACGCTGATCGGCAAGGCACAGCAGGCCGGCGTGCTGGAGCCGACCACGAGCGCGGCCGGCGTCGGCGTGCAGCAGAGCTTGCCGGGGATGGTGAGCGTCGACTACGGCTACGTTACGCTGAACTACGACAAGGCCTGGTTCGCCAAGCAGAAGCTGGCCCTGCCCAAGTCGCTCGACGAGCTGACCCGCCCGGCCTACAAGAACCTTATGGTGGTGGAGAACCCGGCAACCTCGAGCCCGGGGCTGGCCTTCCTGCTCGCCACGATCAAGGGGATGGGCGAGGAGCAGGCCTTCGCCTGGTGGGGCCGGCTCCGCGACAACGGCGTCAAGGTGGCCAAGGGCTGGAGCGAGGCCTACTACACCGATTTCAGCAAGAACGGCGGCAGCCGGCCCATCGTGGTGAGCTACGCCACCAGCCCGGCGGCCGAGGTGTTCTACAGCAAGGAGAAGCTGACCGAGGCGCCGACCGGCAACCTGCTGCTCAAGGGCGGCGTGTTCCAGCAGGTGGAGGGCGTGGCGCTGGTCAAGGGCGGCGGCCAGAAGAAGGCTGCTCAGCAGTTCGTCGACTTCCTGCGTTCCGACGCGGTGCAGGCCGACCTGCCGACGCAGATGTGGATGTACCCGGTGGTGTCCGGTGTCAAGCTGAACCCGGTGTTCTCCCTAGCGGAGAAACCGGCGGCGCACGATACGCCGGACAGCAAGACCATCGCAGCCAAGAGCGCCGGCTGGGTGAGCCGGTGGACCAAGGTGGTGTTGAAGTCCGGCTACTGAGGCCGCGATGCGTGCCGTGTTTTCCCGTCAGGCCCTGGCTTTGCTGCCGCTGGCCTTCCTCACGCTGATGGCGCTGGCGCCGTTGGCGCGGCTGCTGCTCGAGGGCGGCGGCGGTCTGTCGGCCAACCTGTTTTTCGACGATTACCTGCGCTGGCGTCTGGTCTGGTCGCTGACGCAGGCGGCCGTCACCTGCGTGCTGGCGCTCGCCATCGGCCTGCCGCTGGCCTGGGTGCTGGCGCGCTTCGCCTTTCCCGGCCGGGAACTGATCCTGCGCCTGCTGCTGCTGCCGTTCGTGATGCCGACCTTGGTGGCCGCACTGGGCGTACTGGCGCTGTTCGGCCCGCACGGCATCACCGGCCTCAATCTGCAGGACACGCCGTGGCTGCTGCTGTACGGCAACCTGTTCTACAACCTGCCGCTGGTGATCCGTGCCGCCAGCGACGCGCTCGCCACGGTGCCGGCCTCGCGGCTGGCGGCGGCGCGCACGCTCGGCTGCACCGCCTGGCGCGCGTTCTGGCGCGTGGAGTGGCCGGTGGTCAGGCCCTGGCTGGCGTCGGCGCTGTGCCTGGTGTTCCTGTATTGCTTCTCCGGCTTCGGGCTGGCGCTGCTGTTGGGCGGGCAGCGCTACGCCACGGTGGAGGTGGAGATCTACTCGCTGGTGGCGTACGAACTCAACCTGGCCGACGCCGGTGCCTTGGCGCTGCTGCTGCTGTGCCTGAGCGGCAGCGTGGCGCTCGCCTACGCCTGGCTGGAGCGGCGCCTGGCCACGCCGGGCAAGGTCGAGCCGCTGCCGCCGCGCTCGGCCTCCGGCTGGGCCGAGCGGGGGCTGTTGGCGGGCGCGCTGGCCTTACTGGCGCTGTTTTCCGCGGCGCCGCTCTTGGCGGTGGCCGGCCGCGCCTTGTCGGCCGGGATCGAGGCGTGGGCGGTATTGGGCGAGGGCGGCACGCTGGCGGCGCTGGCCAACACGCTGCGCTTCTCGGCGCTGGCACTCGGCGCGGCGGCCTTGCTGGGGTTGGCGCACGCGCTGGTGGCGCAGCGCTGGCTGTGGCTGCGTGCCGCCGCCTTCCTGCCCTTCATGCTGTCGCCGGTGTGCATGGCGTTCGGCTTGCTGCTGCTGTATCCGGCATGGACCGCCAGCCTGACGCTGTTGCTCAGCGCCTACGCCTTGTTGGCGTATCCCTTCATCACCAAGAGCGTGGCGGCGGCGCTGGACGGCGTGCCGCCGCAGCTGCCGCAGGCGGCGCGTACGCTCGGCGCCAGCGCGCCGCGCGCCTTCGCCCGCGTGGTGTGGCCGTTGCTGCTACCGGCGTTCCGGCGCGGGCTGGCGTTCGCCGCCGCCACCGCGCTGGGCGAATTCGCCGTCACACTGTTCCTGTCGCGCCCGGAGTGGACCACGCTGACCACGCTGATCTACCAGCGGCTGGGTCGTCCCGGCGCGGCCAATCTCGACGCAGCGCTGGTGTTGTCCAGCGTGCTGATGCTGTTTGCCGTGAGCGCCTTCGTCATCATCGAATGGCCGGGGCGGCTGGCCAAGGACTCCGACCATGCTTGAACTCGTCAATCTGTGCAAAGCCTTCGGCCAGCGCGTGGTGGCCGACCAGCTGTCGCTCTCGGTGGCCGACGGCGAAACGCTGGCGCTGCTCGGGCCGTCCGGCTGCGGAAAGAGCACGCTGTTGAAGATGATCGCCGGGCTGGAGCGGCCCGACGCCGGCCAAATCCGCCTGGGGGGAGTCGATCTTGCCGGGCTCGCGCCGGAAGCGCGCCAGGTGGCGCTGATGTTCCAGGACTTCGCGTTGTTCCCCCATCTCGACGTGCGCGACAACGTCGCCTTCGGCCTGATCGAACGGCGCATGCCCCGCCGTGCTGCGCTGGAAAAGGCCGAACGTGCCTTGGCCGAGCTGGGGCTGGCAGGTTACGGCGGGCGCCGGGTGTGGACCTTGTCCGGCGGCGAGCAGCAGCGCGTGGCGCTGGCGCGTGCGCTGGTGACCTCGCCGCGCCTCTTGCTGCTCGACGAACCGTTCTCCAGCCTCGATGCCCACCTGCGCCAGAGCCTGCAGGCCGAGTTCCGCACCCGGCTGGCCGCTGCCGGCATCCCGGTGATCCTGGTCACGCACGACCGCGCCGAGGCCTTCGCGCTGGCCGACCGCGTGGCGGTGCTGCAGCAGGGCAGGGTGGTGCAGTGCGGCCGGCCGCAGGAGCTGCTGGCGGCGCCAGCCAACGCCTGGGTGGCCTCGTTCATCGGCTACCACAACGTGCTGGACGACGGCGTGCTGCCGGAGCAGGCCTTCCTGCTCGGGCCGGCGCATCCGCCGGCGCGGGTGGAGCGGGTGGACAACCTGAGCGAGGGGCTGCGGGTGGAGGTGTCGCAGCAGGCAGCGCGCTTTACGCTGACGCTGTCGGCGCGCGAAGCAGCGCAGTTCCCGCTGGGGCTCGCGGCGGGGCAGGACATCGGGCTCGCGGTCGACCGCAGCCGGCTGATCCGCTTTGCCGGCGCTTGATGCGCCGGCACTCTCCACCAACAAAAACGGCACCCGGTTTCCCCGGATGCCGTTTTATCTGGCGTGCGCTAAAGCTTATTGAGCGGCGGAGGCGTTGCCCGCAGGAGCAGCACCACCACCCAGCACCTTGGCCACTTCCCACTGGCCATTCTTGACCTGGTAGATGGTCACGGTCGGGTTGAGGCGGTCGCCCTTGGCGTCGAACTTCACCGGGCCGGTCACGCCGGCGAACTCCACCTTGGCCAGTTCCGGCAGGTACTTGGCCGGCTGGGCCGAGTCGGCCTTCTGCATCGCGGCCACCAGGGTGCGCACGGCGTCGTAGCTGTACGGCGAGAACACCGCCACGTCCTGGTTGAACTTGGCCTTGTACTTCTCGCTGAAGCTGGCGAAACCCGGCATCTTGTCGTTCGGCTGGCCGGCGGTGGAGGCGTAGTGGCCCTCGGCGTCGCTGCCGGCGAGCTTCAAGTAGTCCGGGGTGCGGGTGCCGTCACCGGACAGCAGTTTGGCGGTCAGGCCGAGACGCTTCATCTGCTTGGTCAGCGGGCCGGACTGCGCTTCCATGCCACCGAAGAAGATCACTTCCGGCTTCAGCGCCTTGAGCGTGGTCAGAATGGCGGCGAAGTCGGTGGACTTGTCGTTGGTGAACTCGCGCTTGACGATCTCGGCGCCGCCCGCCTTGGCGGCCTTCTCGAACTCGTCGGCCAGGCCCTGGCCGTAAGCGGTGCGGTCGTCGATGATGGCGATCTTCTTGGCCTTCAGCTCGTTCACGGCGAAGGCGCCCAGAGCCTGGCCCTGCGCGGCATCGTCGGCGATCACACGGAAGGCGGTCTGGTAGCCCTGCTGGGTGTAGCTGGGCGAGGTGGCCGACGGCGAGATCTGCGGAATGCCGGCGTCGGAGTAGATCTTGGACGCCGGGATGGTGGCACCCGAGGTGACGTGGCCGATGACGCCAGCCACCTGGGCGTCCACCAGGCGCTGGGCGACCTGGGTGGCGACTTTCGGATCGGCCTGGTCGTCTTCGGACACCAGTTCGAACTTCACTTTCTGGCCGCCGAGCGAGATGCCTTCGGCGTTCAGCTCTTCCACGGCGATCTGTGCGCCGTTCTCGCTGTCCTTGCCGTAGTTGGCGGCCGGACCGGTGATCGGGCCGGCATGGCCGATCTTCACCACCAGCTCGCCAGCGGCGGGGGCGGTGTTGCCGGCGTCGGCGGCTTGTTCGGCCTTCTGGCCGCAGGCGGCGAGGCCGGCGACGGCCACGGCGAGGCAACTCATCTTGAACAGAGTCATGGATTCTCCAAACGATCGATCTTGAATGGTAAGGGCCCGGACTGTGCCGGGCTTGCTTGTTATCTGACCGTCCGCGGCGTGTGCCCTGGCCGCAGTGGTCCATGGGGTGAATTCTACCGCGTAACGATGGTGCAGTGCAGGATGAAAGGCATGATTTTTTGGAATGCTTCAGATGAATTCACTGCATTTCGTCGCCAAGCCTGCGCTATTTGACGATAGCCATGCTAGATGGCAGCGATTGTTGCAGAGCAATATCGGTGGCGAGCTTGGGGCTCAGGCGGACAGGAAGGCGCGCAGCGCCTCGGCCAGCCTTTCTGGCTGCTCCCACTGGATCATATGGCCGGCCTCGGGGATGGAGACTTCGCTGAGCCGGCCGAAGCAGGCACGGCGCTCGTCCAGCGTGGAGAGCACGCCCTTGGCCATGGGGTGGTCCCACATGTCGCCGCCGATCACCCACAGCACCGGGCAGGCGATGCGTCGCCAGCAGGCCTTGGCCTCCTCCAGCCGGTACAGCACCGGGTTGACCATCTTGTGGCGCGGGTCGGCACGGTAGCTCAGCCTGCCGTCAACCTCGCGCGTCAGCGCCGCCGCCAGAAAGCGGGCGCGCTCCGGCCTCAGGCGCGGATTGCGCTCGATCAGGCGCACCGCCACCTCGTCCAGCGTGCCGATCGGCTGGTAGCCCGGCGTGTTCTGCTGCTCGCGCAGCCAGCGCGCGTAGCGGCCGGGCGCTTCTTCCGGGCGCGTCGCCGGCAGGCCGAAGCCTTCGATGCAGACCAGCCGAGCCAGCCGTTCGGGCCGCACCCCGGCATAGATGCCGGCGATCATCGCCCCCATGCTGTGTCCGATCAGCGTGACCGGGGCGTCGGGGGTGTAGTGCTGCAGCAGCGCGTCGAGATCGGCCAGGTAGTCAGGAAAGTAGTAGCTGCCGTCGTTCCACTCGGTATCGCCGAAGCCGCGCCAGTCCGGAGCGATCACGTGCCAGCCCCCGCCCAGCGCCTCGACCAGGAACTGGAAGGTGGCCGACGAATCCATCCAGCCGTGCAGCATGAACAGAGTGGGGGCATCGTCCGGCCCCCAGTGGCGTACGTGGTAGCGGCGCCGGCGCAGCAGCAGCGTCTCGGAGCGGGAAGGAGGAAAGGGCTGGGACATGGTGGCCTGCTGGCGATTGACAGTCAGGCGCCTAGTGTAACGTCATCATGCTCCGCCATGACAGGAGGGGGGGGGCGCCATGAAAAACCCTCCGGTCCCGCAGGGCTGACGGAGGGTTTTCTCTCGATGGCGACCGGGCCGGCTTTATTCCGCCGCCTGCTCCGCCGTGGTGCCGGCAGGCTCGACCGGTGCCGGCACGGCCGCCGCCTTGGCGGCGATCTGGCCCTCGGCGGCCTGCTTTTCTTCCGCCGTCACCTCGCCAGCAGGCTTACAGGACAGGTCGAAGCGCTTGCCGCCACGCGCCAGCGCTTTGATGTAGCGCGGCTTGCGGCAATGGTTGGCGACCACGCGGGCGATCAGCACCGCATCGAACTGCGGCAAGGCGGCGATCAGGCTTTCGTGGATGCCGATGGCCAGCGGACGGAATTGGCGGAACACCTCGAACTTGCTGTAAACATGTTCCGCGATCATTTCGGTCTGCTTTTTCTTGCTCAGACTCTGAACCGCGCTCTTGAGAGCAGCACCCAGTGCCGTTTCGGTATTTGGCTTCATGAACTTCAATCTAGTCGGTTGATGGCGGGCAGAATATCATCCACCCGACCGAGGCTTGCCCGTGCCCGCCTCGATTCCCAAACGCTACCTCCGGCAGGACCGGTAACGCCCACAGAAGGCGTATCTTATGCCAAAACTCCGGCAAAAGTGAAACACCGGTAGACTCGGAATGCCCTTTTGAGGACAGGAAACATCACGTTGCAGGCGTCCACGGCGGCATGAATGCGTCGCGGCGACCCGGATACAAAAAAGCCGCAGCTCTCGCTACGGTCTCGTTCGTCGCTCAGTTCAGTTTGGTGCCCGGGACCGGGGTCGAACCGGTACACCTTGCGGCGAGGGATTTTAAGTCCCTTGTGTCTACCAATTTCACCACCCGGGCATGGAGGCGAGATTCTAGCCCAGTGTGCCCCGGCAGGCAATCTGCTGCCGGCGGGAGAGGACTGGGGTCATTTCTTCTCTTTGTCGTGAAATGCCTTGCTCCGATAGGTAATCACCCGGTTTTTCCCGAGCCGTTTGGCTTCGTACAGGGCCTCGTCGGCGGCTTCCAGCAAAAGGAGCGAGGAGTCGCCGCGCTGGGGAGTGATCGATGCCCCGCCCACGCTGATGGTCACGAACTCGGCAACGCTGGATGCCTCGTGGACGAGGTGCAGGGCCTCGACGTCGCGGCGCAGCTTTTCGCCCAGGTATTGCGTGCCGCTCAAGGGTGTGGCGGGCAGGATCACGGCAAACTCTTCGCCGCCGAAGCGCGCGGCCAGATCGGTCGAGCGCTCGGGGCTTCTCTGGATGGTCTCGGCCACCTGTTTCAGGATGTCGTCCCCGGCCAGGTGGCCGTAGGTATCGTTGTAGCGCTTGAAGTCGTCGACATCGATCATCAGCAAGGCGAATGGGCTCTGTTCCCGCACCGCCCGTTTCCACTCCGCCTCCAGGTACTCGTTGAAGCGCTTCCGGTTGTTGAGCCCGGTCAGACCGTCGACATTGGTCAGCCGCAACAGCTCGATGTTCATCTCCAGCAGTTGTTGCTGGCTCTCACGCAGTGCGCGGTAGGCGTCGTCGCGTTGGATCTGGTTCAGATAGGCCTTCGAGTGGTGGCGGATGCGGGCGATCAACTCGATCGGATCCGGCAGCTTGACCAGGTAATCGTTCGCGCCCAGCCGGAACGCCTCGCTCTTCACGGCGGGCTCTTCCTTGGTGGATAGCACCACGATGGGAATGTCCTGCGTGGCCGGGTTGTCGCGGTACTGGCGCACCAGCGTCAGCCCGTCCGCCCCCGGCAGGACCAAGTCTTGCAGGATCACCGTCGGCTTGATCTCTTCGGCACACCGGATGGCCTCGTCCGGATCGCTGCAGAAATGGAAGTTGATATCCGGCTGGCTGGCCAGCGCCCGGCGGATGGCCTCGCCGATGATGGCCTGATCGTCTACCAGCAGCACCATGACATCGTATCGGTTGGATAGCGGCATGGCGGCGTCCTTATGGTGAAGTTCGAGCATGATCGTCCCTTACGCCTTCCCGGAGAAGGCTCCGACCACCTTGGCGGCGATGCGGTCCACAGGCAGGATTTCCACCGCCGCCTGCAGTGCCGCCGCGGCCTTGGGCATGCCGTAGACGGCGCTGCTGGCCTGGTCCTGCGCAATGGTATGGCATCCCTGGTCGCGCAACGCCTTCAGGCCCTCGGCGCCATCCCTTCCCATGCCGGTCAGCAGCACTCCAACGGTTTCGCCCTCCCAGAGCCGGCTGACGCTATGGAAAAACACGTCGACCGACGGCCGGTACACGTAGTCGGCCGGTTCGGCCGTGTAGCCCAGCCGGTGGCTGTCCTTCAGCACCAGATGATCGTTGGTCCCCGCCAGCCAGACGACGCCACCGGCCAATTGATCCCCTTCGCGCGCGAGCCGGACCGGCAGTGCCGAATGTTGGGCCAGCCACGTCGCCATGCTGGCGGCGAAAGGCTCGTCGACGTGCTGGACGATGACCACGGCGGCGTCGAAATCGCGCGGCAGGCCGCCCAGCACGGTGGCCAGCGCGGCAGGACCGCCCGCCGAAGCGCCGATCGCCAGCAGCCGGGTGGGGGGAGGGCGCCGGGCGGGTGGGGGGCTGCCGAACAGCGTGCCGTCCGCCGGGGTGTTCCGTTCACGCAGCAGCTTGTCGATGGCGGCGATCTTCGCCAGCAAGGGCCGGGCACTGTTGTGCGAATTGCCCATCCCCAGCATCGGGGTATCGATGGCGTCGAGGGCGCCGTGCCCCATGGCCTCGAATACCTGCCAGGCGTTGGTTCCTACGTTGACCGTCACGATCAGTATCGCGCACGGCGACTCGGCCATGATCCGGCGCGTCGCCTCCACGCCATCCATGCCCGGCATGATCAGGTCCATCAATACCAGGTCCGGGGTGTCCCTGGCGCACATCTCCACGGCGTGAGCGCCATCCATGGCGACCCAGGCCACTTGGTGTTCCGGGTGAGCGAGCACGGCGCGGCGCAGCGCTTCCACCGCCATGGGCATGTCGTTGGCGATGCCGATTCTCATCGCTCGGCCTCCCCGATCAAGTCTGTCACGGCCTGCAGCAAGGTTTCGTCGTGGAAGCTGCCCTTGGCCAGGTAGTAGTCTGCTCCGGCCTCGAGACCGCGCCGGCGGTCTTCCTCGCGGTCCTTGTAGGACACCACCATGGCCGGCAGCGCCTTCAGGGCCGGATCGTTGCGGATCAGCGTCACCAGCTCGATCCCGTCCATGCGCGGCATGTCGATGTCGGTGACGACCAGATCGAAATGGCCGGCGCGCACCGCGTTCCAGCCGTCCATGCCGTCCACCGCCACCTCGACCTCGTAGCCGTGCTGGCCGAGCAGTTTGCGTTCCAGTTCGCGCACCGTGAGCGAGTCGTCTACCACCAGCACGCGCTTGCGCAAGGATGGCGCATCGCCACCGGTGCCACGCCGCACCTTGTTCAACTGGCCGGTCGATACCAGCTTCTCCACCGAGCGGATCAGGTCGGCGACGTCGACGATCAGAACCGGCGAGCCATCCTCCATCAAGGCGCCGGCGGAGATATCCTTGATCTTGCCGAGGCGTGGGTCGAGCGGCTGGACCACCAGCTCCTGTTCGCCGAGGAAGCGATCGACCAGCAGGCCATAGAGGTGATGGTGCTCACCGATGACGACGAGCGACAGTTCCTCTTCGCCGAGATCGGTCGCTTCGCAGCCCAGCACCTGGTGCGCTCCGACCAGGCCGATGCGTCGCCCGTTGAGCGGAAAATGCTGGCGGTCCTCGATCAGCTCGATGTGCGCCTTCGGCAGCTTGAGAGTACGGTCGATGTAGGCGAGCGGAAAAGCGTACGGCTCGCCGCCGATCTCTACCAGCAGCGTGCGCACCACCGACAGCGTCAGCGGCAATTGCAACTGGAAGTGCGTGCCGTGCCCCGTCCGGGAGACGATGCGCACGCTACCTCGCACCTGCTTCACCATGTCCTGCACCGCGTCCAGCCCCACGCCACGGCCGGAAATCTGGGTGACGCTTTCCTTCATGGAGAAGCCCGGTAGAAACAGGAACTCCAGCAGCTCTTCCTCGCTCAGCCGGCTGGCGGTTTCGGCATTGGTCAGCCGACGCTCGACGACGGCGCGGCGTACTGCCGCCAGGTCGATGCCGCGACCATCGTCCAGTACGTTGACCAGCAGCATGCCGGCGCTGTGGCGCGCTTCCAGCACGATGCAACCCTCGGCGGGCTTGCCGCCTGCCAGCCGCTCCGCTGGTGTTTCGATGCCGTGGTCGACGGCGTTGCGCAGCAGGTGGCCTAGCGGCGCATCGAGCCGCTCCAGGATGTCCCGGTCCACCGGCGTGGCCTCGCCGCGCAGTTCCAGTCTGACCTGCTTGCCAAGCGTGCGTGCGAGGTCGCGCACCAGGCGCGGAAACGCCTGCACGCCATCGGCGAAGGGGCGCATGCGGCATGCCACCGCCTCGCCGTACAAGCGATGCGAGAGGTCGATGGCGCGGCGATCGAACTGCTCCAGCTCGGCCAGCCGTTGCCGCAGGAACTGCTGGCAATCGAGCAGGCGGCCCAGGGCTTCGTCCAGAGCCGCCTGCGCCCGCTCGTCGGGTGCGAACTCCGACATCAGCTCGCGCAGCCGCTCGAACGACTTGCCGGCATCGGCGTGTTGCCGTTTCAGGCGCAGCAGCGACTCATGAAACGGCGTCAGCCAGCGCGACGCTACCAGCGACTCGCCCGCCAGGGCCAGCAGCCGATTCAGGTTGTCGGCGGTGACGCGCAATACGCGCTCGGTGGCGCGCTGCTCCTGAGCCGCGCCGCTGTCGGCGACAGCCTCGGGGGAGGGCGGCAAGGGCGGGGAGGCGGCCGTCCCGGCGTCGACGGCGGGACTCTCCACTACTGGGGTCTCTGCCTTTGGCGGCTCGGCTTCCTGCGGCGCAGCGCTCGCGCCATCCCCTCCGGCCTCGACGCCGTCGGCCTCGTCGGCGGTATGCCGTGCCAAGGCGGCGAGAAATTCCTCCAGCCCCTGGCCGTCCTCGGAGTTCCCCTGGGGGCCAGGAGCCGGAGCCGTGGCGATCTGCCGCAACAGGTCCACGCCGCGCAGCAACAGGTCGATCTGCCCCTGCCGCAGCGTGATGCGCCCCTGCTGGGCCGCGACGAAACAATCCTCCATCGCATGGGCCACGCTGACGCCGGTGTTCAGCCCGATGATGCGGGCTGCCCCCTTGAGCGAGTGTGCCGCCCGCATGCAGACCTCGAGCTGAGTGGCCTCGGCCGGCTCGCGCTCCAGCGCCAGCAAGCCGGCAACCAGCACTTGCGCCTGGTCGTCCACTTCCATGCGGAACAGCTCGAGCATGGAAAACTGGCTGAGGTCTTCTGTGCTCACGCGAGACTCCGGTTCAAGGTATGAAACAGCGCTGGCTCGTCGAGACAGCCGACGGATTTGCCGTTCCAGGGCAGGATCGCCGTGCAGTAGCCGGCCCCAGCGCGGACCGCGGTCGCCGGCACGTCTTGCAGTACCCGTGGGGAAAAGCGGTGAATGCCGTGCACCTCGTCGACGGGAAAGATCAGTCGCCGGCCCTCGTGCTGGACCACTAGCAGCCGCCGGGCGGCAGTGCGCGGCGGAGGAGCTGTCTCCCCCTGAAGATCCAGTCCCAGCACGCTGCCCAGCGAGACGCAGATCAGCAGCTCGCCGCGCACATTGCCGAGGCCCAGCACCACCCCGTTGCGGCGGTGCGGGAGGGAGTGGATGGCGCACAGATCGGCGACTTCGACGAACACGCCGGTCGGCAGTGCCAGCCATTCCATGCCGATGCGAAAGATGACAACGGAGCGGGTATCCTGCTCTTGAGGCAGTTTCGTCTCGGCGATATGGCGCGTCCATTCCGCCGTCGTATCGTCGGGGATGGCTCCATCCAGCAGTACCGCGGCGGCGCCGGCGTAGACGGGGCAGTTGCGACAGTGGATATGCCGTTCCAGTTCGGGACACGAGCTGTCGCCCCGTACGCCGATTCGGTTCCAGCAGTCGTGCAACTGGGCACGGGAAGAGGGGGGCATCGGCTGGGTCATATCAGCCTCCCGTGCGGCTCTTTAGGCGCCGGGCCCGAGCATGCAGACGCTGTGCGCTGTCCATATGCCCCTGCTTTTCCAGCAGTAGTGCCAAGTGGATCAGAGCTTCGCCGTGCTCGGGGTCGAGATAGAGCGCCTTGCGGTAAAAGGAGGCGGCTTCCGCTGCGTCGCCACTGGCATCGTTCACCAGCCCCAGCAAGTGGAACACCCGCGCCGAGGGGCCGTGGGTGTCCAGATGGGCCAGGCACAGGCGGGCTGCCGCCGCGAACTGTCCCTGATCGGCGAGGCGGCTGGCGGCATCCAGCTCGGTTTCGGCCTGCCTGGGCAGGCCAGGAGAGGGTACAGGCCGGGATGGGGGAGGGCTGGCCGGCCGGCTCGCCGCTGCTTGCCGGGGGGGTGGGGGCAGGAGAGGCTTGGCCGGTGCCGCCCTCGTCGTCCTAGCCGGTGCTGGCCAGGGCGGCTGCTCCGTCCGTTCGGCCTTGTGGAAGGCGAATGCTCGCGACAGCTGTGCCGGGACGAAGCCCTGGCTGGTCAGCAGGCTGGTTTCGGCATGGCCGACGAACAGCAATCCATGCGGCGCGAGTAGCTGGCCCAGCACGGCGATCGCCTGCTCCTGGGTGGGCCGGTCGAAATAGATCAGCAGGTTGCGGCAGAAGATCAGCTCGTAGCTGGCTGCTTGCGGAAATGACAGCGGAGAAAACAGGTTGCCCTGGCGGAACTGTACCAGCCGGCGAACCGGCTCGATCAGCCGGTAGCCGTGCCCGGTCGCCTCGAAATAGCGTTCGCGAAAGCCCAGGTCGCGGCTGCGAAAGGAATGCTTGCCGTAGCAGGCGGCACGGGCCTTCCCCAGCGCACGCTGGCTGATGTCGACGGCATCGATGTGGAACTGCCCCGCCGAAAAGCCCGCATCCAGCAAGGCCATCGCCATCGAGTACGGCTCCTCGCCGGTGGCGCAAGGCAGGCTCAGCAGCCGCAGCGGAGTGCCCGGCACGGTGCGAAGCGTTCCCTTTCTTGCCACCTCGACCAGCGCGCTGAAGGCTTCGCCGTGACGGAAGAACCAGGTTTCCGGTACCACCAGCGCCTCGATCAGCTCCTGCAATTCGGCCGTGGAACTCTGCAAGCGGTCCCAATAGGCCTGCAAGTCCGGCAGACCGCAAGCCTGCTGCCGCTCCTGCAGCGCGCGTTCGAGCGTCACCTCGCCAATCGTCGCGGCGCTCAGTCCCATTGCCTGCTTCAGCAGCCTCTCGAACTCGATCAGGGCCATCATGCCGTCACCGGAGGGTTATACAGCACGTCACGCACGGCGGCCGGCAGCAGCGTGCCGATGTCCAGCCACTGCACCATTCCCTGGGCATCGCTGGTTACGGGGCCGAGATAGGGCGCCTCGGCGTTGCTGATGCCCGGCGAGACGAAATCCTCCTGCCCGCGCCGGAGTGTACCGGTCACCCTTTCGGCAATGAGTCCCAGCCGGCGCCGCACCTGGCGGGAGTCGGGGTAATCCACCACGATGAGACGGGTGCTCAGGCGTGCCTCCGCCGGCCGCTGCAGCGCAAGCTGGCACAGATCGACGACCGGCACCGGCGTGCCGCGATAGTTGAAGGCGCCAGCCACACCCGGCGGCGCCAGCGGAATCCGCTTGATGTGGAGCAGCGGCAGTACTTCAACCACCTGCCGGGCATCCACGACGTAGCGCTCGTCGCCGAGCTGGAACAGAAGGAAAAGCATGGTCGATGCCCCGTTGCCGCCAGCAGCTGCGCGATCCTAGGCCTGCAGCTTGAAGCGGGAGATGCCGCCCAGCAGAAGATTGGCGACCTGGTTCAGATCGTCGATGGCAGTGCTCGACTGGCGCAGCGACTCGACCGTCTGCTGTGCCGCCTCGCTCAGCTGACCCAGGGCCTCAGTGATCTGCTCGGCGCCCGTCGCCTGCGCTTGCATCCCTTCGTTGACGGTTTCGAAGCGGGGTGCCAGCGCCTGCACCTGCTGGATGATCTGCGACAGCTGGCTGCCGATATGCTGCACTTCCTGCATGCCGCGCCGAGTCTCCTCCGCAAACTTGTCCATGCCCATGACGCTGGCGGAAACGGCCGACTGGATTTCTTTCACCATCTGCTCGATGTCGTAGGTGGCGACGGCGGTCTGGTCCGCCAGCCTTCGGATTTCGATTGCCACCACGGAGAAACCCCGTCCGTACTCGCCGGCCTTTTCCGCCTCGATCGCCGCGTTGAGCGACAGCAGATTGGTCTGGTCGGCCACCTTGGTGATGGTGGTCACCACCTGGTTGATGTTGCCGGCCTTCTCGTTGAGCACCGCCAGTTTGGCGTTGATCGAGCCGGCCGCCGCCATGACCTGATGCATGGTCTCTTCCATGTGGGAGAGACCGGTCTGACCGCTGCCGGCCAACATGGCCGAATGCTCGGCCACCTGGGAGACCTCGCCCATGGTTTTGACCAGCTCGCGGGCGGTGGCGAAGATCTCGCGCGAGGTGGCTCCGATCTGGAGGGTTGTCGCTGCGATCTCGCTCGCGGTCGCCTGCTGCTCGCGGGCAGTGGCGGCGACTTCGGTAACGGAAGTGGTTACCTGCATGCCGGATTTCTGCACCTGTCCTACCAGCGCGGCCAGTTCGTCGCTCATGCGGTCGAAGCCGTCTGCCACAGAGCCGAATTCGTCGCGCCGCGCGAGCTGCATGCGTGCGGTGAAGTCGCCTTGGCGCATCACGTCCAGCACGCCGAGCAGGCGGCCAAGCGGCTGGGCAATCGCCTGCAGCAGGAAATAGCCGCAGATGAAGGCCGCCAGCAGAGTGACCACCATGCCCGTGATGATGACCATCCGGGTACGGACGATGTCCGCCATGATGGTGCTTTCCGCTCTGTCGCTA
This sequence comes from Pseudogulbenkiania sp. MAI-1, assembly GCF_000527175.1. Taxonomy (NCBI): domain Bacteria; kingdom Pseudomonadati; phylum Pseudomonadota; class Betaproteobacteria; order Neisseriales; family Chromobacteriaceae; genus Pseudogulbenkiania; species Pseudogulbenkiania sp. MAI-1. Next base: position 3,284,323 of record NZ_AZUR01000001.1, on the reverse strand, counting down.
TTGGTCTTGTTGAGCGCCACGATGGCCTGGATGGCACTGCGGGTCTTCTCGAATGCCGGCCCCAGCTCATGCCGCAGCAGGGCCTGCGCCTCACGGTTTTTCGCGCCATCGCTCAGCTTCAGGATGTCCGACTGGATACGTGCGTAAGGCTCGCGCAGCTTTTTGAACGCCTCGAACAAGGCACGGTCCCGCGTGGTAAAGATGGTGGTCTCGTATTGGGCGGCCAATTCATCGAGCCGGCGCTGGTTTGCCAGCAACTTCGTGTGGAACGACTCCTCCTCGGCCTTGCTCTCCCAAACGAGGTGCTGCGTCAACACCAAGTTTTCCAGCCAGGCGGCTTCGAGTTGCTGGCTATAGTAGACGCCGGGCGCACTGTCCCGATCCAGGGCCACGACATCTTCGTTGATGCTCCCGAGACTCGCCAGGGCGAGCGCTCCCTGCACCGCCATCAGCAGCAAGATCAAGGCGAAGCTTCCCAGGATCCGCTGCCGGATCGTCCAGTTTTTCATGGATGCAGACTCCCGTTCCGTGATGAACCAGGGCTGTACGGCATCGCTCGCCGCCATCGGTTCGTGGGTGGGTGGTGGTTCACATCGCTAGGGCTACATACTTACAGAGTCTTTATAGACAAAAATCCTAATTAAGAATAAAAGCATAATCAGGATATATATTGCGGGGCGGCGGCAATTGCGCGGCTGCCGGCGGGCGGCGTTGCAGGGGAATGGCTTGATGCTGTGGCCAGGGGTGAACTGGAAAAGAAAAAAAGCCCTGAATCATCAGGGCTTTTTATCTGGAGGCGGGGGTCGGAATCGAACCGGCGTCCACGGCTTTGCAGGCCGCTGCATAACCACTCTGCCACCCCGCCATTGACTGGAGTCTCGACCCGTTTTCACGTGTCGATCAAAACTGGAGCGGGAAACGAGGCTCGAACTCGCGACCTCAACCTTGGCAAGGTTGCGCTCTACCAACTGAGCTATTCCCGCATGGTGCGATTGCATCTGACAGACGGTGGAGCGGGAAACGAGGCTCGAACTCGCGACCTCAACCTTGGCAAGGTTGCGCTCTACCAACTGAGCTATTCCCGCGTCTGTGAAACGAAATCAGGTTATCCGGTATTTGGAGCGGGAAACGAGGCTCGAACTCGCGACCTCAACCTTGGCAAGGTTGCGCTCTACCAACTGAGCTATTCCCGCATCGCCGGATATCAATGGAAGAACTGGAGCGGGAAACGAGGCTCGAACTCGCGACCTCAACCTTGGCAAGGTTGCGCTCTACCAACTGAGCTATTCCCGCTTTGTCTTTCACTGTCTCGCTGCATTGCTGCGGCGAGAGACTGCGAATTATAAGGATTAATCGGCCTCTGTCAACAGCTCAGAGATCGATTTTTTTGCCGGCGAACTCGCGCGCCGCCATGCGCAGGTAGTAAACCATTGACCACAAAGTCAAAATCACTGCCAGCACCATGAACACGTTGCCCAGCACCAGGGTGTTCAGTCCGGGTACGATCGGGCCGGCGTAGAGCAGGAGCAGGATGGCGACCATCTGCGCGGCGGTCTTGAGCTTGCCGATGTAGGCCACGGCCACGCTCTTGCGCGTGCCCATCTCGGCCATCCACTCGCGCAGCGCCGAAATGGCGATCTCGCGGCCGATGATGATCATCGCCATCCAGCCTTCGGTGCGCGACAACTGCACCAGCAGGATCAGCGAGGCGGCGACGATCAGCTTATCGGCCACCGGGTCGAGGAAGGCGCCGAAGGCCGAGGTCTGCCCCAGCTTGCGCGCCAGGTAGCCGTCGAGCCAGTCGGTCACGGCGGCGAGCGCGAAGATGACGGCGCCGGTGATGTTGCGCATGTGGGCCAACAGCATCGTGTCGGGCAAAAAGAAAATGGCCACGAAGATCGGGATCAGGGCAACCCGGAGCCAGGTCAGGAATATCGGCAGGTTAAACGGCATCGTTGTGGTCTTGTTATGTTCAGTGCAGGGCGTTGTAGATCTTTTCGGCCAGGGTCAGACTGATGCCCTCCACTTGGGCGAGGTCGTCGATGCTGGCCGCCATGACCCCGCGCAGTCCGCCAAACCGGGTCAACAGCCGTTGGCGACGCTTGGCTCCCACGCCGCCGATCTGTTCCAGCGAGGAGGCGGTGCGCGCCTTGCCGCGCCGGGCGCGGTGCCCGGTGATGGCGAAACGGTGCGCCTCGTCGCGCACGGTCTGGATCAGGTGCAGCGCGGGATGGTCGTGCGGCAATTGTAGCGTCTTTTGCCGGTAGGGGAGGATCAGCGTTTCCAACCCCGGCTTGCGCTCTTCGCCCTTGGCCACGCCGACGATGGGCAGGTTGAGGCCGATGTCCTCGAACACCTCCAGCGCCACGCCCACCTGGCCCTTGCCGCCGTCGATCAGCACCACGTCGGGCAGCTTGCCCTCGCCCTCGGCCAGCTTGCTGTAGCGCCGCGTCAGCACCTCGCGCATCGCGCCGTAATCGTCGCCGGCCTTGGCCGTGGTGATGTTGTAGCGGCGGTATTCCGAGGGCTGCATGTCGCCGCGGTCGTACACCACGCAGGAGGCCACGGTGGCCTCGCCCAGGGTGTGGCTGATGTCGAAGCATTCCAGCCGCTCCACCCCCTCCAGCTCCAGCACTTCGTTGAGCCGGGCCAGACGCTGGCTCTGCGTGGCGTGGCTGGCGAGCTTCTGCTGGATGGCGAGGCGGGCATTCTTCTCGGCCATTTCCAGCCAGACCCGGCGCTCGCCGATCGGGTTGCTGACGATGGCCAGGCGGCGCTCGGCCTGCTGCTCGAGGTAGTCGCGCAGCGTGGCTGAGACCGTGCCGTTGACGATGATCACCGGCGGCAGCGGCGCGCCCAGGTAGTGCTGCGCCAGGAAGGCTTCGAGGTTGGCCGAAGCGTCGCTGTCGTCGCTGTTGACCGGGAAGTAACTCTTGTCGCCCAGGTGGCGCCCGCCGCGGATCATCACCAGGTTGACGCAGACCACGCCCTGCTGTTCGGCCACCGCCACCACGTCGGCGTCGTGGCTGACGTTGCTCGACACGAACTGCTTCTCCTGCACCCGCGAGAGTGCCTGGATCTGGTCGCGCAGCGCGGCGGCCTGCTCGAACTCCATCGCCGCCGAGGCGGCCAGCATGCGCTCGGTCAGGGCGTCGATCAGCTCGCTTTGCTTGCCTTGCAGGAAGGCGGTGGCGTTGGCCACGTCGGCGCGGTATTCCTCCTCGCCGATGTGGCCGACGCACGGCGCCGAGCAGCGCTTGATCTGGTACAGCAGACAGGGGCGCGAGCGGTTGGCGAACACCGCGTCCTCGCAGGTACGCAGGCGGAACACCTTCTGCAGGATCTGGATGCTCTCGCGCACCGCGTAGCTGCTCGGGTAGGGCCCGAAGTACTGGTGCGGTTTCTTCGGGTCGCCGCGGTAGTAGGCCAGTTGCGGGTAGTCGTGCGCCGACAGCATCAGGTAGGGGTAGGACTTGTCGTCGCGGAACAGGATGTTGTAGCGCGGCGCCAGCGCCTTGATCAGGTTGTTTTCCAGGATCAGTGCCTCGGCCTCGGAGCGCGTCACCGTGGTCTCGATCGCGGCGATCTGGCGCACCATCAGCTGGATGCGCGGGCTCAGGTCGCTCTTCTGGAAATAGGAACTGACGCGCTTTTTCAGGTCGATGGCCTTGCCGACGTACAGCACCTTGCCGGCGGCGTCGAGCATGCGGTAGACGCCGGGCAGGTTGGGCAGATGGGCCAGGACGGGCTTGGGGTCGAACGGTGTGCTGCTACTCACTAAAACTCTCGTCTCACTTGCACCAGGTGGCCACGTCCTGCTCGGACTGGCGGATCATGTCGTTGCGCTGGGCATCGGTGGCCAGCGCGTTGCTGCCCGGCAGGCGGATGCGGCCGTTGAGCTGCAGGCCGGACAGGTTGTTCTTGGCGCGCAGGCAGTTCTCCGCGCGGATCTTGCGGTTGAGTTCCTCGGCCTGCTTGGCCAGGTCGGTCTTGTCGTTGCCCTTGTCCCCGGCCTTGGCGGCCGGCGCCGATGCCTCGGCCTTGGCCGGCGGCGGGGCAGGGGGCGCCTTGACGTCCAGCCGGCTGGCCTTCCGTCCCGGCGGCGGCTGGTCGGAGAACACGGTGCGCCCGGTGGCGTCTTTCCAGGTATAGACCTCGGCCCTGGCCGGCAAGGACAGCAGAATAAAAGTGCACCACCACCACGGTTTCATGTCGCCCCCTCAATAACCAAAAGACAGCGCGGAATTGCGAGGCATTGTACGGGCCGCTCCCGCCCGCGGCAAAACCTCTCGCACGCGGCTTTTGCCAACTGCCCCCGTCTTTCGATATAATGTTTATTTGCCGCAAAGGAAACGCCAGATGCGTATCATCGAGAAAGCCTATACTTTCGACGACGTTCTCCTCGTCCCGGCCCACTCTTCGGTACTGCCGCGCGACGTTCAGCTTCACACCCAACTCTCCCGCAACATCCGCCTGAACCTGCCCATGCTGTCCGCAGCCATGGACACGGTGACGGAAGCCCGTCTGGCCATCGCCATGGCCCAGGAAGGCGGCATCGGCATCATCCACAAGAACATGTCGATCGAGCGCCAGGCCCAGGAAGTGGCCAAGGTGAAGCGCTACGAGAGCGGCGTCGTCAAAGACCCGATCACCATCGCCCCGGACATGCTGGTGTGCGATCTGATCAACCTGACCCGCCAGCACAGAATCTCCGGCCTGCCGGTGGTGCAGAATGGCAAGGTGGTGGGGATCGTCACCAACCGCGACCTGCGCTTCGAAACCCGTCTGGAACAGCCGGTGTCCTCCATCATGACCCCGCGCGAACGCCTGGTGACGGTGAAGGAAGGCGCCAGCATCGATGAGGCGCGCGAGCTGATGCACACCCACCGCCTCGAGCGCGTGCTGGTGATCAACGACGCCTGGGAGCTCAAGGGCCTGATCACCGTCAAGGACATCATCAAGACCAGCGAACACCCATTCGCCTGCAAGGATAGCCAGGGCCGCCTGCGCGCCGGCGCCGCCGTCGGCGTCGGGGCCGGCACCGAAGAGCGCATCGCCGCGCTGGCCGCCGCCGGCGTCGACGTGGTGGTGGTGGACACCGCCCACGGCCATAGCCAGGGCGTGCTCGACCGCGTGCAGTGGACCAAGCGCAACTTCCCGCACATCGACGTGATCGGCGGCAACATCGCCACCGCCGACGCCGCGCTGGCCCTGCTCGACATGGGCGCCGACGCCGTGAAAGTCGGCATCGGCCCGGGTTCGATCTGCACCACCCGTATCGTGGCCGGCGTCGGCGTGCCGCAGCTGACCGCGATCCACAACGTGTCCGAAGCGCTCAAGGGCACCGGCGTGCCGATGATCGCCGACGGCGGCATCCGCTTCTCCGGCGACATCGCCAAGGCCTTGGCGGCCGGCGCCGACTGCGTGATGCTGGGCGGCATGTTCGCCGGCACCGAAGAAGCGCCGGGTGAAGTAGAGCTGTACCAGGGCCGTTCGTACAAGTCCTACCGCGGCATGGGCTCGCTGGGCGCCATGACCCAGGGCTCGAGCGACCGCTACTTCCAGGACAACGAAGCCAACGTCGACAAGTTCGTGCCGGAGGGCATCGAAGGCCGCGTGCCGTACAAGGGCCCGATCGCCCAGGTGATCCACCAGCTGGTGGGCGGCCTGCGCTCCTCGATGGGCTACCTCGGCTGCCGCACCATCGACGAGATGCACGCCAAGGCGGGCTTCGTGGAGATCACCTCCGCCGGCATGCGCGAGTCGCACGTGCACGACGTGCAGATCACCAAGGAAGCGCCGAACTACCACGTCGACCGCTGATCCCGCTGACGTTTCCGTACGGCAAAAACCCGCTTCTCCGGAAGCGGGTTTTTTCATGCACGGGTCTACACTGGAACAAGGTTGGCCGACAGCGCCAAGGGTTTTCTTTTTCCAGACCGCTTTCGAGGATCGACGAATGCGCTGGCTCATCGCCCCCGATTCTTTCAAGGGTTCGCTCACCGCCCGCCAGGCGGCTGAAGCCATGGCATGCGGCATCCGCCGTGCCGAACCGGCCGCCGAGTGCCGCCTGTGCCCGATGGCCGACGGCGGCGAGGGCACGCTGGACGCACTCTACGCGGCCGTGGGCGGGACTTGGTACACGGCCACCGTGACGGATGCCGAGGGGCGCCCGTGTGAGGCCGCATGGCTGCTGCTGCCGAACGGCCTGGCGGTGATCGAAGTGGCGCGCGTCGCCGGCTTGCCCGATATCGGCGCCAGCAGCGTGGACGAGCGCGATACGCGCGGGGTGGGTGAACTGATCCGTGCCTGTCTCGATGCCGGGGTGCGTCATATCGCCGTCGGCCTCGGCGGCTCCAGCACCAACGACGGCGGCGCCGGCTGCCTGGTCGGGCTGGGAGTGCGGCTGCTGGACAAACAGGGGCAGCCGCTGCTCCCGCATCCCGATCAGTTGGCCCGTGTGGCGGTGGTCGACCCCTCCGGGCTGGATGCACGGCTGGAAGTGACCAAGCTGGAGATCTGGTCCGACGTGAGCAATCCGCTGCTGGGCGAGCATGGTGCGACGGCGGTGTTCGGCCCGCAGAAGGGTGTCGCGCCTGATGCCGTGGCGGCACTCGACGCGGCCATCGCGCATTTTGCCGTCGCCGCCGACCACGCTTTCGGCCAGCCTTGTGCCGATCTGCCGGGCAGCGGCGCGGCGGGAGGGCTGGGCTACGCCCTGCATCTGTTGGGCGGACGCTCGCATTCCGGTGCCGCGGCGCTGGCGGAACATGCCGGCCTGCTCGAGGCCGTCGCCCAGGCCGACTGGGTGCTGACCGGCGAAGGCTGCAGCGATGTCCAGACCCTCTCCGGCAAGGCACCGGCGCGGGTGGCCGAACTGGCGCAGGAGGCCGGGGTGCCGGTCAGCCTGCTGTCGGGAGCCGTGCTGCCGGACGCGACGGGCCGGCTGGCCGAAACGTTCGACGGCTGCTTTTCGCTGTGCAATCGTCCGTTGCCGCTGGACACTGCGATACGGGAGGCCGGGCCGCTCTTGGCGCAGGCAGCGGAGCAACTGGCGCGTGCGGTGCTGGCGGGAAGGAGGGGATCATGAAGCGCCAACTCGGATCGACCGTGCTGGAAGTCTGGCAGGGAGACATCACGCGGCTCGACGTGGACGCCATCGTCAACGCCGCCAACAGCAGCCTGCTCGGTGGAGGAGGGGTGGACGGCGCCATTCACCGTGCTGCCGGACCGGAGCTGCTGGCCGAATGCCGCACGTTGGGCGGCTGCCCGACCGGCGAGGCGCGGCTGACGGGCGGCTATCGCCTGCCGGCGCGCCACGTCATCCACACCGTCGGCCCGGTCTGGCACGGTGGCACGGCCGGTGAGGCGGAGCTGCTGGCCTCGTGCTACCACAACAGCCTGCAGCTGGCCGCCGACCATGGTCTGCACAGCCTGGCGTTCCCGGCGATCAGCTGTGGCGTCTACGGCTATCCGCTGCACGCGGCGCTGACCATCGCCTGCGAGGCGGTCGCCGGCTGGCTGCAGACGCACGAGCACGCCATCCGGCTGGTGCAATTCGTCGCCTACAGCCCGGCGATCCGCCAGGAGTGGGAAGCGGTGCTGGCAGCGTTGCCTCTGCCCGATTGACGCGGGCTGTCTCCCTCCCCGGCGGTTCTCCCTGAATGTGGCCGGCGTTTGAGCGGGGCACGGCCGAACGGCCGTTCCAAGGTTATAAACAAACGATCTTGGTATTCGCCGGCACGCACCTATATGATGACGGGCGATAATGTGTGGCCAATCTTTGGTCAAGGGAGAATAAGCAATGCGCATCGCCAATACCGTTACCGATCTGATCGGCAATACCCCGCTGGTGAGGCTGAATCGCCTGACGGCCGACTGCGGCGCCACCGTGGTGGCCAAGCTGGAATTCTACAACCCGGCACACAGCGTCAAGGACCGTATTGCCGTCGCCATGATCGATGCGGCGGAAAAGGCCGGCAAGATCGGCCCGAACACCATCATCGTCGAGCCGACTTCCGGCAATACCGGCATCGGGCTCGCCATGGTCTGCGCGGCGCGCGGCTACAAGCTGGTGATCACCATGCCGGAAACCATGAGCCGCGAGCGCCGCATGCTGCTCAAGGCCTACGGCGCCGAGCTGATCCTGACCCCGGGGCCGGACGGCATGGGCGGCGCCATCGCCAAGGCGCGTGAACTGGTCGAATCCGATCCGGACACCTATTTCATGCCGCAGCAGTTCGAAAACCCGGCCAACCCGGCCATCCACCGCAACACCACGGCTGAAGAGGTGTGGAACGACACCGACGGCCAGGTCGATATCTTCGTCGCCGGCATCGGTACCGGCGGCACCATCACTGGCGTGGGCGAGGTGCTCAAGGCGAGGAAGCCGGGTGTCAAGATCGTCGCGGTGGAGCCGGACGCCTCGCCGGTGCTGTCCGGCGGCGCCAAGGGGCCGCACCCGATCCAGGGCATCGGCGCCGGTTTCGTGCCGCCGATCCTGAACACCGCCATCTACGACGAGATCATCCGCGTCAAGAACGACGATGCCTTCACCACCGCGCGCGACATGGCCAGCAAGGAAGGCCTGCTGGTTGGCATCTCCTCCGGTGCGGCGGTCTGGGCAGCGCTGCAACTGGCGCGGCAGCCGGAAAACGCCGGCAAGCTGATCGTGGTGGTGCTCCCGTCGTTCGGCGAGCGCTACCTGTCGACCGCACTGTTCGAAAACCTGGCCTGAGTACCTGACCCGGCGCGGGCACCCGTCACACCGGGTCGCCCGCGCTCCGGATAGGCATTACAATGGGGCCATGAAAAAGCTCGCCCTCATCTTCATGGCTGCCGCCACGCTGAGCGGCTGTACCATCATTCCGACCTTGCCGGAACCCGGTGTTCAGCAACCCCCGCGCAAGCCGCCGGCGGTGGCGCCCAGCAAGGTGGATCTGCTGCTGAAGGAGGCCAACCGGCTGGCCGACGAAGTGAAGGCAGGGCGGCTGAGCCGCACCGCCGCCGCCGATCAGCTCAACGCCTACCGGCTGCGCGCCGCCGGTCCCAACCTGGTCGACGACAACACCTTCGCCACCTACCGCTACATCGCCGTGGAGCGTGACGCGGGCCGCATGAGCCCGACGGAAGCGCAGGACAAGATGGACGCCAAACTGCGCGAATGGCTGCGCGCCTGGCCGCGCCTGCGCCAGAAGCCGGCCGATCCGGCGTTCACCAATTTCCTGCTGAAGGTCTACCGCCTGCCGCCGCTGGGCTACTAAACCATGGCCAAATCGCCTTCCCCGAGCCCCTGCCCCTGCGGCAGCCTCCGACCCTATGCCGATTGCTGCGGCCGCTTCATCGACGCCGCCGCCGATGCTCCGACGGCCGAAGCCCTGATGCGCTCGCGTTACACCGCCTACACCCTGGGTCGGGAAACCTACCTGTTGGCAACCTGGCAAGCGGCTACCCGCCCGGCGGCGCTCGACCTGGCCGACGATGCCGGCAAGGTGAAATGGCTGGGCCTGGAAGTCCGCCGTACCGAACAGGGCGGCGAGCACGACGAGGCCGGCGTGGTCGAATTCGTCGCCCGCTACAAGGTCGGCGGAAGGGCGCATCGTCTGCATGAAACCAGCCGTTTCCAGCGGGAGGACGGTCGCTGGTTCTACCTGGACGGCGAGCTGCACGAGGGCTGAGCGGCGCCTCATTGGCACGCCCTATCGCCGTTCAGGCCTGCCCGTTTTTTTCTTATCCTCATGGTGTTTTCCGCCTCCTGTCCTATTCTTAGAGGAGGTCTCTTGGGAAAGTGGAGAGGGGGAAAATGGGTGACGCCATCGCGCAACTGCTGACCGGGTTCAACACGTCGACAGACCCGGGCGAACCGCTTTGCGATCTGTCCAGTTCGTCCGTGCGTCTCGTCAAAGCGCCGGTGAGGGCGGATTTGAGCCTGCAACTCGAAGCGATGGCACATGTTCTGCATACTTCACCGGAATGCCTGGCCGGCGCCATTCTGAATGCCGCCATTGTCGACCTGGAAGAGCATCTCGATGATGCCCTGCTGAGCAAGGTGCAGCAGGAATGCCAGGCCATCATGGAGGCCAGCCGGCCGGAAAATAATCCCAGCGTCGTATTCAATATTGGTGGTACCTGAGTCTTTTCTTTCCCGCCTCCGGGCGACGTCGTTGCGGCTCCCCTCCGGGCTGTAATGGATGGTGCGGCTGGCGATCGGTTTGTCTGGTCTGAATCAAGAGGTGGCAAAAGCGCAGTGATGTCTTTGAGCTGCCTGGACTATGTCTGGCAATGGGGAACTTATCCTTAACGGAAGGAGCGAAGAGATGACAAGGGCGTTGGATGAACTGGTAACCCGCTTGGAGCACTGCCGTGAAGAAGGTCGTTGTTCCAAGGCGGTGTTGGAGATGGCTGCGGCGCGCGATCTGTCGATCTCGCTGGATCACGAGACCTGCGGCGAGTTGCGGGCGTTGGCTCAAGTGTTCAGTTGCGAACCCGCCGAGCTGGCCAGTGCCATGTTGCGTGCCGCCTGCGTCGATTTGCAGGGTCATCTGGACGATGACCTGGACAAATTGGCCGCCGCAGCGGAGCAACTCGTCAACGATCCCTGCGTTGGCGTGGCCAGCGAGGAAATTTAGCGACATCAAGAACAGCACGGGCCACGATTCTGGCCCATTGAAGAAAAACCGGCATGATTGCCGGTTTTTTTAATGGTTCTTATATGAGCGCGCTGGGGCAGGCCGGCATCAGAGCAGGGCTTCGATCTTGCCCGCCAGCGCCTCCGGTTTGGTCAGTGCCGAGTGGCGTGCCACGATCCGCCCCTGGCGGTCGATCAGGAACTTGGTGAAGTTCCATTTGACCCGGCGCGTGCCCAAGAGACCCGGTTTGGTTCGGGTCAGGTAATCCCACAACGGATGCGCTGTCGCGCCATTGACGTCGATCTTGCCGGCCATGGGGAAGCTCACGCCGAAATTCTTCTGGCAAAAGGCGCCGATCTCGGCGGCATCGCCCGGTTCCTGCTGGCCGAACTGGTTGCAGGGAAAGCCGACAACGACCAGCCCGCGGTCGCGGTAGCGCCGGTATAGCGCCTCCAGCCCGGCGTATTGCGGGGTGTAGCCGCACTGGCTGGCGGTGTTTACCAGCAGGAGCACCTTGCCGGCGTAATCCTGGAGCCTGGCCGGGGAACCATCCAGCAGCGTGAAATCGAAAGCGTACAGAGGGGCGGACATGATCAGTCGTCGTGAGGAGCCGTTCTGTATGGTAGCCGGGAACAGAAAACGGTTATAGCGATTTTACAGAAACGGACACAAACATGTTTTCGGCATAAAAAAAGGGACGAGCGGCAAGGGGGAACCGCAACGCCCCAGTAAGAAAGGTAGTCTCATGTATTCATTCGGCTTTTTGGTCGATAAACCACTGAGAACCTAGTGTTTATCGTAGTTCAACTGCCGGAAATTGCGAGCGACTTTTACAGGGCGCCAGGGCGAAAAAAAATCCCGCCGAGGGCGACGGGATGGGGACTGGAACGGACCGGATTCACGGTTTCGGCAGGGTAACCCCGCTTTGCCCCATGTATTTGCCGTCACGGTCGCGATAGGACACCGCACACTCTTCGTCCGACTCGAAAAACAGCACCTGCGCCACGCCTTCGTTGGCGTAGATTTTCGCCGGCAGCGGGGTGGTGTTGGAGAATTCCAGGGTCACGTAGCCTTCCCATTCCGGCTCGAACGGCGTCACGTTGACGATGATGCCGCAGCGCGCGTAGGTCGATTTGCCGAGGCACACCGTCAGCACGCTGCGCGGGATGCGGAAATATTCCACGGTGCGCGCCAGTGCGAACGAGTTGGGCGGAATGATGCAATAGCCGTCGCCCGACACCTCGACGAACGATTTCGGGTCGAAATTCTTCGGATCGACGATGGTGCTGTTGATGTTGGTGAATACCTTGAATTCATCGGCGCAGCGGATGTCGTAGCCGTAGCTCGAGGTGCCGTAGGAGATGATCTTCTGGCCGTCGTCGATCTTGATCTGGTTCGGCTCGAACGGCTCGATCATGCCGTGTTGCTCGGCCATGCGGCGGATCCACTTGTCGGATTTGATGCTCATTGTCGGAAGGGCCGGGGATAGTGAAGATGAGCGGATTTTACCCTTCCGCCCCATCGCTCGGCCAGTGTACTAACGAGCTAGTCCTCGACCGGGCAGCGTTTTGCTGACAATTACACTTGGTCATCCTACAATCTGTCCTGATTTTATTCACTTTGGCAATCGCCGGCCGGCTTGGCGGCTGCCCGACACAGGACGTTTTCATGCAAGGTCATCCCAAAATCATCGAGTTGCTGAATGAATTGCTGGCCGAGGAACTGTCGGCTGCCGACCAGTACTTCATCCACGCCGAAATGTACAAGGACCAGGGGCTGCAGCAGTTGTTCGAGCGTATCGACCACGAACGCGAGGACGAACTGGAGCACGCCCGCACGCTGATCGCCCGCATCCTGTTCCTCGGCGGCAAGCCGAACGTCGCCAAGCGCGTGCCCATCGTGGTCGGCGAGGACGTGCCGGCCATGCTGAAGAGCGATCTCGAGGTGGAATACCGCGTCGGCGCCCTGCTCAAGTCGGTGATCGCGCACTGCGAGAGCGTCCAGGACTTCGTCACCCGCAGCGAACTGATGGTGCTGCTGGAGGAAACCGAGAACGACCATGCCCACTGGCTGGAACAGCAGATCAAGCTGATCGAACTCACCGGCCTGGAGAACTACCAGCAGTCGCGCATGTAAGTTGCCTGCAGGGCGGGCCGAAACAGACAGGGGTGCCGCTGGCACCCCTTGTCATTTGCTTGCCCGCCGTATCAGATGCCGTGCTGCACCACCTTGGCGACGCGGCGCAGCAGCGGGTACGGCGCAACAGGCTCGGCCAGACGCAGGCGGATCGGGCCACCCAAGGCCTCGATGACGGCACCGGCGCGGTCGTCGATGGCAATGCGGCTGCCGCAGCGCAAGGCGATGTCCGTACCATGCTGGGTGAGCCAGCCGGCTCCGCCGATGCACTCCCAGCGGCTGCCGGCGGGGAGCCGGAAAATCTCATTGGGGTTCAAGCTGATCAGGGTTTCCATGGCATGACTCCTAAGGTTCGGGTAAAGATCACGCCTATAGCCTACCCCTATGGTTTTTTCGTCGGCAGAGGCAGTTCAATGTCATCTGCACAGGTATAGTTGAGCCAATTGATCAACTGTACTGCTCGATTCGCGCCACAACTGCACCTGACCGCTCCCAGGACGCTGATGCAAGATGACACCATGAAACCCGAACTCCTCCCCCTGTACGAACAGGTGGCCGACGAAATCGCCGCGACCATCGCCAGCGGCACGCTCAAGCCGGGCGAGCGGCTGCCGTCGCTGCGCAGCATGAAGCAGCGGCGCCAGGTCAGCATGAGCACGGTGCAGGAGGCGTTCAGCGTGCTGGAGGACAGGGGGCTGATCGAAGCGCGGCCGCAGTCGGGCTATTTCGTGCGCCGGCGCCTGCCCTCCGCGCCGCCGGCCTGCTCCACGCCGCAGCCGCAAGCCTTGCCGGTGGTCACCAACCCGCTGATGTGGCGCTTCCTGCGTTACGTCGCCAGCGGCAGCGATCTTGGCTTCGCCAACGCCGTGCCGGCGCCGGAACTGTTCGCGGTGGGATCGCTGCAGAGCAAGCTCAACCAAGTGGCGCGCCGTCGGCCCGAACTGTTGTCCGGCTACGGTCGCAGCGACGGCCTGCCGGAGCTGCGCCGCCAGATTGCGCGCCGCACCGTGGACTGGGGGCAGGCGCTGGAAGTGGACGACATCCTGATCTCCAACGGCTGCATCGAGGCGCTCAATCTCTGCCTGCAGGCGGTGACGCGGCCCGGTGACGTGGTGGCGATCGAATCGCCGTGTTACTTCGGGCTGTTGCAGCTATTGGAGGCGCGTGGTCTCAAGGGACTCGAGATACCCACCGACCCGCTGCACGGCATGTCGCTCGACGCGCTCGATCTGGCGACCCGCACCGGCGACGTCAAGGCGGTGATCGTGGTGAGCAACTTCAGCAACCCGCTCGGGGCGCTGCTGCCGGAAGACACCAAGCGGCGCATGGTGGAGATGCTGGCGGAGCGCGGCATCCCGCTGATCGAGGACGATATCTACGGCGAGTTCTACTTCGGCCGCGAGCGGCCGCTGCCGGCCAAGGCGTTCGACCGCAGCGGCAACGTGCTGTACTGCGCCTCGTTCACCAAGCAGGCCGCGCCCGGCATGCGGGTAGGGTGGGTGGCCGGCGGGCGCTTCCATGCCGAATTGCAGATGCGCAAGTTCTCGCTCACTTTCTGCACGCCCCCCTTGCTGCAGGCGGTGATGGCCGAATTCCTCGCCGCCGGCGGTTTCGACCGCCACATGCGCCAACTGCGTCGTGCCCTGCGCTCCCAGGTGAGCGCCACGATCGATCTGGTCACGCGCCACTTTCCGGCGGGCACCAAGCTGGCCGAACCCCAGGGCGGTTTTCTGCTGTGGCTGGAGCTGCCGCCGGGAGGCGATTGCCTGGCGCTGTTCGACGCGGCGCTGGCCGAGGGCATCGGTTTTGCCCCCGGCCCCTTGTTCTCACCTTGCGGCGAGTACGGCCGCTGCCTGCGCCTCTCCTGCGGCATGCCGTTGACGCCGGAGCGGGTGGTCGCGCTCAAGCGCCTCGGAGAACTGGCCTGCCGGCTGACGACGTGAGGTCCTGCGCCGACCTGCCTAATCTCGGCCATATCGAGGCCCAACGCTGTCGCCACTCCGATGCCATAAAAAAGAGCCGGTGCTCCGGCTCTTGTGGGGTTTTGCGTCGCGATGCGAGGCTCACTCGTCCCAGGGCACGTCGACCTCGCCGGCCACAACCGCTTCGGCGGTGGCGACGGCCGGCTGCGGCTTGGCCGGCGCGGCGGCCTGTGCCTCTTCCAGCCCGCCCAGGGCCTCGACCAGTTCGTCCACCAGTTCGCCCAGTTCTTCCACCATCAGCGTGAAGGTGGCCTCGAACAGGCTGTCGCGATCGTCGCCGGCCTGGCTGGCTTCTTCCTGCAGCACGTCCAGGAACTGCAGACGCTTGAGCTGCAGCGCGTCGGTCAGCACGAAGCGGATGCGTTCGCGCCAGATCAGGCCGACGCGCGTGACCTGCTTGCCGGTGGCGATGTGCTGGCGGATCTCGTCGGCGGTCAGGTCCATGCGCGTGCAGCGGATCACCGCGCCGTTCTCGCTGCCGTCCTTCAGCTCGCATTCGGCGTCCAGTTCGAAGCCGGCCGGCGCCTCGCCCTCGGCCAGCCAGGCGGTCATGGCCGCGTGCGGGGCGAGCTGGGTGCGCGGCAGGGCGGCGGGGAAGGGCGGCAGCGCCTCGCGCAGCTGGCTCACCAGCGCTTCGGACTTGCTGGCGGTGGCGGAGTTCACCATCAGCCATTGCCGGCGACCGTCCAGGTAGGCGCTCAGCCGGTTGCTGCGCACGAAGGCACGCGGCAGCAGATCGTCGGTGATCTGCTCCTTGAGCGCCAGCTTCTCCTTGCGACCGACCTTGCGCAGCTCCTTGTCTTCGATCTCGGCCACCTTGGCATCGACGAATTCGCGGATCACCGACGCCGGCAGGACCTTGTCTTCCCGCTTCAAGGCCACCAGCTGGCAGCCGCGCGCGCTGTACACCGGCGATTCCTGATGCCCGGCCGGCGCGACCCAGCCCTCGCTGAACCAGTCCAGTCCGCTGCAATGCTGAAACGGTCTTTTCTCCAGCGCATCAGTCAGTTGCGTCACGTCGGGGATGGCATCCCCGCTCAAACGATAAAAAGATAGTTGCTTAAACCACATATTTGCCCGATAATGCGCGTCCTCTGAGGCCGAACATTGTATCGCAGAAGCGATGCCGGACGGTGAATAACTTGGAGCCGCAAAAATCGGAATCGGGGTGTAGCTTAGCCTGGTAGAGCGCTACGTTCGGGACGTAGAGGCCGGAGGTTCGAATCCTCTCACCCCGACCAGAAATTTGATGAAGCGCTTGCGAACATCAAATGATTTTTGTAAAATGTGTTTTCTCTGAATTTTATTCAGAACTTCGGGGTGTAGCTTAGCCTGGTAGAGCGCTACGTTCGGGACGTAGAGGCCGGAGGTTCGAATCCTCTCACCCCGACCAAGATTCAAAAAAAGCCTTGATGAGCAGCATACGTCAAGGCTTTTTTACCAAGTTTGGTGTGCCGGTATAGCTCAGTTGGTAGAGCAGCGCATTCGTAATGCGAAGGTCGGGGGTTCGACTCCTCTTACCGGCACCAATAAAATCAAGGGGTTGCGAGATGCTTTCTCGCAACCCCTTGATCATTTCCAGTTCAGTGTCATGGCGGGAGGATGAGTCAAACGCCGCCTCCCTGAGGATCGAGGCCGTGGCCGGTCAGGCGCTCGCGCAACTCCTCCAAAAAGCCGCGCTGCCCAGGCAGGATACGCCGCAGCGCTTCGTCGAACACGAACCATTCTGCGCGGTCGACCTCGGGCACCTCGAGCAGCTTGCCCGAATGCGGCGGCCATTCGAGCGGAAACGTGTTGGATACCAGCAGGTTCACATCCCAATCGCCTTCACAGGCCCACACGTCGATCAGCTTGCCGCTCGGCTGCTTGCGCCGGGTCAGCGGTATGAACGGCCCCAGCGGCCGATAGCCGGTTTCCTCTGCGCACTCGCGGAGGGCCGCCTGCAACGGTTCTTCGCCAGCCGCATATTCGCCCTTGGCGATCGACCAGGCGCCCAGATCCTTCTTGGCCCAGAACGGCCCGCCGGGATGCACGAGCAGCACCTCGAAGCGCTCGCCGTTCTTGCGGTAGGGCAGAATGCCGGCACTGGTCTTGGGCATGGCAGCCTCCTTGTCAACCTGCCTTCAGCATAGACAACCGTTGGAGCCACCCCGCAGCAGTGCCGCCCTACCTGAACGGCATCAACCCGCGTTGAGCGTGCGGCCAGGTACCCGCGAGCTTAACCGAACACCGCCACCACCTGGCGTGATAGCGCCACCAGCTCGCCGTCCGGTCCGAACAGGTGCGCATCCTGGCTGCTGTAGCCGTCGCGCGCCGCGACGATCCCGGCATCCATGCGCCACCACTCACCCGACGCCACCGGCGGCAGATGGCGCACGAACTCGAGCGACCAGCTCAAGGTGCTGGCCGGTGTCGGCTGGGGCAGTAGCGACAGCGCCGGTGGCGGAATCGCATCGGCCAGCGCCACGATATGCGCCTCTTCCAGCATCCCTTCGTCGCGCTGGCGCAGGCGGATGCGCGTGCCAGGGTGCTGGCTGCCGGTAAACGGAATGCCGCCTTCAAGCCAACGGTAAACGTAATGCCGAGTGAAGTTGGGCACCACACCGGGGATAAACGGCAGCTCCGGCCCTTCCTGTTGGTCCGGCAGCGGTTTGCCCGGCTGCGGCGCAACTCGCACGATGGATTCACGCGCGGCGCCGAACACGGCCACCACGGTGGCGGCGGTCTGCTCGCCGTCCATCAGGCGCGCCTCCATCTGCATTGCCGCTCGGCCCTGGCGCAAGGTTTGCACCTGGATGCGCACCTTGCCCGGCAACACCGGCGCGATAAAGGTGGTCTGCAGTGACCACAACGGCGGCGCCTCCGGCATCGCCAGGCGCATGGCGCGTAACGCCAGCATCGCTTGCAGGCCGCCGAACAGGGTGCGCCCCTGCGCCCAGTCTTCGCTCACCTCTGCGTTGAACCAGCCCGGCACACACGCCGAGACCGACTGCAGTAATTCATCGATATGCATGTCCTGCCCCTCTGTTATTGTAAACGGACGTTTGAATTTCCCACTCTACTCCGGATCGAAGAGCTGGTCGAGGAGGGGCGCGTGTCGGTTGGCAAGATGCCACCCAACGATCGGATCCAATCGGTCACGACTACCCATGCGGTGCCTTCAAACAAATAAAAAAGACCTTGGCCGCTACATGCAGCCAAGGCCTATGTTCCCATTGCGGCAGCGAAGCTGCCCGCTACCTTTCCCAATATCCCGGCGTGTTGTAGATCTTTTTCAGATAGTCGATGAAGAAGCGCACCTTGGCCGGCAGGTAGCGCTGCTGCGGGTAGACGGCCTGGATGTCGTAGGCCGGTACCGCGAATTCGTCGAGCACGGTGATCAGTTCCCCCCGTTTGAGCTCTCCCGCGATTTCCCAGGTGGAGCGCCAGCCGATGCCCAGGCCTTGCTTCACCCAGTTGTAGAGCAGTTCCCCGTCGTTGCAATCCAGGTTGCCGCTGACCTTCACCGCTACCAGCCGGCCGTCCTTCAGGAAGGTCCAGCCACGGGGCTGGCCGCCCTGCAGATTGAAGGCCAGGCAGTTGTGCTGAGCCAGGTCCTCCAGGCTCTGCGGGGTGCCGTGGCGCTCGAAGTACGCCGGTGTGCCGCACACCACGCGGCGGTTGCTGGCCAGCTTTACCGCCACGTAGTTGGGGTCGGTGACCTCGCCGATGCGGATGGACATGTCGTAGCCCTCGCGCACCAGGTCCACTACGCTGTCGGTGAGGTTGAAGGAGAGCTTCAATTCCGGGTAGAGGGTCTGGAAAACCTGGCCGAGAGGGGCCACGTGGCGGCGTCCGAAGGCGGCCGGGGCCGACACCACCAGGTGACCGCGCACCTGGTTGCGGCCGGCGCTGATGGTCGATTCCAGTTCGTCGAACTCCTTGAGGAACTGGCGCGCCTGGTCGAGGAATTGTTCTCCCAGGTCGGTCAGATGCAGGCCGCGCGTGGAGCGGTGCATGAGCTTGACCCCCAGGCGGCCTTCCAGGCTGTCCAGGCGACGCCCCATGACCACCGGCGTGACCCGCTCCGCCTGGGCCGCGGCGGCGAAGCTGCCTTTTTCCGCCACCAGGACGAAGCTCTTGAGTTCCGTGTAGCGATCCATCTCGAACCTCCGGGAGTGCTTCCTGGCCGCTCGGGCCAGGAGCGATCAGTCCGTCTGCGGAGAATCGGGCGCGGCCGTGCGACTCTGTTTCGAGCGGCGCCCCGCTTCCCGTATGAGCCATCCCGCATCCACGGCATGGCGCCGGCGTCTCATGCGGCCTCGCGCTGACCGGCAAGGGCGGCCACGCCGGCGCGGGCAACCTGGGCATCCTCGCCGGCCTTGACGCCGGAGACGCCGACCGCGCCGATCACCAGGCCGCCGACCACGATGGGCTCGCCGCCTTCCAGCGGTACCACCGGCATCGCCAGCGCGGCGAAGCGGCCGTTGTTCACCATGTCCTCGAAAGCCTTGCTCGGCTTGCCGCTGAGTACGCAGGTGCGTGCCTTTTCAGGGGCGACGGCGGCGCTCATCAGCGGTGCGCCGTCCATGCGCTGCAGCCACAGGGCATGGCCGCCGGCATCGCATACGGCGATGCTGACCGCCCAGCCCTGGGCTGCTGCCTCGGCTTCGGCTGCGGCGGCGATGCGTTTGACCTCGTCCAGGGTCAGTATCTTGCTGTCTCTCATCTGCGGTTTCCTTCTTGCCTATCGGCGCTCGCCGAGATCGGTGAAACGGATCGCTTGCGCACCCTTCCACAGCACGGTGCGCCCCATGTCCATCAGTTGATCGGCGCCTTCGACCACGGTCAGGAAGTGGTTGCCCGCCAATTGGCCCATCTTGCTCGCGAACTGGCTGCTGCCGTAGGCGAACAGGATCTCGGTTTCGGAAAAACCTCCCGGGTAGAGCAGGATGTCGCCGCGCGAAGGGTGATTGGTGTGGTTCTCGAAGCCGAGCCCGGTATCGAAATCGCCGAGCGGCACCCACACCGCTTCGCCGCTCCAGCGCGAATGGATCACCTGATTGGAGAAGGGCAGCAGCTTCAGGAAGGCGGCGCAGGTACGCGGCGCGGCTTCTTCTTCCAGGCGGGCGACGAAATGGTAGGAACCGACATCGATGGACAGGTAACGCATGGGGTCTCCTTCTTAGGGTGGAACCGGTCGACGCCGGCCCTTCTTGAAACGCTTATTGGCCGATTTCGAAATTGGCCAGCTTCTCCAGCGCGCGCACCATCGCCGAATGATCCCAGCCGGCGCCGCCGTGGGCCGCGCAGGCGTTGAACAGCTCCTGGGCGGTGGCAGTGTTGGGCAGGGACACGCCGAGCTGGCGGCCGGTGGTCAGCGCCAGGTTGAGGTCCTTCTGGTGCAGCTCGATGCGGAAGCCCGGGTCGAAGGTGCGCTTGACCATGCGCTCGCCATGCACCTCCAGGATGCGGGAGTTGGCGAAGCCGCCCATCAGCGCCTGGCGCACCTTGGCCGGGTCGGCGCCGGCCTTGGCGGCGAGCAGCAGGGCCTCGCCCACCGCCTCGATGGTCAGCGCGACGATGATCTGGTTGGCCACCTTGGTGATCTGGCCGTCGCCGTTGCCGCCGACCAGGGTGATGTTCTTGCCCATCAGCTCGAACAGCGGCTTGACCGTGGCGAAGGCGGCCTCGTTGCCGCCGACCATGATGGTCAGCGTCGCCGCCTTGGCGCCGACTTCGCCGCCCGACACCGGCGCATCGAGGTACTCGCAGCCGAGCTCGTTGATGCGGCGGGCGAAATCCTTGGTGGCCACCGGCGAGATGGAGCTCATGTCCACCACGATCTTGCCGGCGCTGAGACCGGCGGCGACGCCGTTGGCGCCGAACAGCGCATCTTCCACGTGCGGGGTGTCGGGCACCATGGTGATGACGATGTCCGCCTGGCGGGCGACCTCGGCGCCGCTGGTGCAGACCCTGGCGCCGGCCTCGATGAGCGCCGCGGGCGTATTGCTGCGGGTGTAGGTGAAGACGGTATGCCCGCCGGCGATGAGGTGGCCGGCCATGGGCGCGCCCATGATACCGAGGCCGATGAAACCGATGTTTGCCATGATGCTGTCTCCGTTTTATGAGATTGAGTCCTGGAGCCGTTAACAAAACCCAGTGCAACGGTCTTGGCTAGGTGCGCGGCCGCAGAAAACGAGGCGTAGCCGAAGTTTCAGCGAAGCTACATGCAAGTAGTACGGCCAGACCGCGTAACAACGCCAAGAGGGTTTTGTTAGCGGCTCTTAGCGTGTCAGGGCCGTGATCCAGCCCAGCCCCTCGCGGGTGTCGGCGGCGGGCTTGTACTCGCAGCCGATCCAGCCGCTGTAGCCGAGTCCGTCGATGTGGCGCAACAGCCACGGGTAGTTGATCTCGCCGCTGCCCGGCTCGTGGCGGCCGGGGTTGTCGGCGAGCTGGATGTGGGCGATGCGCGGCAGGTGCTTGGCGATCGTGCCCGCCAGTTCGCCCTCCATGCGCTGGGCGTGGTAGATGTCGTACTGGATGAACAGGTTGTCCGAGCCGACCGCGTCGAGAATCTCCGCTGCCTGGGCGGTGCGGTTCAGGTAGAAGCCGGGGATGTCGTAGGTATTGATCGGCTCGATCAGCAAACGGATGCCCGCCTTCTGCAACTGGCCGGCGGCGAAGCGCAGGTTGTCGACGAAGGTCTCGCGCAGCGTGTCGGCCGGGACGCCGGCCGGGGCGATGCCAGCCAGGCAGTTGAGCTGGGTGCAGCCTAAGGCCCGGGCGTAGTCGATGGCGCGGCCGACGCCGTCGCGGAACTCGTCGACCCGGTCCGGATGGCAGGCGATGCCGCGCTCGCCCGCTTCCCAGTCGCCCGCCGGCAGGTTGTGGAGGACCTGCACCAGGCCGTGGCGATCGAGGCACTCGGCCAGGACCTCCTTGGCGAAGGCGTAGGGGAACAGGTACTCGACCCCCTGGAAGCCGGCCTCGGCGGCGGCCTGGAAGCGGTCGAGGAAGGGTAGCTCGGTAAAGAGCATGGTCAGGTTGGCGGCGAATTTCGGCATGGTGTCCTCCTGGTTGCTGGACGCTAGGGTCAGTCGAGCAGCGAGATGGCGGTCGGGGCGTCGGCGCCGTGGGCGGCCAGTTCCTCGAACTCGTTGACGGCGTTGATCTCGGTGCCCATGGAGATGTTGGTCACCCGTTCCAGGATGATCTCCACCACCACCGGCACGCGGTATTGCTCCATCCAGGCACGGGCCTGGGCGAAGGCGGGCTGGATCTCCTCCGGCTTGCGCACGCGGATCGCCTTGCAGCCCAAACCCTCGACCACCGCCACGTGATCGACGCCGTAGCCTTCGGTCTCGGGGGCGTTGATGTTCTCGAAGGCGAGCTGCACGCAGTAGTCCATGTCGAAGCCGCGCTGGGCCTGGCGGATCAGCCCCAGGTAGGCGTTGTTCACCACCACGTGCAGGTAGGGCAGCTTGAACTGGGCGCCGACGGCCAGCTCTTCGATCATGAACTGGAAGTCGTAGTCGCCGGAGATGGCCACCACCTTGCGCGCCGGATCGGCGGCGCAGACGCCCAGCGCTGCCGGAATGGTCCAGCCCAGCGGGCCGGCCTGGCCGCAGTTGATCCAGTGGCGCGGCTTGTAGACGTGGAGGAACTGGGCGGCGGCGATCTGGGACAGGCCGATGGTGCTGACATAGCAGGTATCCTGGCCGAAAGCCCGGTTCATCTCCTCGTACACCCGTTGCGGCTTCATCGGGGTGGTATCGAAGTGGGTCTTGCGCTGCAGGGTGCGCTTGCGCTCCTGGCAGTCGGCGACCCAGGCGCTGCGGTCCGGCAGCTGGCCTGCCGCCTTCATCTCGCGCGCCACCTCGAGCAGGCGGTCGAGCGCCGCGCCGGCGTCCGAGACGATGCCGTAGTCGGGGCCGAACACCCGGCCGATCTGGGTCGGCTCGATGTCGATGTGCACGAAGGTGCGGCCCTCGGTGTAGACCTCCACCGAACCGGTATGGCGGTTGGCCCAGCGGTTGCCGATGCCGATCACGAAGTCCGACGCCAGCATCGTGGCGTTGCCGTAGCGGTGCGAGGTCTGCAGGCCCACCATGCCGGCCATCAGCGGATGGTCGTCGGGGATGGTGCCCCAGCCCATCAGGGTCGGGATTACCGGCACGCCGGTCAGCTCGGCGAACTCCTGCAGGCGGACTGCCGCATCGGCGTTGATCACGCCGCCGCCGGAGACGATCAGAGGACGCTCGGCGGCATTGAGCATGGCCATGGCCTTCTCGGCCTGGGCGCGTGTGGCGGCCGGCTTGTGCAAGGGCAGGGACTCGTAGGTGTCGATGTCGAACTCGATCTCGGCCATCTGCACGTCGAAAGGCAGGTCGATCAGCACCGGGCCGGGGCGGCCGGAGCGCATGATGTGGAAGGCCTGCTGGAACACGCGTGGCACCAGCGCCGGCTCGCGCACCGTGACGGCCCACTTGGTGACCGGCTTGGCGATGGACTCGATGTCCACCGCCTGGAAGTCTTCCTTGTAGAGGCGGGCACGGGGGGCCTGGCCGGTAATGCATAGGATAGGTATCGAATCGGCCGACGCGGAATACAGGCCGGTGATCATATCGGTGCCCGCCGGGCCGGAGGTGCCGATGCACACGCCGACGTTGCCGGCCTTGGCGCGGGTATAGCCCTCTGCCATGTGGGAGGCTCCCTCGACATGGCGGGCCAGCACGTGTTGGAAGCCGCCATCCTTCTTCATCGCCGAGTAAAGCGGGTTGATCGCGGCGCCGGGCACGCCGAACACGGTACTCACGCCTTCCTTGCGCAACACTGCCGCGGCGGCGTCCACTGCTCTCATTCGGGCCATCGGTATTCCTCCTTGGGTGGTATCTGCTCGACTGATGGTCCCAGCATAGGGAGAAAGACTAAGTCGTTGAATTGCCGTGGCTATCGGTTCTGTCGATACTTTTGGTATCGGCTGGTGCCGAGAAGGGACGCCGCGCCATCCCTCCGGAAGGCGTTAGCCGGCGGCGAGTCCCTTCATCGGATCGCTCCGGTCAGCAGCAGATAACCCGGCAGCCACCCGGTCAGCACGCCCTGGCCGATGGCCATGCAGGCGGTGAGCCGGGCCACCGGCTTCTGCAGCGCCAGCCGCAGGAAAAACAGCAGCCACAGCAGCGCCCACGCCAGCCAGGACAGGCCGAACCACCAGTCCCAGGCGGAGCGGGCGAGGTACAGCGTCTCCGCCGCCACCGGCACCGCCGTGATCGCCACGAACAGGCTGAACCAGCCCAGCCCGCGGCCGTCGGAGCCGTTGTGACGGTTGAGGGCGACCCACAAATAGGTGAACGAGAACAGCAGGGAGAGGGCGCCCGCCTTGATCGAGGCGGCGTCCGCCCCCTCGCCGAAGGCGAGCTTGAGGGCCACCAGCAGCGTGAGGCCGCCGGCGAACAGGTTGATCACGGAGATCTCCCGGTCGCCGATGCGGCCCAGCATCCACAGGCCGTTGAGAATCAGCACCGCTCCTACGTAGAGAAGCGTCAGCCCGAGCAGCATGGCTATCCTCCTCGGCGGGGTCGGAAGGTGTCCGGCATGGTCGATGCTCCCAAGCTCAGGCCAGGGCCGGGATGATGCCGACGGTGTCGAGCCGGACTTCGTCGCAGTTGTGGCCGGGGCCGCTGCGGTCCACCACCAGGAAATCGCATACCGCGTCGAGGGCCAGCAGCGGGTGGTGCCACACCCCGGTGCGGTAGTTGACGCCCTGATCGGACCGGGCGAGGAAGACCCGCAGGTCCTCCGCCGCCGGCGGCGCCCCGGCCGGGGCCACCACCACCAGGTAGGGGAGCCCGGACAGCGGGACGAAGGCCTGGCTGCCCAGCGGGTGGCGTTCCATCATCTCCACCCGGAACGGCAGCTCACGCGGCTGGCCGCGAAAGATGGACACGATCGCCCGGCCCTCGGGCCCCGGCTCGATGCTGGCCAGATCGTGGTAGCGCTCGGTGTTGCCGCCGTTGATCGGGAAGTGGCGTACCGCCTCCGAGGCCTCGATCACGTCGCCGAACGGCGCGAAGGCTTCCCGGCTGAGCGGTTCCACCTCCAGGATGCGGGGCCTCATGGCTTGACCACCCGGCCCCACAGGCGCAGGCGCGAGACCCCGCCGTCGGGGAAGATGTTGAGGCGGACATGGGTCACCGGGCCGAGCTTGGCCAGGTCGGTGAAGGTGTGCACCGCGTCCATCGACAGCTTCTGCTCCGGCAGCAGCACCGGCCAGAACATGCTCTGGGTGGTGGCGGACTGGTCGGTGCCGCCGGTGACGAAGGCCGCCTGCAGCGAGCAAGCGTCGGGATAATTGCCTTTGTAGAAGGCGGTATCCACCTCGATCTTCTCGATGATGCCGGGTGCGCCCAGCTGCAGCACGCACCAGTCGTTGCCCGGTTCGCGGCGGCGGCGGGTCTCCCAGCCGTCGCCCATGTTCAGGCCGCGGCCGGGCAGCAGCATGTTGCTGGCGGAGGAGCCGAAGCTGGCGTCGTTCCAGGCCACCGGGCGGCCGCCGTTCTCCAGCGCGACCAGGTCGACCAGCTGATCCGGGCCGGCGGTTTCCAGGCCGCCCACCGGCTGGCCGTACACGCGCAGGCGGGCGATGCCGCCGTCCGGGTAGATGTTGACGCGCAGGTGGGTCCAGGCATCGCCGTTGGCGCATTCGAGCAGGTGATGGCTGTTGGGGCCGAGCGCGGTGGCGGGGAGGATTTCGGTCCAGTTGGCCGCCTTCAGCGCCTCCACGTCGTCCGTGGCGGAAACGGTGGCCTCGATCGACACCGCCGGCGGGTAGTTGCCGGTGAAGTGACTGGTATCCACGTCGAAGCCGCGGATCACGCCCTTCACGCCGAGCTTCACCAGCGCCCAGTCGTGGCCGGCTACGCGCTTGCGGCGCGACTCCCAGCCATCCATCCACTTGCCGTTCTCGTCGAACTTGCCGGGAACGAACTGGGCCGGTTCCGGGTTGAGCATGCGCGAGACCTCGGCGAAGAAATCGTCCGAAGCGTAAAGAGCCTGGGCGCCCAGACGCGGGTTGGCGAGGTCGACCGAGCGGCGCGCCCAATCGGGCAGCTCGGCGGCGGGGGCGATGACGGTAGGTCCGGTGGCGTGGGCCATGGTGGGTTCTCCTAAGGGTTCAGTGCGTAGATGCGGTAAGAGGCCCATCGCGGGATGGGCCGGCTCGTGTTCAGGTTGGTGCGGCGGTCACAGGCGCGACGGCGGAACGACTTCGGCCATCGGTTCGGCGCGGATCGGGGCGCGCAGATCCACCTTGATGTCGCCGTCGAGCACCTTGGTGGCGCGCTCGCGGTCGATATCCTTCTCCCACACGCCGACGACCACGGTCGCCACGCAGTTGCCGATCATATTGGTCAGCGCGCGCGCCATGCCCATGAACCAGTCCACCGACAGCACCAGCACCAGGCCGATGGCGGGGATGGCCGGGATGGCGCTCAAGGTGGCGGCCAGGATCACGATGGCCGAGCCCGGCACGCCGTGGGCGCCTTTCGAGGTCACCAGCGAAATGGCGAGGATGGTGAACAGATCGGTCAAGGACAAGGGGGTGTTGGTGGCCTGGGCGATGAACACCGCCGCCAGGGTCAGGTAGATCGAGAAGCCGTCGAGGTTGAACGAGTAGCCGGTGGGGATCACCAGGCCCACGGTCGAATCCTTCACGCCCATCAGTTCGAGCTTGCGCATCACCTGGGGCAGCACGGCATCGGAAGAGGCCGTGCCCAGCACCACCAGCAGTTCCTCGCGCAGATAGCCCAGCAGCTTGAAGATGTTGAAGCCGGCCAGCCGCAGGATGGTACCCAGTACGGCGACCACGAAGATGGTGCAGGTGACGTAGAACAGCGCCACCAGGAGGCCGAGCTGCTTGAGCGAACCGACGCCGTACTTGCCGACGGTGAAGGCGATGGCGCCCAGCACGCCCAAGGGGGCGAGCTTGACGATGAAGCCGATCAGCTTGAAGAACACCTGGCCGAGATGGTCGATGGCGGTGGTCACCGGGCGGCCGCGCTCGCCGAGTGCCGCGACGGCGCAACCGAACAGGATGGCGATCAGCAGCACCTGCAGGATGTCGCCCTTGGCGAAGGCATCGCCGAAGGTGGCGGGGATGAGCTTCATGATGAAGTCCACCGCCGTCATGTGGCCGACCTGGGAGACCCGCTCGCTATAGTCGGCCAGGGCTGCGGCATCGAGCGAGTGTGGGTTGACGTTCATGCCGGCACCCGGCTGCAGGGTTTCGGCCAGCAGCACGCCGAGCGCGAGGGCGAAGGTGGTGACGATCTCGAAATACACCAGGGCCTTGATGCCGACGCGTCCGACCTTCTTCAGGTCGCCGGTGCTGCAGATGCCGTGCACGACGACGCAGAACACCAGGGGGGCGACCAGCATCTTGATGAGCTTGATGAAGCCGTCGCCCAAGGGCTTCAGCTTGGCGGCGAAATCGGGCCAAACGATGCCGACGATCACGCCGAGAATCAGAGCGATGACGACCTGACCGAACAGGGTCTTATGAAAGCGCTTGTACATGGTTCACCTCGCAAAGCGGGTGGAGAGGGAGTTGCCGATCGCAACCAGGCTCTTGCTGAAGTGACGACGGTCAGTGTCGAGAGTCGTACTCACGTCTTTCTTATATAACGCCGCTGGGGCGGCATGCACTGCTCTTACTCGGGCCATCTGCTTCTCCTCTATCAGAATGTTTGTTGGGCCGGTTTAGGACAGCTTAGGGATAAAGCGGGAGTGCTTGAATTACCTCCGACATCGGTTCTGTCGATAGCTTTGGTATCGACTCAGGGGCCGCATGGCTCATCTCGCCAACTGGCCGGGAAGGGGTCTGTTCTCCTGCCAGCCCTTGCCGACGCGACGACGAACGGGCTGGTCTTTCCCCTTCATCGGTTGTCTGTCCTCGCCGCCGGGGTGACGTGGCGGTAAGGAGTGGTAATACATGCTTTCTGACATGTTAGATTGAATTTTTCAGATATTGCAATAAAAATGTCTATAGAGGATTGCCTGACATGGCGACTGGAATTTGCTGCTGTCGAAAGCTGATGTGACAATGGCCAATCGACGAACAAGTATGAGGACGAGAAACATGCTGGAGCCGGAAGGTTTGCTGTTGGCTGACAGGGCATTCCTGGCGTTGCGGGAACTGCTGACCGGCGGTGGCCTGCGGGCGGGACAGTTTGTCTCGATGTCGGATCTGGTCGGCGTGATCGGCCTGCCCCTCGCGCCGGTGAGGGAAGCGGTCAAGCGCGCCGAATCGGCCGGCTTCGTCCGCATCCTGCCCAAGCGGGGCGTGGCCGTGATGGAGGCGACCCCGGAGCTGATCCGCGAGTGCTTCCACCTGCGTACCATCTTCGATCAGGAAGGCGCCCGGCTACTGGTGCGCAAGCATGCGGCGGACAATCTGGGCGAGCTGCGCAAGAAACACCAGCAGGTACTCGATGCCGCCCGCGCCGGCGTGACGTCCTCGCTGCAGCGTGAAGCCATGGCGGTGGACTGGGCCTTGCACAGCACCCTGTCCGACGTCCTCGACAACGCCAGTGTCCGGGAAATCTACGCCCGCAACCGCGACCGCATCCTCGTCATGCAGCATTCCCGTCCCCTGCTGCCCGACCGGATCGTGCCGGCGATGGAAGAACACCTTGCGATCATGGACGCGATCGCCGGCGGAGACGAGCAGGAGGCGGCAAAACAGGTGCGCAACCATTTCCGCCAGACGCTGCGTTGGTGGGGCCTTATCGACCAGGCCGGGGAACTCTGAAAAGGGCTAGCCTGCAGCGGTAATGCCTGGCGGGGCCGGCCGCTGATCCGCGGGAGCGGCGACCATGAGTCTCGCTTACTGACCGCCTGGGGCGAGCAAGGGCGAGTAGCCCAGCTGACGCAGCTTGCTCATGGCTTCTTCGGCTTCGGCGCGTGTGCGGAACGGGCCGACGTGTACCCGCGTCTCGGTGTGGGCTTCGATGCCATGGGCCTTGAGCGTCTCGACCAGTTTCTGTGCATTGGTCAGGCTGGAGAACAACCCGAGCTGCACCTTGTAACCGAGCGAAGTGCCGACCGGCTTGGCTTTACCGACCGGCGCCGGGGACGGAGGCGTCTCTTCCTGGGCCAGCGGCTTGAATGCCTGGGGAGGTGGGGCGCTTTCCTCTTTGGCTTTTGCGGCGGGAGCGGCGAGCTGCGCCTTGGGGGCCGCCGGAACCGTCGGCGCACTCGGGGCTTTTCCCTGGATGGCGGCAACGCCCGGCGTCTTGCCGGTGTCCGGCGCGGGCGGTGCGGCCGGGCCCGGTGTCACCGGAGCGGGGCTGGCCGCTACGGATGCTTGCGCGGGTTGGCTGGCTTCCATGGCGACGGGGGCGCTGCTCTCGATGGCGGCCGGGGGTTCTGCCTCCGGCGCCGATGCGGCGTTGGCGATCTTGCCCGAGCTGCCTTGCGGTTCCGTCGTCGTCATGGCGACGTCACTGCGTTTGCCAAAATAGTCCAGCACCGGAATGGCGGCCAGCGCGAGCGCCACCAGTCCCCCGGCAATGAGCAGTCGTTTCTTCAGCTTGTTGCTGATGTCTTTTTCGTCTGGGCCCTTCGGCGGAGGGGAATTTGGGGTGTCTGGGCTCATTGTGCTTAAATTTTGTGCAGCAAAGGCTTGAAAAGGCTGGTAAAGTACCGGGTTCCTCAGAATTGGGTAGCCCGATTGGCTAGGCTGGAACCTAGTTTAGCCATTTGTCTTGGAATTTGGGAGAATTTTTATGGCAATTGAACGTACTCTGTCCATCATCAAGCCGGACGCCGTAGCAAAGAACGTGATCGGCAAGATCTACGACCGTTTCGAATCGGCCGGCCTGAAAGTGGTGGCTGCCAAGATGAAGCAACTGTCCCGCGCCGAAGCCGAAGGCTTCTACGCCGTGCACAAAGAGCGTCCTTTCTTTAACGATCTGGTGAACTTCATGATCTCCGGCCCGGTCATGATTCAGGCGCTGGAAGGCGAAAACGCCGTTCTGAAGAACCGCGAACTGATGGGCGCCACCGATCCGAAGAAAGCCGACGCCGGCACCATCCGCGCCGACTTCGCCGAATCGATCGACGCCAACGCCGTGCACGGTTCCGACAGCGTTGAGAACGCTGCCATCGAAGTGGCCTATTTCTTCGCCGCTTCCGAAATCTGCTCGCGTTAATTAGCTGTACTGCTGTACCGGGGTGGCCGCCAGGGCGGCTGCCCCGCGAAGAGGATTGCATGAAAACCAACCTGCTCGACTTCAATCTGGCCCAACTGACCGAACACTTTGCCGCGATGGGCGAAAAGCCGTTCCGCGCCAAGCAGGTGATGCGTTGGATGCACCAGATGGGCGAGGCCGATTTCGACGCCATGACCGACATCGCCAAGAGCTTGCGCAGCAAGCTGCACGAGTCGGCCGAGGTGCGCGTGCCCGACCTGATGGTCGAACAGGCTTCCAGTGATGGTACCCGCAAGTGGCTGCTGGACGTCGGCACCGGCAACGGCGTCGAGACCGTCTTCATCCCCGAGGATGACCGCGGCACCTTGTGCATATCATCCCAGGTGGGATGCGCCCTCGAATGCACCTTCTGTTCGACCGGGCGCCAGGGCTTCAACCGCAACCTGTCCACGTCCGAGATCATCGGCCAGCTGTGGTGGGCCAACAAGGCCATGGGCGTGACGCCGAAGAACGAGCGCGTCATCTCCAACGTGGTCATGATGGGGATGGGCGAGCCGCTGGCCAACTTCGACAACGTGGTGTCGGCCCTGCAGATCATGCTGGACGACCACGGCTACGGCCTCTCCCGTCGCCGCGTGACAGTATCGACCTCGGGCATGGTGCCGCAGATGGACCGTTTGCGCGAAGCCTGTCCGGTGGCGCTGGCGGTCAGCCTGCACGCGCCGAACGACGCCATCCGCGACGTGATCGTGCCGATCAACAAGAAATACCCGCTGCGTGAGCTGATGGCTGCCTGCCAGCGCTACCTGGAAAAGGCTCCGCGGGACTTCGTGACCTTCGAGTACGTGATGCTTGACGATGTCAACGATAGACCTGAACATGCTCGCCAGCTGATTGAACTGGTAAAAGATGTACCCTGCAAGTTCAACCTGATCCCGTTCAATCCGTTCCCGAACTCGGGCTACGAGCGTTCCAGCAACAATGCCATCCACCGCTTCCGGGAAATCCTGCAAGAGGCGGGCTACGTGGTGACGGTACGCAAGACCCGTGGCGACGACATCGATGCCGCCTGTGGTCAGCTGGCCGGGCAGGTGCAGGACAAGACGCGGCGCAAGGAAAAGTGGATTCGAATCGCGGAGGATGGTGCGGCATGAAGAAAGGGCAAATGTGGCTTGCTGGATGCTTGACGGCTTTTGGCATGACCGTGTTTGCCGCCGCGCCGACCAACGAACTGGCACAGATTCGCACCCAGCTGGCCGTGGAGTACTCCCGGCTGGGCAATTACAAGGCTGCGCTGATGTCCGCCGATCAGGCCATCACCGCCGATCAGCGCTACGTCCCGGCCTACCTGGCCAAGGCTTACGTGCTGACGCTGTTGAAAGTGGACGGCGAGGCCGAGCAGCAGTACCGCAAGGCTCTGTCACTCGAACCCGACAATCCGGAAGCCAACAATAATTACGGCGACTTCCTGTGCGAGCACGGAAGGGCGCAGGATGGCATGGGCTATTTTGCCAAGGCCCTGGCCAATCCCCTGTACGATACGCCGCAGACCGCTTACCTGAATCTGGGGCGGTGCAGCGTCATGCTGGGGCAGAAGGCGCAAGCCAACGACTACCTGTTGTCGGCCTTGCGCGTGTCCCCCAATTATCCGCCGGCGCTGAAGGAACTGGCCGCCCTGCATTATGGTCAAGGTAACGCCAAACTGGCGGCGTTCTATTTCGACCGCCTGGCCGACAATGTTGGAGAGATGCCGGCCGACGTGCTGCTGCTGGGGGTGAAAATCGCCCGTAAGACCAGTGAGCAGGGCAAGGCCGAGCTGTATGCCGCGCGGCTCAAGAGCCGTTATCCCGATTCGAAAGAAACGCAAGAGTTGTTGAGTGGTCTTTGATGGAAGCACAAACCGAACAGAATGATGCCTTCCCGCCCGTGCATGGCGGAGTGGGGGCAACCCTCAAGGCGGCCCGCGAGGCCGCCGGTCTCAGCCTGGGAGAGGTGGCCGACCGACTGAAATTGTCGCTCAAGCAACTGGAGGCGATCGAAAGCGACCGCTTCGAGGCTTTGCCCGGCCCGGCCTTCGTCCGGGGCTTCGTGCGCAACTATGCCCGTTTTCTGGGGGTGGATGCCGTGCCGCTGCTGGCGCGGCTGGAAGAGCGTTTCCCTTCCGCTGTCAAGGAAGTGGCCAATCTGGCCAAGGAGCCCGCGGCAAGCCCTTTGGCTAACGGGGGAGAAAAGACTTCCACTGCGCGCGGCAAGTGGGCGATGCTGCTGGCGCTGGCCGTCGTCGTGGTGGCGGCGGCCTTCCTGTTTGCCAGCCCGAGCAGCCAGCCGGCCCAAGAGGGCGCCACGCAGGATCTGGCCCCGATGATGACGGAACAGTCGGTTGCTCCGGCTCCTGCCGAGGCCGTACCGGCGAAGGACGCGTCGGCGCCGACGGCATCGCCAACGGCTCTTGCGCCGGCCCCGGCTGCTGCTCCGGCCGAGGCGGTGCCTGCTTCGGCTCCGGCCGCTGCGCCGTTGTCGTCGGGCGACGGGAAGGTCAAGCTGGCCGCCAGGCAGGATGCCTGGGTGTCGGTGGTCGATAGCCACGGCAAGAAACTGGTGTTCGAGACGCTCAAGGCCGGCGCGGCCAAGGAAGTGGCCGGCCAGCCGCCGTTCAAGCTCACTGTCGGGAACGCCAGCCAGGTCGAGGTGTCCTTCAACGGTCAGCCGGTGGAGATGGCCGGCAAGATTCGCGGTACCACCGCCAGACTAGAACTCAAGTAGGTAGGTAATCTGTCACATGGATAGCGTGCTGATCGCGCGACGCCTCACCCGTCAGGTACAGGTGGGGCATGTTATTGTCGGCTCCGGCGCACCGGTGGTGGTGCAGTCGATGACCAATACCGATACCGCCGACGCGGCCGCCACGGCCCGCCAGGTGTTCGAACTGGCCGAGGCCGGTTCGGAACTGGTGCGCATCACGGTGAACTCGCCCGAAGCCGCCGCTGCGGTGGCCGAGGTGCGCCAGCGTCTCGACGACATGGGCTGCAACGTGCCGCTGGTGGGCGACTTCCATTTCAACGGCGAACGCCTGCTCCGCGATTACCCGGACTGCGCGCGCGCCCTGGCGAAGTACCGCATCAACCCGGGCAACGTCGGCAAGGGCGCCAAAGGCGACGACAAGTTCGCCTTCATGATCCGTGCCGCCATCGAGTACGACAAGCCGGTGCGCATCGGCGTCAACTGGGGCAGCCTGGATCAGGCGCTGGCCGCGCGCCTGATGGACGAGAACAGCCGCCGTGCCGACCCGCTGCCGCCGGACGCCGTGATGCGCGAGGCGCTGATCGTGTCGGCGCTGGAGAGCGCGGGCAAGGCGATGGAGCTGGGGCTGCCGGCCGACAAGATCATCCTGTCGTGCAAGGTGAGCCACGTGCAGGACCTGATCACGGTCTACCGCGACCTGGGTAGCCGCTGCGATTTCCCGCTGCACCTGGGGCTGACCGAGGCCGGCATGGGCTCGAAGGGCATCGTCGCCTCGACCGCCGCGCTGTCGGTACTGCTGCAGGAAGGCATCGGCGACACCATCCGCATCTCGCTGACCCCGGCACCGGGCGAGTCGCGCAACAAGGAAGTGGTGGTGGCGCAGGAAATCCTGCAGACCATGGGGCTGCGCTCGTTCACCCCGCTGGTGACGGCCTGTCCCGGCTGCGGCCGCACCTCCAGCACCTTCTTCCAGGAACTGGCCGACAGCATCCAGACGTATCTGCGCGAGCAGATGCCGGTGTGGCGCCTGCAATACCCGGGCGTGGAAGACCTCAAGGTCGCCGTGATGGGCTGCGTGGTGAACGGCCCCGGCGAGAGCAAGCTGGCCGACATCGGCATCTCCCTGCCGGGCACCGGCGAAGTGCCGGTGGCGCCGGTCTACGTCGACGGCGAGAAGGACGTGACGCTGAAGGGCGACACCATCGCCGCCGACTTCAAGGCGCTGGTGGACGATTACGTGCGCACCCGCTACGGGGAAGGGGGCGCCAAGCGCCGCGATGCCGCCGTGCGCACGATACCGATCAAGACGATCGGCTGAACCGAAAAGAGTGAGAAGAAGCGAACGATGACGCAAAAGATCCAGGCCATCCGCGGCATGAACGACGTGCTGCCGGCCGATTCGCATCAGTGGGAGTATTTCGAGAACATCCTGCGCGGCTGGCTGGCCGATTACGGCTACCAGAACATCCGCACGCCCATCGTCGAGGAAACCCGGCTGTTCGTGCGTTCCATCGGCGAAGTGACCGATATCGTCGAGAAGGAAATGTACTCCTTCACCGACAGCCTGAACGGCGACAGCCTGACGCTGCGCCCGGAGGGCACCGCCGGCACGCTGCGCGCCGTGGTCGAGCACAATCTGCTGTACAACGCCACGCAGCGCCTGTGGTACATGGGCCCGATGTTCCGTCATGAGCGTCCGCAGAAGGGCCGCTATCGCCAGTTCCACCAGATCGGTATCGAGGCGCTGGGCTTTGCCGGGCCGGACATCGACGCGGAAATTATCCTGATGACGGCCGACCTGTGGAAACGCCTGGGCCTGGCCGACAGCGTGGAACTGCAGCTCAACACGCTGGGCAACAAGGACGAGCGGGCGGCACACCGCGAGGCGCTGATCGCCTATCTCGAGCGCCACCACGACCTGCTGGACGAGGACGGCAAGCGCCGTCTGTACAGCAATCCGCTGCGCGTGCTCGACACCAAGAACCCGGCGCTGCAGGAGATCTGCAACGCCGCGCCGCGCCTGACCGACTACCTGGGCGACGAGTCGCGCGCCCATTACGAAGGCTGGAAATCGATGATCGAAGGCCTCGGCATCCGCTACGTGGAGAATCCGCGGCTGGTGCGCGGCCTCGACTACTACAACCAGTCGGTGTTCGAATGGGTGACCACCGAGCTGGGGGCGCAGGGCACGGTGTGCGCCGGCGGCCGTTACGACGGCCTGGTCGAGCAACTGGGCGGCAAATCGGCTCCCGGCATCGGCTTCGGCATGGGCATGGAGCGGGTGATGCTGCTGTTGCAGGAAAAGAACCGTCTGCCGGCCTCGCGCGGCGTGGACGTCTACCTCATGCAGCAGGGCGCCGGTGCGCCGCTGTACGCCATGCAGCTGGCCGCCTCGCTGCGTGCCGCCGGCCTGTCGGTGATTCAGCACTGCGGGGAAGGCAGCTTCAAGTCGCAAATGAAAAAGGCCGACGGCAGCGGCGCGCAGTTCGCCGTGATCGTCGGTGAAAACGAAGTGGCCAACGGCACGGCGGTGGTCAAGCCGCTGCGCGTCGAGGCCGCCCAGGAAACCGTCGCGCTCGACGCGGTGGCCGACACCATTACCCGAATCAAGGCTTGAAAACAATAAAGGGGGAACGCGATGGCGTTCGACTTGCAGGAACAGGAACAGATCGACGAGCTGAAGGCCTTCTGGGCGCAGTGGGGCAAGTGGATTTCGGCGGCCGTGCTGGCGGCTGCGCTGGGCTATGCGGGCACCAAGGGCTGGGCGTATTTCCAGCAGTTGCAGGCCGAGAAGGCTTCCGTCGTCTATGACGAGGTGGCCGGCGCGGCCCAGGCGGGCGATCTGGCCAAGCTGAAGCGTTCCATTGCCGTGTTGCAGAGCGAGTACGGCCGTACCGCCTACGCCAGCCGCGCCGCCTTGCTGGCGGCCAAGGCCGCCTTCGACAAGCAGGATCTGGCCCTGGCCAAGTCGCAGCTGAGCTGGGCCGTGGAGCACGCCAAGGAGCCGGCCCTGCAGGCGGTGGCCCGCCTGCGCCTGGCGGCGGTGCTGCTCGACGAGAAACGCTACGATGCCGCTATCGCCGAGTTGAACCAGGAGCACGCCAGCGCCTTCGACGCCCTGTTCCTCGACCTGAAGGGCGACGTCTACGCCGCCAAGGGCGACAGCAAGGCCGCGCGCGACCAGTACAAGTCGGCCTTGGCCAAGCTGGTGGGGGATTCGCCCAATCGCCAGTACATTCAGACCAAACTCGATGCCCTGGGAGGCTGAGCGATGCGCCGTCGTCTACTGGTTTCTGCCCTGATTTCCGCCAGCCTGCTCTCCGGATGCGCCAGCTGGTTCGAGAGTTCCTCCCGTTTCGAGCCGACGCCATTGCAGGCGGTCCGCACCGAACAGCCGCTCAAGCTCAAATGGTCCGGCTCCGTCGGCGATGTGGAGCAAGGAGGCTTCCTGCCAGCCTATCAGAACGGCAACGTGGTCGTGGCCGATGCCCGCGGCCGTATCGAGGTATACGATGCCCTGAGCGGGCGCAAGGTCAATGAGCTGGAGCTCAAGCGCGAGCTGAGCGCCGGCCCGGGCGTGACCGACTCGCTGGTGCTGGTCCCGACCGCCGATGGCCGTCTGCTGGCGGTCGACCGGGCCAGCGGCGCCGTCCGCTGGGAGCAGACCCTGACCAGCCTGGCGCTCGAGGCGCCGCAGGTCGGCAGCGAGGTCGTCACGGTGCGTACCAACGACGGCCGCATCACCGGTTTTGCCCTGGCGGACGGCAAACAGCTGTGGTCGGTGGCGCGCGCCTTGCCGCAGCTGACGGTGGAGAACAACGGTTCGCTGCAGCGCGCCGGCGACGAGGCCATCCTCGCCGGCCAGGCCGGCGGCCGGCTGCTGGTGCTGAGCCCGAAAAACGGCAACGTGCTGTGGGAGGCCAGCGTGGCCAGCCCGCGCGGGGCCACCGAGCTGGAACGGGTGACCGACGTGGTGTCGCGTCCGGTGTTCGACGCCGGCCAGGTGTGCGCCGTGGCGTTCCAGGGCCGGGTGGCCTGCTTCGAGGCGCGCGGCGGCAACCTGCAGTGGGCGCGCGACGTCTCGTCCAGCCGCGGGCTGGCGGTCGACGAGCGCAATGTGTACGTCACCGGGGACGATGGCAGCCTGTGGGCGTTCGACCGCAGCACCGGCCGCAACGTCTGGAAACTGGATGATCTGAAATATCGCAACGTGTCGGGTCCGGCCATGCTGGGCCGCTACGTGCTGGTGACCGATGGCGAGGGATACGCCCATCTGATCGCCGGCGACAGCGGCCGCATCGTGGGCCGTACCAAGGTCGGGACCGAGCGCCTGACCGGACAACCGGTATCTCTGGGCGATTCGGCGCTGGTATTGGGCCGCAACGGCGTCCTGGCGATGCTGTCACTGGAATAAAGCAGTCTCTTGATGAAACCAACCGTAGCTCTGGTCGGCCGGCCCAACGTCGGCAAATCGACCCTCTTCAACCGCCTGACCCGCAGCCGGGACGCCCTGGTGGCGGACCAGCCGGGCCTGACCCGCGACCGCCATTACGGCCACGGCCGCGTCGGCGACAAGCCGTACCTGGTGGTCGACACCGGCGGTTTCGAACCGGTCGTGGACGAAGGCATCCTGTTCGAAATGGCGCGCCAGACCCTGCAGGCGGTCGACGAGGCCGATGCCATCGTGTTCCTGGTCGATGGCCGTACCGGCATCACGCCGCAGGACAAGATCATCGCCAACCGGCTGCGCCAGAACGACCGCCCGGTGTTCCTGGTGGTCAACAAGGCCGAGGGCATCAGCCAGTCCATCGCCGGGGCCGAGTTCCACGAACTGGCGCTGGGCGAACCGCTGGCGATCTCGGCCGCACACGGCGACGGCGTGCGCGAACTGATGGAGATGGTGCTCGATCCGTTTCCGGCGGCGACCGACGAGAAGGAGGCGCGCCATCCCAAGTTTGCCGTGATCGGCCGCCCGAACGTCGGCAAGTCGACGCTGGTGAACGCCATCCTGGGCGAAGAGCGGGTGATCGCCTTCGATCAGGCCGGCACCACGCGCGACAGCATCTATATCGATTTCGAGCGCGACGACCACACCTACACCATCATCGATACCGCCGGCGTACGCCGCCGCGGCAAGGTCAACGAGGCCATCGAGAAATTCTCGGTGATCAAGACCATGAAGGCCATCGAGGATGCCAACGTGGCGGTGCTGGTGCTGGATGCCCAGCTCGACATCTCCGAGCAGGATGCCACCATCGCCGGCTTCGCGCTGGAGGCGGGGCGGGCGCTGGTGGTGGCGGTCAACAAGTGGGACAACCTCGACGGCGAGAAGAAGGAGCTGGTCAAGCGCGAGATCGCGCGCAAGCTGGGCTTCCTCGACTTCGCCAAGTTCCATTTCATCTCGGCCATCGAAGGGCGCGGCATCGCCGACCTGTTCAAGTCGATCGACGAGGCCTACCGTGCCGCCATGATCAAGCTGGCCACGCCCAAGCTGACCCGTGTGCTGCAGGTGGCGGTGGAGCGTCAGGCGCCGCCACGGGTAGGGCAGGTGCGGCCGAAAATGCGTTATGCTCACCAGGGGGGCATGAATCCGCCGATTATCGTGATCCACGGCAATGCGCTGGACAAGGTTCCGGACAGTTATACGCGTTACCTGGAACATACCTTCCGCAAAGTGTTCAAATTGCAAGGAACACCATTGCGGGTGCAGTACAAGTCGGCCGAAAACCCGTTTGACGGCGAGAAGGAGAGCAAGGGCGCCAAGCCCGGCAAACTGGTGACGCTGGCCAAGAAAGGCAAGCTGCGCAATCAGCAATGAATAGTATGCCCGGCTGTTTTCTGCTAGAAAGATAGCTGGTCCTAGTGGTCGGGCAGATACCAGATTTTCAATACAACAATCATCGATTCGGAGAAAACGAATGAGCTCTAAAGGGCAAATGTTACAAGACCCGTTCCTGAACACCCTGCGCAAGGAACATGTGCCGGTGTCCATTTATCTGGTTAACGGTATCAAACTGCAAGGCCAGGTCGAGTCTTTTGACCAGTATGTGGTCCTCTTGAAAAACACGGTAACCCAGATGGTGTACAAGCACGCCATCTCCACCGTCGTGCCGGCGCGCCCGGTATCCATTCCGCACGAGCAGCCTGCTCAGAAGAACGAGCAGCAAGACGCTTGATTATTTACGCAACCCCCGGAAGGTTGGCGGGGCGCTCCATGGCGGGCGCCTTCCAGCCTTTCTTTTTGTGAGCCCGGTTATCTCAGGTGTTTGACCGTCCCGATTTAGGCGATCAGGCCATCATCGTGTGCCTGGATTTCGGTGACCCCGATTTCCAGGAAAACGTCGATGAATGCGTCGATCTCGTCAAGAGTGCCGGCGTCGAGGTCATGGGTCTCGTCCATGGCAAGCGCCAGCGTCCCGATGCTGCCCTCTTTGCAGGCAAGGGCAAGGTCGAGGAAATCGCGGCGCTGGTGCGGGCGACCTCGGCCAACGTGGTGATCTTCAACCATCAGCTCTCGCCCGGGCAGGAGCGCAATATCGAGCGCGTGCTGCAGTGCCGGGTGATCGACCGTTCCAGTCTGATCCTGGACATCTTCGCCCAGCGCGCGCGCAGCCACGAGGGCAAGTTGCAGGTCGAACTGGCGCAGTTGTCGCATCTGGCGACCCGGCTGGTGCGCGGCTGGACCCACCTGGAGCGGCAGAAAGGCGGTATCGGTCTGCGCGGTCCGGGGGAAACCCAGCTGGAAACCGACCGCCGCCTGCTCGGCAACCGCGTGAAGATGCTGAAGACGCGCCTCGAGCAGGTGCAGAAGCAGCGCAAGACCCAGCGCCGCGGGCGCCTGCGCAACGGTATCGCCTCGGTGTCCATCGTGGGCTATACCAACGCCGGCAAGTCCACGCTGTTCAACGCGCTGACCAAGGCGCGGAGTTATGCGGCCGACCAGCTGTTTGCCACGCTGGACACCACCAGCCGCAAGCTCTACCTGAATGAGCAGGCCTCGGTCGTGGTGTCGGACACGGTCGGCTTCATCCGCGATCTGCCGCATACGCTGGTGGCCGCCTTCCGCGCCACGCTGGAAGAAACGGTGCAGGCCGACCTGCTGCTGCACGTGGTCGATTCGGCGAGCCCGATGCGCGATATGCAGATCGAAGAGGTCAACCGCGTGCTGGAAGAAATCGGTGCCGACGACATTCCGCAGCTGATCGTCTGGAACAAGACCGATTTGCGCGGCCTGGAGCCGGTCATCGAGCGCGATGCCGATAACGTGCCGCAGGCGGTGCGCGCCTCCGCCCTGACCGGAGACGGGCTGGAACTCCTGCGTGAGGCACTGGCCGAACGGGTGCAGATCCTCACTAATCCCCCTAGCGAAGATAGAAACAATAATGTCGCAGCATGATCCCAAATGGGGCCGGCGCGGGAACGAAGGCCCGCCGGACCTCGACGAGCTGTTCCGCAAACTCAACCAGAAGCTGGCCCGCCTGTTGGGGGCCAAGCCGTCCGGTGGCAAGGCGCCGGAGCCGCGCGCCGCGTTCAAGGGCGGTGTCGGTGCCGCGCTCGGTGTGGTGGCGGCACTATGGCTGGCCAGCGGCTTCTACGTGGTGGATGCGCGCGAGGAGGGCGTGGTGCTGCGTCTGGGGAGCTACCACCATACCACCACGGCGGGCCTGCAATGGCACCTGCCGTATCCGTTCGAGAAGGTCGAGATCGTCAACCTGACCGAAGTGCGCAGCATCGAGGTCGGCTATCGCGGCAGCGCCAAGAACCGGGTGCAGGAAGAGTCGCTGATGCTGACCGAGGACCAGAACATCATCGACGTGCAGTTGTCGGTGCAGTACGACGTGAACGATGCCAAGGCTTTCCTGTTCAACAACGCGGCGGCCGACCGGGATGCCAAGGATATCGTCAAGCAGGCCGCCGAGACCGCCATCCGCGAGATCGTCGGGCGCAACAAGGTCGATTTCGTGCTGAACGAGGGCCGTGCCCAGATCGCGGCGGAAGCGCAGCGGCTGATCCAGAAGACGGTTGACCGCTATGCGCTGGGCGTGCGCATCGCCAAGGTGAACATCAACGACGTGCAGCCGCCGGAGCAGGTGCAGGCGGCGTTCGAGGACGCGGTCAAGGCCGGGCAGGACAAGGACAAGCTGCGCAACGAAGGCCTGGCCTACGCCAACGACGTGGTGCCCAAGGCTCAGGGTCTGGCGGCGCGGCTGACCGAGGAGGCCGAGGCCTACAAGCAGCGCACCGTCTCGCGTGCCGAAGGCGATGCCGCCCGCTTCAAGCAGGTGTTGTCCGAGTACAACAAGGCGCCCAAGGTCATGCGCGACCGCCTGTACTTCGACATGATGCAGCAGATCATGACCAACAGCAGCAAGGTGCTGGTGGACCAGAAGGGCGGCAACAGCCTGCTCTATCTGCCGCTCGACAAGCTGATCCAGTCGACCAGTCCGGGCAACGGTCTGCCGGCGGCCACGGCCGCACCGTCCCGTGCCGAACCTTCCCTGCCATCCGCGTCGGCTACCTCGCCGCGTGAAGGACGGGAAGTGATCAGAGGGCGTGATATGTTCGGAGCGGAGCGCTAAACCATGGAAAGACTGGTGTCTGTTGTCGTGGCGGTTGCCGGCCTGCTGTTCCTGGCCAGCCTGTCGTTGTTTACCGTGGATCAGCGTCAGTTCGCGCTGGTGTTCCAGTTCGGCGAAGTCGTCGAGATCATCAAGGAGCCGGGCATCCATCTCAAGGTGCCGCTGATGCAGAACGTGCGCTATTTCGACCGTCGCGTGCAGACCATCGACGCCGAGACGCCGGAACTGTTCAACACGCGCGAGAAGAAGAACGTGCTGGTCGACAGTTTCGTGAAGTGGCGCGTGTTCAACGTCGAGCAGTTCTACAAGAGCGTGGGGGGCAACGAGCTGGCCGCCGTCGCGCGCCTGAAGCAGACCATCAATGACGGTTTGCGTGCCGAATTCGGCCAGAAGACGGTTGCCGACGTCATTTCCGGTCAGCGCGACGAGGTCATGGAGGTGGTTCGCAAGCGCGCGGACGCCGATGCGCGTAAAATCGGGGTAGAAATTCTCGATGTACGCTTAAAGCGTGTCGATTTTCCAGATAAAATCAGCAGTTCGGTCTACGACCGCATGCAGTCCGAACGCCGTACCGTGGCGAGCCAGCTGCGCAGCGAGGGCGCGGCCGAGGCCGAGCGTATCCGCGCCGCGGCGGACCGCCAGCGTGAGGTGACCTTGGCCGAAGCCTACCGCAAGGCCCAGCTGCTCAAGGGCGAGGGCGATGCCAAGGCGGCGGCGATCTATGCTGAAGCCTATGGTCGGAACCCCGAGTTCTACGCCTTCTGGCGCAGCATGGATGCCTACAAGGAGTCGTTCAGGAACAAGAGCGACGTGCTGGTGCTGGAGCCCTCCAGCGAGTTCTTCAAGTACCTGAAGAGCCCGCTGTCGGCCGGCAAGGCGAAGTGACAATCCGACAATAATCGTGGCTGGCCGGTCTGTTTCCGGCCAGTTTGCCGAAGGCAAGGCGGGGCAACCACCCCCGCCTTTTATTCTGTATCGAGTACTTATGCGTAACTGGCTGCTCCCCGAACATATCGCAGATATCCTGCCCGCCACCGCGCGTCAGGTCGAAACGGCCAAGGCCGCCATGCTGGAGCTGTTCCGCACGGCCGGCTACGAGCTGGTGTTGCCGCCGCTGCTCGAATACGCCGACGCGCTGGTGTCGGAAGGCGACAGCGCACTGGATATCAAGACCTTCAAGCTGGACGATCACCTGTCCGGCCGTCAGCTCGGCCTGCGCGCCGACATTACCCCGCAGGTGGCGCGCATCGATGCCCACCTGCTGTCCAACCGTACCGGGGTGACCCGGCTGTGCTACGCCGGCAGCGTGGTGCATGCCCGCCCGAGCGGCCTGATGAGTTCGCGCGAGCCCTTGCAGGTGGGCGCCGAGCTGTACGGCTACGCCGGCATCGAGGCCGACCTGGAGATCATCGAGCTGATGCTGGCGACGTTGCGCCAGGTCGGCGTCGACAAGCTGCGACTGGATGTCGGCCACATCGCCATCTTCCGCGGTCTGGCCGCGGCGGCCGGCCTCGCGGCGGAAGACACCCGCGAGCTGTTCGGCGCCCTGCAGTCCAAGGACATCGCCACGGTGCGCGAACTGGTGGCCGAGGTGGCCGAACCCTACAAGAGCGCCTTCCTGGCGCTGCCCGAGCTGTACGGCCCGCGCCAGATTCTCGACAAGGCGCGCACCCGCTTGCCGTCGCTGCCGGAGGTGGAGCTGGGGCTGATGCAGCTCTCGGCCATCGCCAACGCGCTGGACGGGCAGGTGGAGCTGAGCTTCGACCTGGCCGAGCTGCGCGGCGATTTCTATCACACCGGCCTGATGTTCGCGGCCTATGCCCCGGGCTGGTCCGAGGCGCTGGCGCGCGGCGGCCGTTACGACAACGTCGGCCGCAAGTTCGGCCGCGCTCGCCCGGCCACCGGCTTCAGTCTCGACCTGCGCGACCTGGTGCGCATCCTGCCGGAGCGCGACGCGGCGCAGGGCATCCGCGTCAAGGCGCGCGACCTGGCTGCCGCCCGCGACACCGTCACGGCGCTGCGTGCCGCCGGCGAGCGGGTCATCATCGATTACCTGGGTGAATCGGCCGTGGCGCTGGATTGCGACCGCGAGCTGGTCTTGGCCGCCGAGGGCTGGCAGGTCGTTCCGTTTAACTGAGTTTTAGTGTTTGACAGAGAAGAGGTTCTTTCCAATGTCCAAGAACGTTGTCGTGATCGGTACCCAGTGGGGTGACGAAGGCAAGGGCAAGATCGTTGACTGGTTGACCGATCACGCCCGTGGCGTGGTGCGTTTCCAAGGTGGTCACAACGCCGGCCACACCCTGGTGGTGGGCGGCAAGAAGACCGTGCTGCGCCTGATCCCGTCCGGCATCCTGCGCGAAGGCGTGGACTGCTTCATCGGCAATGGCGTGGTGCTGTCGCCGGAGGCGCTGCTGAAGGAGATCGACG
This sequence comes from Pseudogulbenkiania sp. MAI-1, assembly GCF_000527175.1. Lineage (NCBI taxonomy): Bacteria > Pseudomonadati > Pseudomonadota > Betaproteobacteria > Neisseriales > Chromobacteriaceae > Pseudogulbenkiania > Pseudogulbenkiania sp. MAI-1. Next base: position 3,240,638 of record NZ_AZUR01000001.1, on the reverse strand, counting down.
AGCTGGAAAGCGCCGGCGTCGACGTGGCTTCGCGCCTGAAGATCGCCGAGTCGTGCACCCTGATCATGCCGTACCACGTCGCCCTGGACCAGGCGCGCGAGGCCGCCAAGGGCGCCGGCAAGATCGGCACCACCGGCCGCGGCATCGGCCCGGCCTACGAGGACAAGGTGGCGCGCCGCGCGCTGCGCGTGCTCGATCTGTTCGATCGCGAGCGCTTCGCCGCCAAGCTGAAGGAAAACCTCGACTACTACAACTTCCAGCTGACCCAGTACTTCAAGGCCGAGCCGGTGGACTTCACCTCCACGCTGGAAACCACCATGCAGCTGGCCGAGCGCATCAAGCCGATGGTGGCCGATGTGTCGCGCACGCTGTACGAGCTGAACAAGGCCGACGTGCCGCTGCTGTTCGAAGGCGCGCAGGGCACCCTGCTCGACATCGACCACGGCACCTATCCGTTCGTGACCTCGTCTAACTGTGTGGCCGGCGCCGCCGCGCCGGGCGCCGGCGTGGCGCCGCAGATGCTCAACTACGTGCTGGGCATCGTCAAGGGCTACACCACCCGCGTTGGTTCCGGTCCGTTCCCGACCGAGCAGGAAAACGACATCGGCGCCTTCCTCGCCAAGCGCGGCAACGAGTTCGGTTCGGTGACCGGCCGTCCGCGCCGCTGCGGCTGGTTCGATGCCGCCGCGCTAAAGCGCTCGATCCAGATCAACGGCGTGTCCGGCCTGTGCGTGACCAAGCTCGACGTGATGGACGGCCTGGAAGAGATCCAGCTGTGTGTCGGCTACAAGATCGACGGCAAGGAAGTGGACATTTTGCCGTTCGGCTCGGAAGCCGTGGCCAAGTGCGAGCCGATCTACGAAACCATGCCGGGCTGGAGCGAGTCCACTTTCGGCGTGAAGCGCTGGGAGGATCTGCCGGAGAACGCCCGCGCCTACCTGACCCGCATCGCCGAGATCTGCGAAGCCCCGGTCGACATCATCTCGACCGGCCCGGATCGCGAAGAGACCATCGTGATGCGTCATCCCTTCGGTCTGTAAGACCGCCAGAAGCTTGACCAGAGAACGGACCCTGCGGGGTCCGTTTTTTATCGGCGCGCCGTTTTCTTACGAACCTCCCTCCCGTCCTCCCTCATGTCTGGCGTAGAGCGGACGTGGTCTCATTGCCTGCTGACGGCATCCCCTCCCGCATGCCTTTCTGTCAAATGCGTAAGCATTGCACGATGTCATTCTTTAAATTGTTGTTTAAATCACAATTCATTCCGTGGCAAAAAAGACAGGGGGCACCTATAACGAAATCAATGTGATATTTGCCACTGTTGCCGTAACGATTTGTGAAAGCTTGGGCGGTTCAATGAGTGGATCTCTGTAAAGTAAGTCGCCGGACGAGGTATCAGTGAGGAGTGCAGACGTGAAGGCAGGGCTGCGTGGCTTCATGAAACGGCACATCCAGCACGGTTTCACCTTGCTGGAGTTGCTGGTGGTGCTGGTGATCATCGGCCTCTTGGCCGGCTATGTCGCTCCGCGCTATTTCGCCCAGGTAGGCAAGGCCGAGGTCAAGACGGCGCGCGCCCAGATCGACGCGCTGGAAAAGGCGCTAGACCAGTACCGCCTCGACACCGGGCACTATCCCTCCACCGAGCAAGGCTTGGCAGCACTGTATACCCACCCGGCTGAGGAAGCGAAGTGGGAGGGGCCTTATCTCAAGAAGGGGGTCCCGGCCGATCCGTGGGGGCATCCGTACCAGTACCGGCAGCCGGGGGAGCATGGCGAATACGATCTGTTCAGCTACGGTAAGGACGGGCAGACGGGCGGCAGCGGCGAGGATGCGGATATAGGCAACTGGTAGGACGGCACATGCGCTTCGAGATAAAAGCAGTCAAGAACAACGGCGAGGTGACCCTGCTGGCACTGGAGGCTCTCAATGACAGCGAGGCCGTCAACCAGGCCAAGAGCCAGGGTTACACGGTGCTGGCGGTAAAGCAGAAGGCGTCCTCGTTCGCCTTGCCCATGCTGCCACGCAGCCGTTTCCAGCTGCTGCTGTTCACCCAGGAGCTGCTCGCCCTGCTGGAAGCCGGCTTGGCGCTGGTCGAGGCGATGGAGGCGCTGAACGAGAAGGAGCAGCGCCCCGAGTCGCGGCGCGTGCTGGAGCGCCTGATCCAGCGCCTCTACGAAGGCCAGACCTTGTCGGTCGCCCTGCAGCAGTTCCCCGACATCTTCCCGCCGCTCTATCTCGCCACCGTTCGCGCCAGCGAAAAGACCGGAGATCTGGAAAACGCCCTGGGACGTTACGTGGCGTACCAGACGCAGGCCGACCTGGTGCGCAAGAAGATGGTCAATGCCTCCATCTACCCGGCCTTGCTGATCTCGGCGGGGGGGCTGGTGCTGCTGTTCCTGATGTCCTACGTGGTGCCGCGCTTCGCCCATGTCTACGAAGCCATGGGCACCGAACTGCCGCTGTTCTCCCGCCTGCTGCTGGCCTGGGGCCAGTTGATCGAGGCCCACGCCGGCACCCTGGCGCTGGCGGTGCTCGTCCTGCTGGCGGGCATGGCCTACCTGTTCTCGCAGGCGGCGGTGAAGCGCTGGTTCGGCACCCAGTTGTGGAAAATCCCCGCCATCGGCGAGCGCATGCGCATTTACCAGCTGGCCCGCTTCTACCGCATGCTGGGCATGCTGCTGACCGGCGGCACGCCGGTGGTGCCGGCGCTGGGCATGGTCTCCGGCCTGCTGCAGGCGTCGCTGCGCGAGCAACTGCTGCAGGCCGCCCGTGACATCCGCGAGGGGCGCTCGATTTCCCTGGCCATGAACAGCAACGGCCTGACCACGCCGGTGGCCTTGCGCATGCTGCGGGTCGGCGAACGCACCGGCCAGATGGGCGGGATGATGGAGCGCATCGCCAGTTTCTACGAAGAGGAGATGGCGCAGGCGGTGGAGCGCTTCACCCGCCTGTTCGAGCCGGTGCTGATGGCCTTGATCGGGCTGGTCATCGGCGGCGTCGTCATCCTGATGTACCTGCCGGTGTTCGAACTGGCCGGGAGTATCCAATGAGCAGCGATCTGTCCCAGATGCCGGCAGAGCCGGCGCGGTTTTCCGCCGAACAACTGCAGCACGCGCGCGACGAGGGCCGGCGCCGCGAACGCTCGCCGCTGGACGTGCTGGAAGAGACGGTCGGGCTGGCGCCGGAGCGTTTCGTCCAGGTGCTGGCCGACACCTTTCACTATCCCGCCCTGGCGATGAGCGATCTCGACCGCCTGCACCCGGCGTTCGAGGTCATTCCTTACGCCGAGGCGGTACGGCACGAGTGCCTGGCGTGCCGCGACGGCGAGGGCGAGCTGCTGGTGCTGTTCGCCGATCCGCTCAACGCCGGCTTGCAAGCCTGGGCCGATCACGCCGTCGGCCGGCCGGCGCGCTGGTGCCTGGTGCACCGGGCCGACCTGAACGCCTTCCTGACCCGCCACGAGGCGTCCTGGCGCGCCGTCGACATGCTGCTGGCCGGCGAGACCAGCCAGGCCGAGGCGGCGCCCTCGGTCGAGGATATTTCGTACAAGTCGATCAGCGAGGACACCAGCCAGGTGGTCAAGCTGGTGCATTCGATCATCTACGACGCCTTGAAGGGCGGCGCCAGCGACATCCACCTGGAGAGCGACGGCGCCGGGCTGGTGATGAAGTACCGCATCGACGGCGTGCTGGGAGCGGTTGGCAGCCTGAACGGCCTCGATCTGGCCGAGCAGGTGGTGTCGCGCGTCAAGGTGATGTCGGAACTGGACATTGCCGAGCGGCGCATCCCGCAGGACGGCCGTTTCAAGATCGCGATGGAGGGGCGCGAGGTGGATTTCCGCGTCTCGATCATGCCGAGCATCTTCGGCGAGGACGCGGTGCTGCGCATCCTGGACCGGCGCACGCTGACCGATCAGATCCAGGGGCTGCGGCTGGACAGCCTGGGCTTCGATGCGGCCTCGATCGAGGAGATCCGCCGTTACGTTCACGAACCCTACGGCATGGTGCTGGTGACCGGGCCGACCGGCAGCGGCAAGACCACGACACTGTACGCCGCGGTCACCGAGATCAACTCCGGTCACGACAAGATCGTCACCATCGAGGACCCGGTCGAGTACCAGCTGCCGGGGGTGCTGCAGATCCAGGTCAACGAGAAGAAGGGGCTGACCTTCGCGCGCGGCCTGCGTTCCATCCTGCGGCACGACCCGGACAAGATCCTGGTGGGCGAGATCCGCGACACCGAGACGGCGCAGATCGCGGTGCAGGCCGCGCTGACCGGCCACCTGGTGTTCACCACGGTGCACGCCAACAACGTGTTCGACGTGATCGGGCGCTTCGTCCACATGGGGGTCGATCCCTACAGCTTCGTCTCCGCGCTGAACTGCATCTTCGCCCAGCGCCTGGTGCGGCTGAACTGTCCGTTTTGTTCCCAGCCGGAGCAGCCGTCGGCGCAGCTCCTGGCGTTGTCGGGCTTGCCACCGGGCGTGGCCGCCGGCGCCGAGTTCCGCAGCGGGCGCGGCTGTGGCCACTGCCGCGGCACCGGCTACAAGGGCCGCAAGGCGATCGGCGAAATGCTGCGCCTGACCGACGAGATCCGCGAGCTGATCGTGGCGCGCGAGCCGATACGGCGCATCAAGGAGGTGGCCCGTCGCAACGGCACGCGCTTCCTGCGCGAGGCGGCGGTCGAGCTGGTCAAGAACGGGGAAACCACTTTACAGGAAATCAACCGTGTCACTTTCGTTGCATGACCGGGTCAAGATGGCGCTGTGCCCGGACCGGGTGATCCTGGCGCGGCTGTCCCACGGCCTTCACTCCCGTCTGCTCGCCAAGCGCATCGTGGCCTGTTCCGACGCCGGCGCCGAGCCGGGCTGGCAGCCGGCGGTGACGGTGTTGCGCGAGGTGCTGAAGGAACGGGAGTGGCAACAGGCGACGGGCACACTGGTGATTTCCAATCATTTCGTCCGTTACCTGCTGGTTCCCTGGAACGATCAGCTGAGCTCCCCCGAGGAGTGGCGGGCCATGGTGCAGCACTGCTTCCACCAGGTCTATGGCGAGGTTGCCGAACATTGGGAGTGCCGCTGGAGCGGGGGAGGGTACGGCATGCCGCTGATCGCCAGCGCGATCGACCCGGAACTGCTGGCGGCCTTGCACCAGCTGGCCCAGGAGACCGGAATGAAGCTGGATTCGGTGCAGCCCTACCTGATGGCGGCCTTCAACTACTGGCGCCGCCGCATGGTCAGTGACAACGGCTGTTTCCTGCTGACCGAACCGGGGCGTGCCGGCCTGGCCTGTTTTCACGATGGCCAGTGGGGCGGGCTGGTGTTCGAACCGCTGCCGGACGATGCCGCGGCGGCGCTGCCCGACCTGTTGCAGCGCATGCTGCTACGGCTGGAAGGAGGGCCGCTGCCACATGACATCTTCGTCTTTGCCGCCGGCGTGCCGGAGACGGTGTTGCAGCGCGAGCGCGGCCCGGCCATCCGGCCCCTGGCGCTGGAACCATTGCCGGGACTCCCCCCGGAGGCCGGTGCGGAGTACGCCATGGCGCTGACGGGAGAGTGAGCATGCACGCGATCGAGCTGGATTATGTGCGCAAACACGGCGGCTATTCCGTCAAGGCGCTGCTGTTGCTGCTGGCCGCGCTGCTCGTGCTGCTGGCGGGTGCCTGGTACTACCTGGCCATGGAAGGCGAGGTGGCGCGCAGCGAACAGGCGGTTTCAGCCAACCAGCGCACCTTGCAGCGGCTGCAGCCGGTTCCCGAGCGCCCGCGCGACAAGGGGCTCGACCAGGCCATCGAGCAGGCCAACGCCGTCTGGCTGAGCCTGAACCAGCCGTGGCCGGAGCTGTTCGCGGCGCTGGAGGCGAGCAAGACCGACGATGTCGCGCTGCTGGCGGTCGAGCCGGACCCGCTCAAGCACAGCGTGCGCATCACCGCCGAGGCCAAGAAACGCGAAGCCATGCTGGCCTACATCGAGCGACTGGAACAGCAGCCGGGCCTGGGCAGCGTGGTGCTGCTGGAGCATCACATCAATCAGCAGGACAACGAGAAGCCGTTCCGTTTCTCGCTGCTGGCGGCGTGGAAGACCGGGTCATGAACGCGCTCTTGCCTCGACTGCGCTATGAGCTCCGGCAGCTGGGCTGGCCGGGGGCGGTGCTGCTGGCGGTGCTGCTGGGAACGGCCCTGGTGCATGTGACGGTCACGTTGCCGTTGCAGCAGCGCCAGAATGAGCTGCAACAGCAGCGGCGCGCGCAGGAGCGGGAGATCGCCCAGTTGCGCCGTAGCGCGCGCCAGCCCCAGATCAGTCCGGAGCTGCGCCTGGAGCGCTTCTACCAGTCGTTCCCGCCGCGCGAGAGCGCCCCGCTGTGGCTGGAGAAAATCTACGCCGCCGCCGAGGCGCAGTCGCTGACCCTGCCCAAGGGCGATTACAAGATTTCCCCGGACAAGAGCGGCCGGCTGTGGCGCTACGAGATCAACCTGCCGGTGAGCGCTTCCTACACCCGGCTGCGGGCTTTCCTGTCGCAGGTGTTGCAGGACAACCCGGCGGCCGTGCTGGCCGATCTGCGCATCAAGCGCGAGAACATCGGCAAGGACCAGGTGGACGCCACGATCCGCCTGGTGGTGCTGCTGCGGGGGGCATGAGCATGCTGTCACAACGACAACGCTGGGCGATTCTGGGCGGGGGGCTGGTGCTCACCCTGGTGCTGGCAGCCTGGCCGGATACCGAGGAGCTGGGCGCCGAGGCGGTGGTCGAGGCCGTGCCGAAATCCACCGCCTCGGCCAGGCAGGACAGGGGCAAGCAGGACAAGGGCAAGGAGCCCGTGCTGCTGGCCATGAGCATGGACACCTTGCAGCGCGGCCCGGCAGCGGAGGGAGAGGAGCAGGAAGTGAAGGATATCTTCGCCCGCCAGAGCTGGTACGTGCCTCCGCCGCCACCCAAACCGGCCCCGCCGGCGCCGCCACCCTTGCCGTTCACGTATCTGGGCAAGGTCATCGATGGCGGCCAGGTCACCGTGTTCGTGACGCAAGGGGACCGTAACCTGGCGGTGAAAACTGGCGATGTCATCGACGGAACGTATCGCGTGGACGCGATCGCCCCGCCCATGATGACGCTCACCTTCCTGCCGCTGAGCATGCAGCAATCCCTGGAGATAGGGGGGGCAAATTGAAACGCGTACTCTTCTTTCTGCTGATCGCCCTGTCCCTGATGGCAGGCTGCGCCAGCAACAAGGCCTTCGTCGAAGGCAAGCGGATGGTGGCCGAGGGCAAGGTCGAAGAGGGCTTCGCCCGGCTGGAACAGGCCGTCAAGGAATCCCCCGGCAACGCCGAATACAAGACCTATCTGTACGGCCAGCGCGAGCGCATCATCAACCAGTGGCTGGCACAGGCGTCCACGGCACAGCTGAACGGGCAGTTCGACGAGGCCGAGGCCATCTATAGCCGTATCCTCAAGATCGACCCGAATAACCCGCGCGCCAATGCCGGGCTGGACGGACTGGCCCGCGAGCGCCAGCACAAGAAGCAACTGGACGAGGCGCAGGCACTGCTGCAGAAGGGCTCGCTGGATGAGGCGCAGACGCTGGTCGGGCAGGTGCTGGCCGACAATCCGCGCCAGCGTGAGGCCAAGATCCTGCAGCGCAAGCTGAACGAGGCGCGTCCGCGCGAGCCGCTGGCGAGCCCGCAGCTCAAGTCGGCGCTGGCCCGGCCGATCACGCTGGAGTTCCGGGATGCGGCGCTCAAAGCGGTGTTCGAGGTGATTTCGCGCACCGCCGGCATCAATTTCGTGTTCGACAAGGACGTGCGGCCCGATCTCAAGGCTACCATCTTCGTGCGCAACACCACCATCGAGGACGCCATCCAGCTACTCTTGGTCACCAACCAGCTCGACCGGCGCATCCTCAACGACAACACCATCATGGTGTACCCGAACAATCCGGCGAAGCAGAAGGATTACCAGGAGCTGGTGATCAAGAACTTCTACCTCGCCAACGCCGAGGCCAAGGACACCGCCAACCTGCTGCGCGCCCTGCTCAAGACGCGCGACGTGTTCGTCGACGACAAGCGCAACCTGCTGGTGATCCGCGATACCCCCCAGGCGGTCATGCTGGCCGAGAAGCTGATCGCCTCGCAGGACCTTGCCGAGCCGGAGGCGATCCTGGAGGTCGAGGTGCTCGAGGTCAACCGGGCGCGGCTGGAGAATCTGGGTTTCGAGTGGCCGAGCCAGATCGGCTACGGACTGCTGCAGGGCGGATCCAAGACAAGCATTATCAATGACAGTGGTGTCGTTTCTGAAACGACTACACCGGGCAGTACCGTCGCGCCCGGGGTGATCGATCTGCGTGCAGAGCCTAGCCGCCTGACCACGTTCATCGCCAATCCCGCCTTGCTGCTCAACCTGCGCGCCCAGGATACCAACGCCAACGTGCTGGCCAACCCGCGCATCCGCGTCAAGAACCACGAGAAGGCCAAGATCCACATCGGCGACAAGGTGCCGGTGTTCACCAGCACCGCCGTGGTCAACGCCGGCATCGCGCAGTCGGTGTCTTATCTGGACGTCGGAGTCAAACTGGAGGTTCAGCCCAGTATCGGTCTGGACGACGACGTGACCATCGACGTCGGGCTGGAAGTCAGCAGCATCGTCAAACAGGTCGATTTCGGCGACAGCATCGCCTACCAGATCGGTTCGCGCGCGGCCGATACCGTGCTGCGACTGCGCGATGGCGAAACCCAGGTGCTGGCCGGGCTGATCCAGGACGAGGACCGCAGCTCGATCACCAAGATCCCGGGCCTGGGCGACCTGCCACTGCTGGGGCGGCTGTTCTCCAGCAATAACGACAACCGCTCCAAGACGGAAATCGTGCTGTTGATCACCCCCCGTATCGTGCACAACCTCATCCTGCCGGACCGGAAAACGTCGGAATTCCGCGCCGGCACCGAAACCAGCATCGGCGGGATGGGCGCGGTGGGCGGAGGTGGGGTGGCACCGATGGCACCTCCTCCAGCCCCGGCCCCGGCGGCACCGGCCGCGCCGGGTGGCGCTCCGACGATGGTGCCGGTGCCCGGCATCGTGCCGTATCAGCCGGCGCCGGTGACCCCACCCGCCACGCCGCCGGCGGCACCGGCCACTCCACCCGCCACTCCGGCCAGATGAGGGATCGAGGAGGAAAGGTGGACACATTCGGGCGGCGTGGCCGGTATGGCATGGGGGGAGCGGGCGGCTTCACCCTGATCGAGATGATCGTCACGGTCCTCATCGTCGCCTTGCTCGCCAGCATCGCCCTGCCCATGGCCGAACTGGCAGTGCAGCGCGAGAAGGAGCAGGAATTGCGCCTGGCCCTGCGGCAGATCCGCGAGGGCATCGACGCCTACAAGAAGGCCGTCGACGAAGGACGCATCCCCAAGGCGGCGGACGAGTCCGGCTACCCGAAGACGCTGGAGATCCTGGTGGAAGGTGTGCCGGACCCGAAGGACCCGGACAAGAAGAAAAAGTATTACTTCCTGCGCCGGCTGCCGCGAGACCCGATGGCCCGTGACGACGGCACGGTCGGCGCTGCCGATACCTGGGGCAAGCGCAGCTACGCCAGCCCGCCCGATGCCCCGGAAGAAGGGGACGACGTGTTCGATGTCTACTCGCGCTCGGAAGGAAGGGGGCTGAATGGCGTTCCCTATCGGCAATGGTGAGGTCCTTGACACCCGCTCGTGGTGGGCCGAGGCCATGAGACCGTCCCGCCCACGGGCGATTCGAGGCAAGGGCAGATCCCTATGAAAAGGCATCGCACTACCGGCTTCACCCTGATCGAGCTGATGGTGGTGATGAGCATCATCGCCCTGCTGCTGACCATCGCCGTGCCGCGCTATCTCAGCAGCGTCGAGCGCTCCAAGGAGGCGGTGCTGCACAGCGACCTCACCACCATGCGCGAAGCCATCGACAAGTATTACGGCGACCGCGCCAAGTACCCCGACACGCTCGACGAGCTGGTGTCCGGCAAATACCTGCGCAATCTGCCACGAGACCCGTTCACCGACAGTGCGGCCACCTGGGTCGTCGTGCCGCCGGAAGACCCGGCCAAAGGGGGCGTCTACGACGTGAAGAGCGGCGCCCCCGGCAAGGCGCGGGACGGCACCCCTTACAGCGAGTGGTAAGCATGCGTGGGCCGTCGACATCCCGTAACCCCGGCATTCGCCAGCGCCAGTCCGGTTTCACTTACCTGGGCGTGCTGCTCCTCGTTGCTATGCTGGGCGCGCTGCTGGCTTCCACCGGCGAGGTCTGGTTCACCGTGCAGCAGCGCCAAAAGGAACAGGAGCTGCTCTTCATCGGCCACCAGTTCCGCGAGGCCATCCGCCTCTATTACGAACGTTCCCCCGGCGGGGCCAAGCGCTACCCGCGCAAGCTCGAAGACCTGCTGCAGGATGACCGCTACCCCACCACCCAGCGCTATCTGCGCAAGATCTACTTCGATCCGCTGACCGGCAAGCAGGAGTGGGGGCTCATCAAGGCGCCGGACGAAGGCATCGCCGGCGTCTACAGTCTCGCTCCCGGCACCCCGCTCAAGGTCGACAACTTCGACGAGAAGGACGCTGCCTTCAAGGGCGCACGTCGCTACGCGCGTTGGCAATTCAGCTATCAGCTGGTGCGGCCCGGTACACCCAATGGCCAAGCCGCTACTGACAAAAATACGTCGCCAGCATCGGACGCTTCCGAGACATCCGAAGACGAGGAAGAAGAGGCGGAAACCACCTCCAACCAGTGAAATAGCGGCTTCCAGCCCGGCCAAGAGGTCTTTCCAAGCCATCCGGCACTCGTTCATATCGTTAACATTTCGTCATCTGTTGGCCTATTTAGAGCAATAGCTCAAGCGTTGTAATTTCCCCATAGTTTCTGGCCGATCAGCAGTGTTTTACCCCAAGTTTGAATGACATATTGCTAATTAAAACAAAAGCATAGCGCTTTCGTTTTATTTGGCTAGAGGGCTGGGTAACGGTCTTGGTACATGCTTTTTTCTGTGTATAGTGTGCCCCTGATCTATTAGAAATCAGGGAAAAATCACTGGCGATGTCCGGCTTCCGGGTATTCGCAATGACTTGACTGATAGCGTTTGGCGCACACCAGGCTCCCATTACAAAAACAGGGGCCAGACCAACAAAAAGGTGTGGCAGCAACAAGAACATATCGCCGCTCAGTCGTTTCCATCAGGGGGCCAAAGGGGGTCATGATCCTGTACAGGAAAGGGTGGCGTTCGTCTTGTTCGCATTCTGGTCGGGTTGGCAGGTGAAATTCCCAGACAATGAGAAAGGAACCTCATGTTTGGTACTGCCGCCGCACCTTGCGGCCAAAGGGGCTTTTTTACCCGCGCCGTTCCCAGGCTGGTTTTGGGGCTGATGCTTGCTGCCTCGCTTCCCAGCTTTGCCCAATCAACCAAGACATCTCCCCAAAACCAGGGCACGACCACGGCCGCGGAAGCCGTCGAGCGCGAAGGCGAGCTCGAAGTCGTGCACGTGCACAATGTCGACAAAACCACCGGCTACCGTTACTTCCTGCGCTCCGAGAAGGGGCGTGTCGAGCTGAAGTTCAAGAAGCGTGGCCCACGCCAGCCCAGTGGCACCAAGGTGAAAGTCAAAGGCTCGCTCAGCGGCAATGTGCTGGCGCTGGACTCCACCGGCGGCACCAGCTACCAGGTGCTGGCCCTGCCTGCGCCCAATACCTTGGGCGAACAGCGTACCGCCGTGCTCTTGGTCAACTTCCAGGATAACCAGACTCAACCCTACACCGCCGCTCAAGCCAACACGACGGTCTTCGGCAGCAGCAACGACTTCTTCAAGGAAAACTCCTCGCAGCAGACCTGGCTGAGCGGCAACGTCTTCGGCTGGTACACCCTGCCGATCGCGCAGACCTGCAGCCCTGACAACATCGCCGCCTACGCCAATCAGGCTGCGGCGGCAGCTGGTGTCGACCTGTCGCTCTATCCGCGCCGCGTCTATGTCATCCCGCGCAACAACACTTGTGCCTGGTCCGGGATGGGTACCGTCGGCGGCTCGCCTTCTTCCTCCTGGCTGAATGGCGCGCTCTACCGCGGCACAGTGACCCATGAAATGGGGCATAACCTTAGCCTATGGCATTCGCACTCGCTGGATTGTGGTACAACGACGCTAGGCAGCAGCTGCAGTCGCAATGAATATGGCGATCCTTTTGATACGATGGGGAACGGGGTTGTGCATTACAACGCCTTCCAGAAAGAACGCTTGGGATGGCTGAATTACGGCACTTCTCCAAGGATCACCACCATAGAGAGCAGTGGCGGGACGTTCACGCTGGAGCCCTATGCGGCGGCCAGCAGTGGCACCAAGGCCTTAAAGGTGCTCAAGAGCATCGATCCGACCACTGGCCAGAAAACCTGGTACTACGTGGAATTCCGTCAGCCGATCGGTTTTGATAGTGACATCTCGCGTTTTCCGCAAGCTGTGAATGGCGTGCTGGTGCATACCGGTACTGATGGTAATGGTGATAGCAGTGACCTTCTCGATATCACCCCGAACAGTTCAGCGACTGACGACATCAGTGACTCGCCACTGGGGGTGGGGCAGAGCTTTACCGATAGCACTAATGGCATCACCATCTCGCTGTTGTCTGTAGGTAGTAGTGGCGCCACGGTCAGTGTCAGCGTGGGTGGACAGTCGACAACCCAGACCTGCAAGCATGCCAACCCGAATATCGCCCTGTCACCCGGTCAGAGTGCTTCGGTAGCAGCGGGCACGCCGGTGACGTACACGCTCAGCGTGACCAATGCCGACTCCAGCGCCTGCAGCAGCTCGGTCTTCAACCTGGCGGCCTCCGTGCCTGCCGGCTGGAGCAAAACCCTCGCCAGCCCGTCCTTGACCCTGGCTCCGGGCGCCAGCGCCAGCACCACGTTGACCGTGACCTCGCCGACGTCCGTTGCAGGCGGCTCCTATGGGATCAGTGCCACGGCTGCCAACGGGACCTCCAGCGGCTACAGTGCCAGCGCCTCGGTGACGTATATCGTAGCGAGTAGCTCCACGACGACTACCAACAAGCCCCCGGTGGCGCTGAACGACAGCGCCAGCACCTTGAGCGGTACCGCCGTCAAGGTCGCCGTGCTGGCCAACGATTCCGATCCGGAAGGTAAGCCGCTGTCGCTCAAATCTGTTGGTGTTCCATCGCGCGGCAAGGCCGTGATCAACAGCGATGGCACGGTTACCTACACGCCGAATGGCAAGTTCAAAGGAGCTGACAGCTTCAGCTACACCATCAGTGATGGGGTCAACTCCGCCAGTGCCAATGTGGCGGTGCAAGTCAACAGGTAACGCTGGCAAACAGGGCAACTTGTCGCCCGGCAAGACACCCTGACCAACAAAAAGCCCGGCTCGAAAAGCCGGGCTTTTTCCATCATGCCGCCCCGATTACAGGCAGGCACTCGGCAGGTTGTTGTTGTAGTCGTCCAGGCGTTTGGCCAGGCTGTTCGCCAGGCTGGCATCGGCGGAGCTAAGCGGACCGGTGTAGCCATAGCCGGTGAACTGGTACTTGGTCAGCAGGTCGTTGGCTTGCTTAATGGCGTCGGTTACCTTCGCGCACTGAGCGGCACCTGCCGCGTAGTTGAGCTCGGCTGCCACCAGTTGTGCCGCCATGTTGAACAGCGGGTCGCTGGCTTTCTTCTTGCCATCGAAAGTCGACTTGTTGAGCAAGCTGACCGCCTTGCTGCAATCCGGCGCTTTATCCGGCGTTGCCACACTGCCATGCAGATAGAGGCCGTCTACCTGGATGCCGGTCGGCTCGGCCTTGGCCATGGTCTGGTCGAGTACCGGGGCTTGCTTACCGCTACTTTGCTTGCAAGATGCCCAGTTCTTCCAGAAGCCGATGGTCCGTGCCTGACCTTCCGGAGGCGGTACGTTGTCCACTGTGATCTGCTTGAAATCACCAGCATTGAGGGTGAATCCGACGCAGACGGTGCTGTTGTCCCCTCCATTCGGTGGGAAGAAGGCTCCCGGCAGCGAGGCCAGGCTTGTCGTCCATCCCGGCAGTACGCCTTGTTCGCACAGCTGATAGTTACCCGGAACCACCTTGTCGAAGGTAATGGTGCCTCCATTGGCCGCATTGGCTTGCAGCGTTTGCAGCGTGGTGCCATCCGACGAGGCGGACGCGCCGGTACGCAGGCTGAAGGTAAAGACCTCACTACCCGTGATCGGCAGGCCCTTGAAGGTCTTGATCACCTGTACTTCCGCGCGCTTGACGTTCTTGAATGTGCAAGAGAACACCCTGCCCGCATCGGCCGGGTAATCCACCGTGAAGGTGCAGGTCTTGAGGGCAGGGTCACTGTTGACACTGCTCAAGTCCCAACCTGTCTTTGTGGTTTCCGTGACGGTATAGCTGCCTTCCGCCAGCGAGAACGGCTGCCCGCCGACCTGGAACGGCACATAGCCTCCGTTGGCATCGGCAATGGCCACTACACCCGCTCCTGCTCCCGGACCGGTCAGAGTGAAGGTCCATTGGAAGTCAGGGTCGCCCGACTGCAGCGCTGGCTCGGTGATCTTCTGTACCTGAGCCGAAGCCGGTGCAAACGCCCGCTTGTTGTTGAACTCCGCCGTCCCTGTGCAGGTCGGCGTGCTATTGACCACCGTGAGGTTGACAGTACGCTGGCTGCCGCTAGGATCGGAAATGACGCCCGAAGTGCTGACGCCCTGGGCATTGACGAAGAGGGCTTCCTCATCGACCAGGTAGGTATCGGGTACCAGACCATCCAGAACGACCGATTTCGGCGAGGCATCACCCGGATTGAAGGTAAGTTCCTTCAGTTCCTTGTAGGTGGCGTCACCCAGCCGGGTTACGGTGAACTTGATGACGTACTTTTCACCCGTAGCCAGGAACGACATGGCTTCTGCATCGATCGATTTCTTGATCGTCAGCTCAGCCGAAGCGTCCGAGTCGATGGTGACGACAACCGGTCCGGATAGCTGAGCCGCGCCATCTTTCGGTTTCAGCGTTGCCGTGTCGGTCAATGTGCCCGTAGTAATCTTCTGGCCATCCAGATGGATGACTTTGTTGAAGACCACGGAACCACTCGTGCTCTGTTCACCGGATGTCCAGTTGACCGGGCCGGTTGTCGGCGTGCCGAGGACGTAGGCCGGATCGAAGCTGCCCGGTACGCTGCCGCCAAGACTATCAACCGAGAATTTCAGGAAGTTGCCGGTGATCGACTCGGTATCGGTGATGACGGCCGTTGCGTTGGTCGTCGTGCCGGTGCCGATGGTTGCACTGGCCTTGGCTTCCGTGTTTCCGGGCACCGGGATTCCGGTCACCTTGTCGATGTAGGTGGCAGTGGCAACGTCATTGAAGGAACCCTCGCTGCCGTCTGCTGCCGACAATACTTGCGTGTTGGTCAGAACCTTCAGTTCGGTGTTGGCGGGCACGTCAACCGGTCCGGACGATGCGGTTGTGCCGACTTGGATGGTCGGCGTCGTTCCCTTGTAGATCTTGTCGGTCACGTTCACGGTAATGGTGCGTGCAGCCGGGTTCTTGGCGTACACGTTGGTCGTTACCGTGATGACACCGGGGATGGCGGCCGATTTGGTCCACTTGATGGTGATCTCGACCGGTTTCTGGTCAGAGAAGTCCTTGGCGCAGACGTTGCCGAACGAAATGTCGGTCGGTTTGGCTTCCTTGGTGATGTTCCAGGTAAAGTCGGTATCCTGGACTGCCGTCATGTCTTTCCGCAATTCCTGCGGCAGGATCTCTTTGACAGGAATGGAAACGTCACGGGCACCGATGCCGGCTGTGCCAAAGGTCTCGTTCGTCAGGTTGGCATGCAGCGACGATCCTGGGTACAGATGCGAACCCAGCGCCAGTCGTGCGTAATAGTCGAACACGCAGGTGGTGTTTTTGGCTTGGGTGATCGTCACCAGCCGGTAGAGCGACTTGTCGGTACCGCCGATCCCTGGGCTGAGCACGTTTTGTGCACCAACGCTGATAGTGCAGCTCCCGCTCTTCTTGGTCAGGGTCGATAGCACGTCGTAACCGGGGTGGCCGGCGTCCTCATTGTCGACTACCACGGCCAGGGTGTAGCTCTGGTTGGCCGGAGAGGAGCTCCCTGTTTGCACGGTCAGGCGATAGGGCACCAGGTCCAGTTCGTTCCAGCCTTTGCCCAGGTTGCCGGTTGTATAGGCTGTATCGGGGCAGACGAACTGTCCGCTGCTGTTGGGCAGGGTAATGTCTCCATTGTTGCGGCAGCCTTCCAGGGTGAGACTCACATGATCCGGATCGGCTGCAAACGCAGAGTTGGCGCCCAACACCAGAAACAGGGTGGTGAGCAGCAGTTTGAAAAATGTTAGTAAGGTTTGTTTGACGCCCGCCGGTGTTGCTGTGGCGGAAGAGTGTGTTCTGGGCGTTGTTAGTCGCCTCCGAAAACAGCCGGGACTCATTTTTACACCTCCTCTGATTACTCAAAGGCGGTTCCTGCCAAGGAATCGCACGCATGATTCCCCTATCGCCAGCGAAATGATCGCCAGGATTTTTTATTGCTGTTGCTTCTTATTTGACCAAACCACTTTTCAGCGCTTCACCTGAATGTCGCATCTGGTCAGCACTGACTATGGTTCTTTTTCGAGTGATGTCCGATAGTTGGGTTGCTACCTCCTTTTGCTTTGCTGGCGGCAATACACACGGTTAATTTTAGTTGGTGTCATTAGGAGATTCAAAGGGGTATTTAAAATATTATTTTGTCAACCTCCGAGCATGAACTGAATTCAAATGGGGTTTTTAGGCTGTTAATTGCTACTAAACATGGGTGATGCCTGGATTAATTGCGGATGTGATTTGTTCGAGTTGTTGGCGTTTTGTTTGATATGCAACCAACGTGCCGGCAGTAAAAGAAAACAGCAGACAATTATGTTAACTGGTGACGGTGAAATCGTGCTGCCATTGCAAGCCCTATGCAATAAGATCGTACTTGGTCTATATCTGACTGTACCTTGTTTCACTGTGTACAGGGTTTCTAAAGGAGAGGGCGATGATGAAAAAAAGCAGGGTCTTGAGCGCTTGTATGGCAGGATGGCTACTGGCCGGCCTCGCCAACGCCGACGAAAAAACGGTCAAGCCGCTTTTCGAAGAGCGTTTCCCCGGACTCAAAGCGGAATCGGTTGTGAAAGAACCGCTGACGGGCCTGTATGAGATTTATGCCTCCGGCCAGATACTCTACACCGATGAGAAGGTCTCCTACGTCATTCAGGGCACCCTCGTCGATGCCAAAACCAGGCAGAACCTGACCAGCGAACGCCTGAAGAAGTTCACCGAGATACCCTTCGACAAGCTGCCCTTCGACCAGGCCATCAAGATCGTCAAAGGCAGCGGCAAGCGCCAACTGGCCGTCTTCGAAGACCCGGACTGCCCCTTCTGCAAGCAACTGGAGAGCGAGTTGAAGAAGGTCGACGACGTGACGGTCTACGTCTTCCTCTACCCGTTGGAGCAGCTGCATCCCGGCGCCACGGCCAAGTCGCAGAAGATATGGTGTGCGCCGGACCGGGCAAAAGCCTGGCTGAAGGTCATGCAGGATGGCACTGTCCCCGATGGAAAGGGTGATTGTGACAATCCCATCGCCAAACTGGCCGAATTCGGACGATCGCGCCGTATCACCGGTACGCCGACTATGATGTTCGAGAACGGCACTCGAATCGCGGGAGCCATCCCGGCCGACAGACTTGAGAAACTGTTGAGCGAGAACGCGGCAAAGCCTTGAATGAGATTGAATGAATGCCTCGTGTTGCCCCTTGGTTCTCCAAGGGGCTTGTTTTTTATGCGCATTGACTTTCTGTTTGATATTTTCAATCATATATTTTGTTATGCATTTGTTGTTTTTGATTTTATCGTAATATCTTTATGGGCTTGTCTTGGGTGCCAAGATCAAGCGGCATGTTCGCTAACGCTATGAATTATTGCTCTTTTTGCGTTTTCTTCCATTCGTATGTCTTGTTTTGCCATTATGACGAAATGATGGGTTGTCATCTGCTGTCAGCAGTGTATAGTTGGCTCGCCAATGTTAAGCAAAACATAGGAAACACCCACCGTATCGAGCGCCGATAACAAGGGCGCCATGCTGTGGCTGGTTATGTGCTAAGTAAAAATAATAAATGGCTAACGAGATGATAAAAATGGCGATAACAAAAATAATTTATTGTTGTTGCGATAGGGGCATTTTTTCATCCTGATAGCCTAGGGCGAACTGACCGGTTTGGTTGAGGTGGGGTTTCCTTTATTAATGAAGAAAGGAATCTCATGCTTCGCCATTCAAGGGGATTGCCCGGTCTGCGTGCCGGCCTGCACCGTATCCTTGCGTGTTGCGGGCTGGCACTCTTGTTTTCCGCCTCCCCCAGCTTTGCGCAATCCACTACTGGTCTGAAAAAAACTACTCAGGCCACATCGACCATCCATGCCTCTCAGCCCACGTCCGTCGCCCAGCAGACTCAGCTCGAGGGTGAGCTGGAAGTGCTGCACGAAGATGACTTCAAGAACAAAAAGAGCCGTACTCGGCATTTTCTGAAGACTGACAAGGGCGAGCGCTATGAGCTGAAATTCAAGGCCCACGCTCCTCATCACCCGACCGGCACTAAGCTGCGGGTCAAGGGTGCCAAGAGCGGTAACGTCCTTTATCTGGATAGCAGCGGAGGCAGCAATGTCCAGGTTTTGGCGATGGCTTCGACTAACACCTTTGGCGAGCAGAAAGTCGCCGTCATGCTGGTGAACTTTACCGACAACACCACCCAGCCCTTCACTTCATCCCAGGCGAATGCAGCTTTTTTTGGAAGTACTGGGAGCGCTACCAGCTTTTACAAGGAAAATTCCTTCGGGAATACCTGGCTCAGCGGCAATGTCCTTGGATGGTATACTCTGCCCATTTCCTCGACGAGTGATGCAATTACAATTGCCAGCCATGCAAAACAGGCTGCGCAGGCTGCTGGTGTTGATCTGACCGCCTACAGCCGATACGTCTACGTTTTTCCCAAGCATCCCACCTACCCTTGGTCAGGCTCGGCCACCGTTGGCGGGGCGCCTTCAGAGGCATGGTTGAACGGGACAATCGCCGTTAAGACCATCAGCCATGAGCTGGGCCACAATCTCGGCCTTGATCATGCCAAATATATGAACTGCGGCACCGTTTCCTTAGGCAGTAATTGTGGAATCAACGCTTACGGTGACCCAAGTGACAGTATGGGCGCCATTAGCACCGGGCATTTCGATGCCTTCCATAAGGAGCAGCTAGGTTGGCTCAACAACGGCGCCATGCCTCCCATTACCACTGTCTCTTCGGATGGCACCTATAGCCTGGACCCTTACGAAATCGCGGGCAGTAAATCCAAGGCGCTCAAGATTTTGAAGGGTGTCGATGCCACCACCGGGGCAAAAACCTGGTATTACATCGAATACCGCCAGCCAGTCGGTTTCGATACGGCTCTGCCGACGTTGATGTACAACAACAATCTGACCCGCGGGGTACAGGTGCGCCTCGGCACCGATGGCGACATTGGCAGCAGCTACTTGCTGGATATGACTCCTGGTAGCGAAGTAGGTCAATATGATTCGGCCTTGGTCCCTGGTCAGAGTTATAGCGACAGTACTGCCGGCATCGTGGTCACTACGCTCTCAGCCGACACTACCGGCGCTACAGTGAACGTAAGCTTTGCCAGCAAACCCACCCAGTCCTGTGTGCAGACTAACCCGTCGGTGCTGGTTTCGACGTCCCAGAATACTTCGGTCGCCGCTGGTACCTCGGTCACATATACCGTGGCAGTGACCAATAATGACAGCAGCGCCTGCAGCGCTTCTACATTTAACCTGTTGGCGAGTGTACCGTCCGGCTGGGGGGCAAGCTTTGGGAGCAGTGCGTTGACCGTCAGCCCGGGTAGTGCTGGTTCGACAACGTTCACAGTAACCTCATCGTCCACGGCCTTGGTTAGTTCGTACACTATCGGAGCTACCGCTACCAACACCTCGTATAGCGCGAGCGGTTCGGCCACCTACAGCGTCGCCAGTACCACTACTACCACTACATCTGGTAAGGGGGGCGGCAAGGGTAGAGTGAAGTAATCGCCGGAGCAAGGCCGCCATCTTGCTGAGTCGGGATGGCAGGTGTAATGGTTCAAAGCATAAGAAAAGGGCGATGGGTGAAAATCCATCGCCCTTCATGTTTGCAACTAAGCAACGTTTACTAACTAATTATAGGTTCGGCGTGAAGCCGCAACGAGCCGGCGGATTATCCGGGTTGAGGCACAGATTGCACGATTTCGGCGTGGATACAAGCAACTCGTCGGCTGTGCCAAATGGCCTTGTCCCAGTGGCCGAAATGGTATCCCTAAGCTGTGCCACATCCGGGTTCAAGGTGTTCCCAGAAGACAAGAGCTTATTGAGTGCATGGTGCGGCTTATACGTACCGGTATAATTTACGCAAGTCGGATCGGCCTCGGTGCCCGCGCCGAGCGTGAAGCTGCCATTGGTCAGGCCGCCAGCAATGACGATACCGGCAGTGCTAGCTGCGCTATCGGTACCTTCCGCCAGATCCTTGATCGTAACATTGGTGAAGGCGAAGTTATTGGTGTTGCACAACGATCCGCCGTAGCTGACATCCAGAACTACACGGTTGGCTGTGTCGGTATCATTGAGGCAAGTGGTGCAACTCTTCGAAATCGTTGGGAAACCCTCGAATTGCACGGTACACGTTGCCGTAGCACCGTTGGAACTGATAGTCGCCCCAGACGATGTGCCATGAGCAGTAATCGTGTCTTCGAAAGTTTGGACACCAGTTCCGCCCAGAATGGTGGCGCTATAGCAGATCGTGTCGCCAGGAACCAAAGAGGCGGGATCTTTCGAAGTAGTCGTCGGCAAGCCACCGCTACAAGTGAAGAAGCCGGTGGAGCCGGACTCCAGCGCAGGAACATCCGTCACCGTGATATTGGCAAGCGTGCCACCGCCAGAGTTGGTGACTTGACCTTTAACCGTGAACCTTGCCTGATTCTGCGAGACTAGTTCTTTGAAGACACAGGTCTTGGTCACATCCAGCTTGCAGACCGGGAAATCCCTGAGAATAAAGTTCTTGGTCTCGGATTTCGTGGTGGATGATGACCGGCTGGTCGCCATGAAACTGGCAAAGCACGGCTTGTCTTCCCCGGTTAGCGCCGCGACGTCAAGGCCGCCTTCCAGGAATTGGCCTGAGCCCCCCTCACCTGGAGCCCACGGGAGGGTGATCGTTGTGCTATTCGAACCTGCGCAAACGGTGTCTGCACCTGGGTTGCCTGTTCCGGAGA
Source organism: Pseudogulbenkiania sp. MAI-1 (assembly GCF_000527175.1). Lineage (NCBI taxonomy): Bacteria > Pseudomonadati > Pseudomonadota > Betaproteobacteria > Neisseriales > Chromobacteriaceae > Pseudogulbenkiania > Pseudogulbenkiania sp. MAI-1. The sequence goes on along the minus strand of NZ_AZUR01000001.1, from coordinate 3,219,347 downwards.
CATCACAGAAGCGGCCGGAAATCCCGCTGGTGTTGGTGGAATTAGTCACATCCACCAGCGTGCCGGTGCCGTCGCAGGGGTCACCGCTAGTATCACTCCACTTGCGCACACGAATCGTGCCGATCTTGCCGCCATTGTCGTAGGCAACCGTTACCAGCAGATCGTTATTGCAATGGTGGGCGGGGCCTGTTCCATCGGCATTTTTGAATGTCCCAGTGGTTTCATCCAGCACAACTTTGTTCTTGAAGAACCAGTAACCGAGCTCCGTGGTGCCATTGAAGGAGCTGCGGTTGGAACCAAAGAACAACACGAGAGGAATATTAGCCCCGCTAGTGTTATGGTTATAGCCTGCCGCATAGGCATGCGTCATATCTGCCTTGGCTGGGGATGAACCTGATCGGAAATCCCATTTGCTGACATCGTCCTCGTCCTTTGACCCTTTACTGAAAACATGAGGAGTGGTATCAGTGATGATCCCGGTAAAGACGTCCGCGTGGGAGGAGCCCTTTTTAACCGTGTCTGAATTGGAACCATTGGGGCCAAAATTGTTCCAGTCGTCGGGAAGAGCACTGGGGGGTAAGCAGGGGAATGTATTACTTGCCCCTGAACAGTTGGGGTCGACCGTGTCTGGGACATTCGGTCTATCCAACTCGAAGAGCGAATTATCGCTTACTACACTTGCGAACGCTGGAGGCGCCAAGCCAACGCCCATGAGGGCCGCCGTACATGTAATGGCGACGGCCCGACAAAGTTTATTGAAACTGCACGTACTCATGTCACACCTCCTCTGAATGACTCAAAGGCGGTTCCTGCCAAGGAATCGCACGCATGATTCCCCTTTCCCGCGAAATGTTCCGCCAGGATGACCTATCGCTATTAATTTTTATTCGGGTGCAGAATCATCAAGCGAAACACCGGGACGCAGCCCGGCGGGTTGGTGATCATGGCACTCTTCCAGAGCGACATCAGTACGGTCGAATCGTTACCTCCTCCCTCTGTGATGGCGGAATTTCACATGCTTCATGCTAGTATTCGCTGACAAGTAATTCAAAATAATATTTAAAATATAGTGATGGCAATAATGGGGTGTAATGCTGCTCCAGCTGGCATTTTCCGGAGATGGTAGGGTGTGGAAGGGGCGTCAGGGTTGCTGTTGATTGCGGGCGTAACCGCTCATGACGCGAGGAACATAATTCAGCGTCTCCTTATATGGTGGAATGGTGTTGCCATGGCGGGCGACGGCCAGTTCGCCAGCGTTATAGGCCGCCAGCGTCAGCTTGAGGTCGTTGTCGAAACGGCCCATCAGGTCGCGCAGGTACTGCGCGCCGGCGCGGATGTTTTGTGCCGGGTCGTAGGGGTCGGTCACACCGTAGCGTTTTGCCGTGGCCGGCATCAGCTGCATCAGGCCCATGGCCCCCTTGGGTGAGACGGCGCGCGGATTGTAGCCCGATTCGACGGCGATGACGGCGTGCAACAGTGCGGGGTCCATATTCAAGCTCCGCGCGGTTTCTTCGATCAGGCCGTTCAGCTGGGCGCGCAGTTGCGGGTCGATGGCCGGCCCTCGCCGTTCGCTGGCCGGTGCGGAACTGTCCGCGGCAGCGGTCTCGCCGGCGAGTGGCTCCTTGGGGGTGCGCATCAGCAAGGTGTAGCGTTTGTCCTGAGGGATGTTGCTGAAGTGCAGGGTGCCGTCGGAGTCCTTGAAAGCGTAGATGTCGGCCCGGACCGATTGAGCCCACGGGAGCATCAAAAGCAGGATGGCTACGCGGACGGTGAGCCGCCCCGGCAGGGTAAGGTTGGTCTTCATGGTTATCTCTCTGCCACTTCTATAAAGGTAGACCGCCATGGCGGGTCTCGCGTTCAGGCTAGTTGCAGGGCCTATCCCGGTAGGCACCGTGGCCGCGCGGGATAGCGCTCAATACATGCCGGTACGGAAACGATACCCCTTGTAATTCAAGACGATACCATCTGGCAAGATGGTTTCCAGTTTCATGCCGGTGGCGACCTCATCGCCCGCGCGCCGCGCCCGGTCATTGATGATGGCCATGCGCTCGTTGTTGTCCGCGGAGAATGAGGAGCCGGAGACGATCACGTTCTCCTCCACTTCCTTGCGCAGCTCCGGAGGGAGCTCGCCGAGGTCGAGGATGCGGTTGCTGCGTTTCAGCGTAACCGCTGGTGTGGCCTCGGCTGGCAGAGGGACCGACGCCACAGCGTCCGTCTCCGCCGAGGGGGCGGGGGCCGTCGGGGCGGCGGGCGACGCCATGCGCCGTTCGTGGGAAGGCGTTTTGTCCCGTGTCATCGTGGCCACGGTGGCGGGGGGAGGAGCGGTCTGCGCTGTCGCCGGGGGAGTCGGAGTGTGGAGGGGGGCGACAGCGGCAGACAAGGGAGCGTTCAGGCGGGGCGGTTCCACCTGTGGAGAAGCGGTTACTTTTTCCAGGTGTTTTGCCGGAGCAGCCGGGCTGGGCGTGGCCGCTTGGGCTTGAGCCGAGCGTTCCGGTGCCGAGGCCGCCGGCCGTATGCCGAGCAGCAGGCCGCTCACCAGCAGTCCGCCGCCCAGGAGCGTCAGCAGCACGGGGTAGAGCCAGCGCCTGCGTGGGCCGGATGGTTCTGCGACATAGGGGGCATGCACGGAGTTGAGCGTCGGCGTCGCATTGCGCTGACGCTCCTGATCCGCTTTGAGCAAGGCGTCGAGGATATATGACATGGCTACTCCTTGGTGGCCGTGGTCATGATCGTGCCGGCCAGTCGGGGGGAGGACGCATCGCTGGCCCGGGTCAGCCGGATCAGCGTGTGCGGCCCGACGATGCCGTCTGCCGGCAAGCCATCGCTGCGCTGAAAACGCATCACCCGTTCTTCCAGGGCGCCGTCAAACAGCCATTCTTTTGCCGGGCCGGGGTGTTGCTCCTGGCGCGGGCCAAGCTGGTGGTGCAGCCAGGCCACCAGCGGCCCTCGGCTGCCGCGGGCCAGCGGCTCGCGATAGTTGGGAGGGGGCTTCCACAGCAGGGTGTAGCGTCCCGTCCAGGCCTGACTCAGCATCCTCACGCCGATGATCTGGGTATGCTTTCCCTGCCCGATGGTGGCTTGCTCGCCCTGCAAAGCGCTCAGGAGGACATGGCTGACGCCGCCATTCGGCAGGCGCACCTGAAGCACCGCCGGCCGATCGAGGCGGCGCAACTGCTCCAGCTCGCCAGACTCGCTCAGGCAGAGCAGACCGAACGCTGCCGCCTGCAGACAGGCGCTCGGCTCGCCATCGGCCTGGGCCGGAATCTTCCAGAGCGCCAGCAGGGCCTGGTAGGCCAGTTTCTGGGCGTCGCGCTCCGTACCCTTGGCTACGAGGGTCGACAACTGCTCCGGCGTGCCCCGTTGCCCAGATGGCGTGGGCGTTTCGACCATTGTCTTGCCGCTGACCAAGGCCGGTTTCGAGCCTGCCGGCTTGGCCAGCGCACTTGGGGTACGGCCGAACGGTTCGGCGTAGTAGAGCAAGGCGGTGGCCAGGGCCGTGGCGCTGAGCAGGGCCCCCAGCCCCACCACCAGCTTTTGCCACGGCTGGGGCGTGTTCTGGCCATACACCTCCTTGGCGGCCTGGCGCAGGATGTCGCGGTCCACCTCGCCTTTCCCTTGCACGTAGGCACCCAGCAGGGCGCGGTCGCACAGGATGTTCAGCTTGCGCGGAATGCCGTCGCTGAGGCGGAACAGCAAGCGGATGACGGACGCTGGAAACAAGGTCCGGCTGCCCCCGGCGACATCGAGACGGTGATGGATGTAGGCGGCGATTTCCTGCGGCTGCAACGGCCCGAGGTGATAGCGGGCGATGATCCGTTGCGAAAGCTGCTGCAACTCGGGGCGGGCCAGCTTGTCCCGCAGCTCCGGCTGCCCCAGCAGGATGATGTGCAGCAGCTTGCGCTGGTTGGTTTCCAGGTTGGTCAGCAGCCTGACCTGCTCCAGTACCTCGCTGTCCAGATTCTGCGCCTCGTCGATGATGAGGATCGTCGTGCGCCCCTGGGCATGGGCGGCCAGCAGGTGGTCGTTGATGCGGTCGGTCAGCGCCTTGTTGCTGGCGCTGTCCTGGGGGTAGGGGATATGGAGCTCTTCGCAGATCGTCGACAGCAGCTCGAGCACGTTCAGCTTCGGGTTGAAAATGAAGGCGACGTCGCAGTTGTCCGGCAATTGCTGCAGAAAGCAGCGGCAAATGGTGGTCTTGCCGGTGCCGATCTCGCCGGTCAGGAGCACGAAGCCCCCGTCCCCGCTGATGCCGTACATCAGGTGGGCGAGCGCTTCGCGGTGCCGCTGGCTCATGAAGAGATAGCGGGGATCCGGCGCGATCGAAAAAGGCAGATCGGCCAAACCATAGTGGTTCGTGTACATGGTGCTGCCTATAATGGCGTTGTACTCGATGACTGCTTAAAAAAATTATAGACGTGAGTTTAGAATGTGCTAAGCGGACTGACTGGCTTTTTTGTTTTGAATAGACGAAAGCAATGAGTGGGCGGCAAGGGGTTGCCGATGGCAATTTTCCAGGGGGAGTTTGTGAAGAAGGCGGCCCCACCACATGGAAGGGCCGCCGGAGACTAGTGCTCTGCGGTTTGGTTCGGTGTCAACGTTGGCTCGTCACAGCTTGTTGCAGCGTACGGGGCCAAAAATCGTCTTGCCGTTCAGGAGGATGGAAACGTAGGGGTTTCCGGTAACGCCGTCAGGTTGCGATCCCTGTTTGGGGAGCTTGATTGCATCCTTGATTTCCAGGGAGAAATCGACATTCTTGACGACATCCTCATCATGCTCCCCGCCGCCATCAAAGCGTACTGTCACGGGTACATCATGTAGAGTAAGCACACCCGGCCCTAAGGTAATCCACGGACCCGGACTATTGCTGCAGCTGCCGGAAAAATCCAAACTCAACGTTGCCGGCCAATCGATATTCGTGGTCACCTTGCCTGCGATAGCTGGGGATGCCCCCAGTGCAAGACCAGTACATAGCATGAGTGACCGGATTAATGGGGTATTAAGCTTAGACATGGTTCACCTCTTCTTGGTAAAGAAAAGCGTTTACCCTTAGTTGTTAAGGGAGCACGAATTCCCCTTTCCTTAGGATAGGTAACCCCTCGTCTATCTCGATTTTCCTCCGGATCTTCCCAATTCATCACTCGTCACAAACCCGCAGCCTCATTCAGCAGGGGCGCCGTGACGGGCATGGCTATTCGCCTCGCTTGCTCTCCCGCATGGCTCCAAGGAGCTGATGCAGCGGCAAGCTGGCACTAAACATCAATGCGGAATGGTTTGCCATGCTTTTCAGGAAAGCCATTGAAAAATCGGCAAAACACATCCTGCTGTCTTTGATTGATCGAAGACAGCGTTTCCACAGGAATCGCACGCAAGATTCCTTTCTCGTGCCATATTTCGCTGGGATGTTCTATCACTCTTCCTTGTTATTCAGGTGCAGAATCATCAAGCAAAAATGCCGGACTACAATCCAGAGGATTGAAGTTCTCGGCACTCATTCCTCCTTGGGATTTAACTTCTTTGATCTTTCCCTCCTTTCGGCATCATCGTGGAAATCCTTCTTTACTATGCTAGTATTTATCAACAAGACAAACAACAAAACCTTTAAAATATAGCAATAGAAAATTAGGGAAACAAGTACGTTGAAATCGGCATTTTTGCGAGGGTTTGTGCCAGTAAACTTCGTTGGGGCTATGATTGATTGCGTAGTACCCAAACTGGCTGCAAAAGGAGTGATTCAGCATCTGCTTATATGGGGCGATTCGAAGACCGGAAAGAGGGGGCTGCTTGGCAAGTGTCGGCTGCGGCACTGGAAGGCGACATGCCCGTCCAGTCACCATAGGAACGGTTCCAGGGGTGGTTCATGGTGCCGCTGTGGGGAGAGAGGCATCCCGAGGGACGCCTCGAAAGCAAAAAGCCGTTGAGTTGAACTCAACGGCTTTTGTACTGGTGCCCAGGAGAAGACTCGAACTTCCACAGTGTTGCCACCGCTAGGACCTGAACCTAGTGCGTCTACCAATTCCGCCACCTGGGCATAAAACTTTAAATTGTAACTGCAGACCGGCTATGATTAAGCCAATCTTAAATGATTCCGTGGTGCCCAGGAGAAGACTCGAACTTCCACAGTGTTGCCACCGCTAGGACCTGAACCTAGTGCGTCTACCAATTCCGCCACCTGGGCATCGCTTTGCTGTATCATCTGCGCCACAGCAGTGCTGCGATGAGATGCGAATTATAAGGAGCCCCCAGAAATTGTCAATGCCTTCGAAGCAAAAAAAACAGAAAAACACCTCCCTGCGTTTGCAGGACCCGCACCTGGAGCGGGAAAAACTCAAGTATGACAATCCCTTACCGAGCCGGGAGTTCGTCATCCAACTGCTTACCGAGCAGGGCGTGCCCCTGTGGCCGGACGAACTCGCCCAGATGCTCGACATCAAGAAGGACGAACTTCGCTACTTCGAACGCCGCTTGCAGGCCATGGAGCGTTCCGGCGAGATCATCATCAACCGCAAAGGCGCCATCTGCGTTGCCGACAAGCTCGAGCTGATCCGCTGCAAGGTCTCCGGCCACCGTGACGGTTACGGATTCGCCATCCCCGAAGAGCCGGGCGTCGAGGACATCTTCCTCTCCGAGCGCGAGATGCATAAGGTGCTGCACGGCGACCGGGTGATGGTCAGCATCACCGGCACCGACAAGCGCGGCCGTAACGAAGGACGCATCGTCGAAGTGCTGGAGCGCGCGGTACAGAAACTGGTGGGGCGCATTTACCTGTCGCGCGGCGTGTGGCTGGTGGTGGCCGAAGACAAGCGCATCAATCAGGACATCTTGATCGAACCGGGCGGTGAGGGCGGGGCGCAGCATGGCCAGGTGGTGATCGTCGAACTCTTGTCGCAGCCGGACAGCTATCGCCAGCCGATCGGCCGGGTCGTGGAAATCCTCGGCAACTACGCCGACCCCGGCATGGAAATCGAGATTGCGCTGCGCCAGCATGATCTGCCGCACGTATTCTCCGACGCCGCCGTCGAGCAAGCGCAGGCCACGCCGAAGAAAGTACGCAAGTCCGACCTCAAGGGCCGGGAAGACCTGCGCGAGCTGCCGCTGGTGACCATCGACAGCGAAACCGCCCGCGACTTCGACGATGCCGTTTTTGCCGAGCGTGTCGGCAAGGGCTACCGACTGGTGGTGGCGATTGCCGACGTCAGCCATTACGTCAAGCCGGGCGACGCCTTGGACCAGGATGCACTGGAGCGCGGTACCTCGGTCTACTTCCCGCGCCGCGTCATCCCGATGCTGCCGGAAGCGCTCTCCAACGGTATCTGTTCGCTCAACCCCGACGTCGAGCGGCTCTGCATGGTCTGCGATATGCAGATCAGCGCCAAGGGCGAGGTCAAGCAGTACCGCTTCTACCCAGCGGTGATGCAATCCAAGGCTCGCCTCACCTACAACATCGTATGGGACTGGCTACAGCACGGCTCCGATCATCCACTGCTGCCCAAGCTGCAAACCCTATATGAGTTGTTCAAAGTTCTGTTGGCAGCGCGCGAACAGCGCGGCGCCATCGAATTCGACAGCACCGAAACACAGATGGTGTTCAACGAGGACGGCAAGATCGACAAGATCGTGCCGGTGGTGCGCAACGATGCCCACCGCCTGATCGAAGAGTGCATGCTGGCGGCTAACGTGTGCTCCGCCGATTTCCTGCTCAAGCACGAACACCCCTGCTTGTACCGCGTGCACGAGGGGCCGACACCGGAAAAACTGGAAAACCTGCAAGCCTATCTCAAGCTGGTCGGGCTGGCGCTGGGAGGCGGCGCAACGCCGACCGCAAAGGATTACGCCAAGCTGGCAGAGCAAATCCATGGCCGCCCCGATGCGCCGGTGCTGCAGACCATGCTGCTGCGCTCCATGCAGCAGGCCATCTACAGCCCGGACAATATCGGCCACTTCGGGCTGGCGTACGAGGCTTATACCCATTTCACCTCCCCGATCCGCCGCTATCCCGACCTCGTGGTGCATCGCTCCATCAAGGCGGTCCTTGCTGGGCATCACTATAAGGCGGGCAAGTGGGAGCAACTGGGTGAGCACTGCTCCATGACCGAGCGCCGAGCCGACGAGGCCAGCCGCGACGTCGAAGCCTGGCTCAAGACCTACTACATGCGCGACAAGATCGGCGAGGTGTTCGTCGGGGAGATCAGTGCCGTCACCAGTTTCGGCGTCTTTGTGTTGCTCGACGGCATTTACGTTGAAGGCCTGCTGCACATCTCCGAACTGGGTAAGGACTACTTCCACTACCGCAAGGACATCCAGGCCATCGTCGGCGAGAAGAGCGGGGTGCGTTACCAGTTGGGCGGGCGCCTGGCGGTCAAGGTCGTGCGGGCCGACCTGGAAAGCAGCCGTATCGATTTTGTCCTGGCGCCGGAGACCGAATTGCAGGCCGAGAGCGAGAGCAAGCCGGCAAGCAAGAAGAAGCGCAAGGTCAGTTGAACCAGGTTGGATGGCGCTTTCCAAGCAGATACAAGGGTTGGCTTCGGCCAACCCTTGTTGCGTCTGGGATAGACTTTCCTTTTAGATCAATGGTTTGCGTGTGGTGTGCCAACTTTCTGCAAATTTCCCGCAAAAAAGCGTTGACGAGGGTGGGGGCGGGGCGTATAGTTCGCCTCCTCAGCTGACGACGCAAACGAAACAGCGACGCAGCACCGCTCTTTAACAGACCGAATAACCGATAGGTGTGAGTGCTCGGCGAAGCCGAACACTTGCACTGCAAGACAGGAAATACCTGATATTTCTTTGATCTTGCGTGCCAGAAATATTGCTATGAGATTGAACTGAAGAGTTTGATCCTGGCTCAGATTGAACGCTGGCGGCATGCTTTACACATGCAAGTCGAACGGCAGCGCGGGCTTCGGCCTGGCGGCGAGTGGCGAACGGGTGAGTAATGCGTCGGAACGCACCGAGTACTGGGGGATAACGCAGCGAAAGCTGTGCTAATACCGCATACGCTCCGAGGAGGAAAGCGGGGGATCTTAGGACCTCGCGGTATTCGAGCGGCCGACGTCTGATTAGCTAGTTGGTGAGGTAAAGGCTCACCAAGGCTTCGATCAGTAGCGGGTCTGAGAGGATGATCCGCCACACTGGGACTGAGACACGGCCCAGACTCCTACGGGAGGCAGCAGTGGGGAATTTTGGACAATGGGCGCAAGCCTGATCCAGCCATGCCGCGTGTCTGAAGAAGGCCTTCGGGTTGTAAAGGACTTTTGTCAGGGAGCAAATGCTGGGCGCTAATACCGCCCGGAGCTGAGAGTACCTGAAGAATAAGCACCGGCTAACTACGTGCCAGCAGCCGCGGTAATACGTAGGGTGCAAGCGTTAATCGGAATTACTGGGCGTAAAGCGTGCGCAGGCGGTTGTGCAAGTCTGATGTGAAAGCCCCGGGCTCAACCTGGGAACGGCATTGGAGACTGCACGGCTAGAGTGTGTCAGAGGGGGGTAGAATTCCACGTGTAGCAGTGAAATGCGTAGAGATGTGGAGGAATACCGATGGCGAAGGCAGCCCCCTGGGATGACACTGACGCTCATGCACGAAAGCGTGGGGAGCAAACAGGATTAGATACCCTGGTAGTCCACGCCCTAAACGATGTCAACTAGCTGTTGGGGGTTTGAATCCTTGGTAGCGTAGCTAACGCGTGAAGTTGACCGCCTGGGGAGTACGGCCGCAAGGTTAAAACTCAAAGGAATTGACGGGGACCCGCACAAGCGGTGGATGATGTGGATTAATTCGATGCAACGCGAAAAACCTTACCTACCCTTGACATGTCCGGAATCCCGCTGAGAGGTGGGAGTGCCCGAAAGGGAGCCGGAACACAGGTGCTGCATGGCTGTCGTCAGCTCGTGTCGTGAGATGTTGGGTTAAGTCCCGCAACGAGCGCAACCCTTGTCATTAGTTGCCATCATTTGGTTGGGCACTCTAATGAGACTGCCGGTGACAAACCGGAGGAAGGTGGGGATGACGTCAAGTCCTCATGGCCCTTATGGGTAGGGCTTCACACGTCATACAATGGTCGGTACAGAGGGTCGCCAAGCCGCGAGGTGGAGCCAATCTCATAAAACCGATCGTAGTCCGGATCGCACTCTGCAACTCGAGTGCGTGAAGTCGGAATCGCTAGTAATCGCAGATCAGCATGCTGCGGTGAATACGTTCCCGGGTCTTGTACACACCGCCCGTCACACCATGGGAGTGGGGGATACCAGAAGTGGCTAGGATAACCTTCGGGAGTCCGGTTACCACGGTATGCTTCATGACTGGGGTGAAGTCGTAACAAGGTAGCCGTAGGGGAACCTGCGGCTGGATCACCTCCTTTCTAGAGAAGGGCCGAGTCGAGTACTCACAGCCTATCGGTTATTCGCGTTAAGGGCATAGTCAACCTGTGAGAACGGGTTGATGAAGTCAACTGGGTTTGTAGCTCAGCTGGTTAGAGCACCGTCTTGATAAGGCGGGGGTCGTTGGTTCGAGTCCAACCAGACCCACCATTTGACCTGTTGGGGGATTAGCTCAGTTGGGAGAGCACCTGCTTTGCAAGCAGGGGGTCGTCGGTTCGATCCCGTCATCCTCCACCATCACGATGCAAACACAAGCGCATTGGCTGAAGAAAAAAATCAGTCAGTGAGTTTCTGTTTGCGTTGTAAAACGCCCGATCTTTAACAAACTGAAGAAGCCGAATTAGAAAGACGGCGAGAAGCGAGAGGAAGTTAATTCTGCCTCGAGTGACTTGCTGACTTTGGGTAATTTGATTGTATCGATGTCATGTCGCCATCACAAAAGGGGCGGTGTGACATGTCGCACAAACATTCACTGTCGTGGACGTGCTTGAACCCGCCGCAAGGTTGGTCCAGGTCACTGAAATGATAGGGTCAAGCGACTAAGTGCATCTGGTGGATGCCTTGGCGATCACAGGCGATGAAGGACGTGTAAGCCTGCGAAAAGCTTCGGGGAGCTGGCAATAGAGCGATGATCCGGAGATGTCCGAATGGGGAAACCCACCTAGCAATAGGTACTCTCTGCTGAACACATAGGCAGAGTAGAGCGAACGCGGAGAACTGAAACATCTAAGTACCCGCAGGAACAGAAATCAACCGAGATTCCGTCAGTAGTGGCGAGCGAACGCGGAACAGCTTGTACGTGTTATGGATTGTGTTAGTGGAAGGCTCTGGAAATGGCCGCCATAGTGGGTGATAGCCCCGTACACGAAAACGCATTCCAAGGACTAGGCGTACGACAAGTAGGGCGGGACACGCGAAATCCTGTCTGAAGATGGGGGGACCATCCTCCAAGGCTAAATACTCGTGATCGACCGATAGTGAACCAGTACCGTGAGGGAAAGGCGAAAAGAACCCCGGGAGGGGAGTGAAATAGAACCTGAAACCGGATGCATACAAACAGTGGGAGCCCTGTAAGGGGTGACTGCGTACCTTTTGTATAATGGGTCAGCGACTTACGTTCAGTAGCGAGCTTAACCGAATAGGGGAGGCGTAGGGAAACCGAGTCCGAACAGGGCGATTGAGTTGCTGGGCGTAGACCCGAAACCGAGTGATCTATCCATGGCCAGGATGAAGGTGCGGTAACACGCACTGGAGGTCCGAACCCACTAGTGTTGCAAAACTAGGGGATGAGCTGTGGATAGGGGTGAAAGGCTAAACAAACTCGGAGATAGCTGGTTCTCCCCGAAAACTATTTAGGTAGTGCCTCATGTATCACTTCCGGGGGTAAAGCACTGTTATGGCTAGGGGGTCATTGCGATTTACCAAACCATGGCAAACTCAGAATACCGGAAAGTGCGAGCATGGGAGACAGACGGTGGGTGCTAACGTCCATCGTCAAGAGGGAAACAACCCAGACCGCCGGCTAAGGTCCCAAATGATCAGTTAAGTGGTAAACGAAGTGGGAAGGCCCAGACAGCCAGGATGTTGGCTTAGAAGCAGCCATCATTTAAAGAAAGCGTAATAGCTCACTGGTCGAGTCGTCCTGCGCGGAAGATGTAACGGGGCTCAAACTGATAACCGAAGCCGCGGATTTGCACTTAGGTGCAGATGGTAGGGGAGCGTTCTGTAGGTCTGTGAAGGTGTGTCGTAAGGCATGCTGGAGATATCAGAAGTGCGAATGCTGACATGAGTAGCGATAAAGCGGGTGAAAAGCCCGCTCGCCGAAAGCCCAAGGTTTCCTACGCAACGTTCATCGGCGTAGGGTGAGTCGGCCCCTAAGGCGAGGCTGAAAAGCGTAGTCGATGGGAAACGGGTCAATATTCCCGTACTCTCGTATAGTGCGATGTGGGGACGGAGAAGGTTAGGTCAGCCAGGTGTTGGACGTCCTGGTTTAAGCCGGTAGGTGGGAGCGGTAGGCAAATCCGCCGCTCTATTAACACCGAGACGTGATGACGAGGCTCTACGGAGCCGAAGTGACTGATACCACGCTTCCAGGAAAAGCCACTAAGCTTCAGCTATACGAGAACCGTACCGCAAACCGACACAGGTGGGCAGGATGAAAATTCTAAGGCGCTTGAGAGAACTCAGGAGAAGGAACTCGGCAAATTGATACCGTAACTTCGGGAGAAGGTATGCCTCTTAGGGTGTAGGACCTCGCGTTCGAAGCCTCGAGAGGTCGCAGAGAATCGGTGGCTGCGACTGTTTATCAAAAACACAGCACTGTGCCAACACGAAAGTGGACGTATACGGTGTGACGCCTGCCCGGTGCCGGAAGGTTAAGTGATGGGGTGCAAGCTCTTGATCGAAGCCCCGGTAAACGGCGGCCGTAACTATAACGGTCCTAAGGTAGCGAAATTCCTTGTCGGGTAAGTTCCGACCCGCACGAATGGCGTAACGATGGCCACACTGTCTCCTCCTGAGACTCAGCGAAGTTGAAATGTTTGTGAAGATGCAATCTCCCCGCTGCTAGACGGAAAGACCCCGTGAACCTTTACTGTAGCTTTGCATTGGACTTTGAACAGACTTGTGTAGGATAGGTGGGAGGCTATGAAACCAGGACGCCAGTTCTGGTGGAGCCGCCCTTGAAATACCACCCTGGTGTGTTTGAGGTTCTAACCTTGGTCCGTGATCCGGATCGGGGACAGTGCATGGTAGGCAGTTTGACTGGGGCGGTCTCCTCCCAAAGTGTAACGGAGGAGTTCGAAGGTCACCTAGGTACGGTCGGAAATCGTGCTGATAGTGCAATGGCAAAAGGTGGCTTAACTGCGAGACCGACAAGTCGAGCAGGTGCGAAAGCAGGACATAGTGATCCGGTGGTTCTGAATGGAAGGGCCATCGCTCAACGGATAAAAGGTACTCCGGGGATAACAGGCTGATTCCGCCCAAGAGTTCACATCGACGGCGGAGTTTGGCACCTCGATGTCGGCTCATCACATCCTGGGGCTGTAGCCGGTCCCAAGGGTATGGCTGTTCGCCATTTAAAGTGGTACGTGAGCTGGGTTCAAAACGTCGTGAGACAGTTTGGTCCCTATCTGCAGTGGGCGTTGGAAGTTTGACGGGGGCTGCTCCTAGTACGAGAGGACCGGAGTGGACGCACCTCTGGTGTACCGGTTGTCACGCCAGTGGCATTGCCGGGTAGCTAAGTGCGGAAGAGATAACCGCTGAAAGCATCTAAGCGGGAAACTCGCCTGAAGATGAGACTTCCCTGAGGGCTTGACCCTCCTGAAGAGTCGTTCGAGACCAGGACGTTGATAGGTCGGGTGTGGAAGCGCTGTGAGGCGTGAAGCTAACCGATACTAATTGCTCGTGAGGCTTGATCCTATCATTTGAGTGGCTTGGGCCACGCGGTGAAGTGTGCGACGTACGATCGATTACCCGAATTCGAAATGGAAGCCGACAGGCTTCCAGGCTTCTTCCAGTTTGTTGACAGTTTATGTCTGGCGGCCTTAGCGAGGTGGTCCCACTCCTTCCCATCCCGAACAGGACCGTGAAACGCCTTAGCGCCGATGATAGTGCGGCCTTGCCGTGTGAAAGTAGGACACCGCCAGACTCCCCTCAAGAAAGCCCAGCTCAACCGAGCTGGGCTTTTTGCATTCAGGGTATTTGCTGCCAATGATGGCACTTACAGTGTTTTTAGTTGTACAGTCACATCTTTCCAACTGCACACGCCGGCCGATTCTCATGCCTGTTTTACCTCATGCCGGCCGTGCCGCTCTCGCCAATCTGTCAGCTTGAATGGAATAGTCGCGTTTGAAATCGTTGCTAGCCCTTACCTCCAAGATCAAGAAATCCGCCTTGCCCATCCTGGGGTGGTGCCTTTTGTGTTTCTTGACGGCCTTGCTCTGGCTCCAGATGGAGCGCAGCCGCTTGGAAGAGGGGTTTGAAAAAGACGGGCGGGCGGCTTACGTGCAGATTGCGCGCAAGCTGGACCAGAACGAGGCCGTACTGCAAGCGGTGCACGCCATGGTGGCGTCGCGAGACCAGTTGGACATCCCGGCCCTGAGCGCCTTTTCCCGTGAGATCCTCGGTAATTATCCCAAGCTGTACACGGTACTTTTCTTGCAGAAGGTGGAGAAGCCGGAGCGGGATCATTACCAGGAGCAGTTGACACAACAGGCCGGCGAAGCTGTCCATATCACGGATTTCGATATGAACCGGCGACGTTCCTGGGTGCCGGCACCGTCACGCGATATCTATTACCCGATCTCTCTGGTGGAGCCGGCGACCTTGGTGTCGCGTCGGCTCTATGGCTATGACATCCTGCATGAGCCAAGACTCACCCGGGAACTCAAGCAGGCCATTGCGACGGGGGAGATCGTGGTCTCGATGCCCTTCGAGCTGAAAGAGGGGGAGAGGGTCTACCTGTTGATGAAAGGGGTGTACCGCAACGGCGGCCCTGGCGTGATACCTCTGCGGCCCGACTCTCCCTTGGTCGAGGGTATTGTTGCCGTGCAGGTGCACTTTGAGCAGTTGCTGGCCCCGCTGCGACTCGAGTCCCAGTCCCTGAACATCGCCTTGTATCAGAGAGAGCTGCCGGGAGTGCACGGTTCGCTGCTGCTCTACGAGCGCTCCTTCAAGCCGGCCAAGGCTTCGCAATGGCCCTTGTTCCAGCGCTTCGAATCCAAGATGGACCTGCCGAGCGAGGCGCAGCCCTTTGTGTTGAGACTGTCGCGCGACGTGACCTGGGCTGAACTGCGCTTGAGTGTGCTGGTTTTCCAGGAGTTGCTGGTGACCTTGCTGCTGCTGGCGTTGTGGCAGGTGTACCAGCAGCGTCTGCACCTGCACCGTGCGCGTTCATCCGCCGACGAGGCGCTGTTCAGCCAGCGCGAGCGGGTAGAGGTCGCCCTTAACGCTATCCGCGACGGTGTGATCACGTTGAGCCATGATCGCCGGGTGGAGTGGATCAATCCGATGGCCCAGGAGCTGTTGGGGCTCCAGCCGGAACAGATTCTGGGGCGCGATTACAAGGAGGTGTTGCGGCTGCAGCTGGGTCTGGCCGACGTCTCCCGGGTCGATCCGATCGGCCAGAGCTTTCTGTATCAGCAGGTGGTGGAATTTCCGGATGAAGTGCTGCTGTCGACCTTCTACGGGGAGACGCGCTTGGTCGAGGGTTCCGTGGCCCCGCTGTTTTCCCGTACCGGTGAGATGAATGGCGCCGTGTGCGCGATCCGCGACATGGGGCCGATCCGGCGCCGGGCCCAGGCGGTGCTGGAGGCCAGCGAGAGCCGGGTGCGGGACCACCTCGAGAAACTGTCCCATGTCGCGCGTCTGCACACCATGGGGGAGATGGCCTCGGGCATTGCCCATGAATTGAATCAGCCGCTGGCGGCCATCAGCAACTACTGCGCCGCGTCGCTGGCCATGCTGGAGGATGTCGAGGAGGCGCCGGCCCAGGTGACTGACGCCCTGAAGGCAGCCATCCGCCAGGCCGAGCGTTCCGGTGAGATCATCAAGCGTCTGCGCGCCTTCGTCAGCAAGCGCAGCATGGACGTCCGCCAGGTCGACCTGAATCTGCTGGTGGGCAATAGCTTGTTCCTGGCCGAGTACGACCTGCGCAGCAACGGTGTCCAGGTGGTGCAGATGCTGTCGTCGAATCCGGTGACGGTGATGGCGGACAGCATCCAGATCGAACAGGTATTGATGAACCTGCTGTCCAACGCGATCGAGGCGATGAAGGGGGAGAGGGAGGGCTGCCGTCAGCTGGTGATCCACAGCCATGTGGCGCTGTCCCAGGCCATCCTGGAGGTGCGCGACAGCGGCCGGGGGATATCTCCGGATGTGCAGGCGGTGTTGTTCCATCCCTTCTATTCGACCCGGGAGGGCGGCATGGGTCTGGGCTTGTCGATCTGCCAGACCATCGTCGAGCAGTATGGCGGTTCGATCGAAGCGGAAAACATTCCGGGTAGCGGGGCGTGTTTCCGCCTCCGACTGCCTTATGCACCGCCTTTGGCGTTGTCGGAGGCGGTGCCGTCGGCGGTGCCAGTGAGCGCTACTCGCTAGCGGTTTTGCCGGTATTGCGCGACGAGCGTTCCTCGCGCGGGGTGATGCCGAAGTGGTTGCGGTAGCTGCTGGAGAAGTGCGGGCCGCTGGAGAAGCCGCAGGCGAGCCCGATCTGGACGATGGACTTGGAGGTCTGCTGCAGCAGCTGCCGGGCACGTTTCAGGCGCAGCTCGAGATAGTATTTCGAGGGCACCGCCGACAGGTGTTGTTTGAACAGACGCTCCAGTTGCCGCCGTGAGATGCCGACATAGTAGGCGATGTCGTCGGTGGTCAGCGGTTCTTCGATGTTCGCTTCCATCAGGCTGACGGCTTCGGTCAGCTTGGGCTGGCTCGCGCCGATGCGGGTGGCCAGCGGGATGCGCTGCCGTTCGTTGCCGGGGCGGATGCGCTCCATGCTGAACAGCTCGGAGAGCTGGGCGGCGAAGTCGTGTCCTTGTTGTTGTCCCACCAGCACCATCATGAAGTCCAGCGTCGAGGCGCCGCCGGCGCAGCTCATCCGGTTGCGGTCGATTTCGTACAGATTGGATGAGACGATGACTTCCGGGAATTCTTCGGTGAAGCGGTTGATTTCCTGCCAGTGGATGGTGCTGCGGTAGCTGTTCAGCAGGCCCGCGCGGGCCAGCCAGTAGCTGCCGCAGCCGATGCCGATCAGTTGCAGCTTGTCGATGGCTTGGGCGTGGATCGTCTTGCCCAGTTCGTCGACATCGACGTCGCCGGCGATTTCGTCGGCGAGCACGAACAGTCCGTCGAGTTTCGGCGCGTAGCTGAGCGGCAGATCGACCGGTGTTTTGATGCCGTTGGTCAGGGGCATGGCGTCGCCGCTGGGCGAGAGCAGTAGAAACTCGTAGAGCTTCTTTTCCGCCAGTTGATTGGCGCGGGACAGCACCTCGGTGATCAGGGCCAGATCGGCCATGGCGGCATGGGGCAACAGCAGGATGCCGTAGCGGAGCGGTTTGGCGACTTGCGTCTGCATAGCCATAGGTGACCGAAAAACAAAACTGCCGGGGAAAAGACTCTGCCAAGTCCGGGACTTGGCAGAGTGTCTGTTTTAATGCCGTAATTGTATGATTATTTCAGGCTGCCCGAGAGGAATTGTGCCAGCCGCTCGCTCTTCGGCTTGACCAGCACTTCCTTCGGGTTGCCTTGTTCTTCGATCCGGCCCTGGTGCAGGAAGATGACGTGGTTGGAGACTTCGCGGGCGAAGCCCATTTCGTGCGTCACCACCACCATGGTGCGGCCTTCGCGCGCCAAGTCCTGCATCACGCGCAGCACTTCGCCGACCAGCTCCGGGTCGAGCGCCGAGGTCGGTTCGTCGAACAGCATCACTTCCGGTTCCATCGCCAGCGCCCGGGCGATGGCGACGCGCTGCTGCTGGCCGCCGGACATGTGCGACGGGTACTTGTCTTCGACGTTCTTCAGGCCGACTTTTTCCAGATACTTGCGAGCGCGGGCCACGGCTTCGTCCTTGGGGACGCCGAGCACGTGCACCGGGGCTTCGATGATGTTTTCCAGCACGGTCATGTGGGCCCACAGATTGAAGTGCTGGAACACCATGGCGAGCTTGGTGCGCAGTCGCGCCAGTTGTTTGGCGTCGCCGGCCTTGAGGGCGCCGTGGCGGTGGTCCGGAACCAACTGGAGTTCTTCACCGGCGGCGAAGATCTTGCCGCTGTTGGGCTGTTCCAGCAGGTTGATGCAGCGCAGGAAGGTGCTCTTGCCCGAGCCGGACGAGCCGATGATGCTGATCACGTCGCCGGCGTGGGCGGTCAGCGACACGCCTTTGAGCACTTCGTGGCTGCCGTAGCTTTTGTGGATGTCGGCAACGTGCAGCTTGACTTGGCTGTCGAGGCCGGCGGTGGTGGCGTTGGGGTGTTCGATCGGTTTCATCGCTCAGCAAATCCCTGTCTTGAATGCGTGGTGGGTGGCGAACCGGGCCACCGTGGGGGCGGCCGGTCGCGGTACGTGGGCGTGCGCCGCACGCCTTATGCCGTAGTTGGATTTCTTTGTTGCCTTGCTCCCGCCTCAGTGCTTGCGCGGTGCCAGATAGGCCAGCCAGCGTTTCTCGGCCAGCTTGAACAGCCAGACGAACAGGAAGGTGAAGGCGAGGTAGATCAGGCCCGCCGTCAGGAACGGTTCGAACGGCATGTAAGTGTCGCTGTAGATGCGGCGGGCGACGCCGGTGACGTCGGCCAGCGTGACCAGGCCGGCGATCGAGGTGCCTTGCAGCATCATCACCACTTCGTTGCTGTAGGCCGGCAGGGCGCGGCGCAGCGCGGCGGGGATGACGATGCGGCGCATCATCAGCCACTTGCTCATCCCCATGGCCTTGGCGGCTTCGATCTCGCCCCAGTGCGTGTTGCGGATCTGGCCGGCGATGATCTCGGTGGTATAGGCCGCGGTGTTCAGCGTGAAGGCCAGCAGCGCGCAGAAATAGGCTTCCTGCAGGTATTCCCAGGTCCAGCTCTCGCGCACCGCTTCGAACTGCGACAGGCCGTAATAGATGATGAACAGCTGGACCAGCATCGGCGTGCCGCGGAACACGTAGGTGTAGAGCCAGACCGTGCCGGCCACCAGGCGATTCTTGGAAACCCGCATCAGCCCCAGCGGAATCGACAGCAGCAAGCCGCCGAGCAGCGAGAAGAACAGCAACTCCAGCGTCAGGATCAGGCCGTCACCGGTGGACAGCACCGGTTCGCCGTTGCCGCCGCCCAGGAAGGATGGGAAATTGTCGATGATCAGGTTGGCGTCAATCACAGCTCACTCTCCCTCACGCCCGTCGAATAGCGTTTGTTCAGCGCGTTCAGGGCCACAATCGAAACCGTGGTGATGGCGAGGTAGATCGCCGCCACCACCATATAAACGGTGAAGGGTTCCTGGGTGATGGATTTGGCGGTGTCCGCCTTGTACATCATGTCGTTCAGGCCGATCACCGAGACCAGCGCAGTGGATTTGACCAGCACCAGCCAGTTGTTGGAGAAGCTCGGCAGGGCGAAGCGCACCATCTGCGGCGCGGTGATGCGGAAGAACACCCGCAGCGGCGACATGCCGTAGGCGAGGCCGGCCTCCATCTGGCCCTTGGGCACGGACATGATGGCGCCGCGGAAGGTTTCGGTCATGTAGGCACCGAAGATGAAGCCGATGGTCAGCACGCCGGCGATCATCGGGTTGATTTCCGGGGCCGGCAGGCCGAAGCGCTCGGCGGCATCGTTGATCAGCATCTGTCCGCCGAAAAACAGCAGGAACATCCAGACCAGGTCGGGCACGCCGCGTACCACGGTGGAGTAGAGTTCGGCCAACCACACCAGGGCGCGGGAATGCGCCATCTTGAACATGGCGCCGATCAGGCCGAGCACGACCGACACCACCAGCGAGGCGGCGGCGACTTCCAGCGTCAGCGCCGCGCCTTCCAGAATGCTGGGAAGATAACCCTGCAAAAACATGCTGCTCTCCATGGAGCGCCGCACCGGCGTCGCACGCCGGCGCGGCCATCCCTATCAGTTGCCGTAGATGTCGAAGGAGAAGTACTTCTTCTGGATCTTGTCGTAGCTGCCGTCGGCACGAATCTGCTTGAGTGCCTTGTTGATGCGCTCGAGCAGCGCCGTGTCGGCCTTGCGCACCGCGATACCGGCCCCTTCGCCGAAGTATTTGGCGTCACTGTAGGCCGGGCCGGCAAAGGCGAAGCCCTTGCCGTTCGGCGTCTTCAGGAAGTCGGTGTCGCCCACGGCGGCATCGACGAAGCTGGCGTCCAGGCGCCCGGCCTTCAGGTCGAGGAAGGATTCCGGCGCCTTGCCGTACGGCACCAGCTTGGCGCCCAGCTTGACCCAGCGGTCGCGGGCGTATTTTTCCTGAATGGAGGAGCGCAGCACGCCGATCTTCTTGCCCTTGAACCAGGCGTCGTTGATCGCGGTGCCGCTCCTGGCGACCAGGCGGCTCGGCATGTTGTAGTACTTGTCGGAGAAGTTGACCGCTTTCTTGCGCTCGTCGGTGATGTTCATCGAGGCGATGATGACGTCGAACTTCTTGGCGTTGAGCGCCGGGATGATGCCGTCGAAGTCTTGCGGCACCACCTCGCAGCTCACTTTCATGGCCGCGCATAGGGCTCGGGCGATGTCCGGATCGAAGCCGGCCATCTTGCCGTCGGGACCTTGTTGGGAAAACGGCGGGTAGCTGGCATCGGTGGCGAAACGCAGCGTTTCGGCGTGGCTAGCGGCCGTCAGCGCGCACAGCAGCGCACCCAGCGTCAGCAAGGGCTGTTTCATGCAGTCTCCAGCAAAATGGGGTAGAGCGCGAATATGGCCCGCACCGTGTGTGGGCGCGGGCCATCCGGGGTTGGTCGAAGCTCAGTGGCCGTACACGTCGAAGGTGAAGTACTTGTCCTGCACCTTCTTGTAGGAACCGTCCTTGCGGATTTGCTCGATGGCGTTGTTCAGGCGCTCGCGCAGAGCCTTGTTGCCCTTCTTCACGGCAATACCGGCGCCAAGACCGAAATACTTGGTATCGGCATATTCCGGGCCGACGAAGGCGTAGCCCTTGCCGCGCGGGGTCTTCAGGAATTCCTGGTCGCCCACGGCTCCGTCGACGAACACGGCGTCGAGCCGGCCGCTGGTCAGGTCGAGGAAGGACTCGGGAGACTTGGTATAGGCCACGATCTTGGCACCGGCCTTGCCCCAGTAGTCCTTGGCGAACTTTTCCTGGGTCGAGGCACGCAGCGCGCCGATCTTCTTGCCCTTGAAGCTGTTCTGGTCGACGGTGGTGCCGGCCTTGGCGATGATGCGGCTCGGGATGTTGTAGTACTTGTTGGTGAAGTCGACGGCCTTCTTGCGCTCATCGGTGATCTGCATCGACGACAGGATGGCGTCGAACTTGTTGGTGTTGAGCGCCGGGATCAGGCCGTCCCAGTCCTGCGGAACGATTTCACAGGTGACCTTCATCGCTGCGCACAGCGCATGGGCCATGTCGATGTCGAAGCCCTGCGGCTTGCCATCCGGCCCCTGCTTGGAGAACGGGGGGTAATTCAGGTCAACGCCAAAGCGGATGGTCTCTGCCTGGGCAGCGGACGCAAACAGCGGGGCGGCCAGCGCCACTGCCATCAAAACCTTTTTCATCGAATGCCTCTCTATTTCTCAGAACGTGAACCGGGTGTCAGAAGGGTGGTCTGACGTGGCCCCGCTTAATGCCGTGCCGAAGTGGTAGGCCTTGCCGGGATGCGGCCGGCTACCCGTCGGTTTCTAGTCGGCCGGCTGTGCTCCGGCCCTTGTGTGAGCCCATGGTGGCACGAACATTTGCCGTCTCACAATCCACCGGCCACGGCGGAACGGGGTGGAAAAATCGAAGGCGCGCATTCTACCGGGTTTTTGGTGTTCTGAAAAATATTAATAAAAACAAGGTGTTACGATTTTTCTTTGGCGGGGCGGCAAGAAAATGCCACAAAAGTCTTTTTATAATTGGCTGTCGCATTGCTATAAGCCTATGAGTGGTGGAAAAAGCAATCCTCCGCTCATGTCCAGACAGGGATGCTGCAATGCAACCAAAGAAGATGTAAGAGCGTGTCGCTTTATGGAAATCTTGTGCTGGTCGACCCCTCTACAATCCCTGCTCAGCAGAACCCTTACTCCTGCACAATAACCCAGCACGACAACACAGAGAAAACCCAATGTCCCTCACCAACATGACAGAACACGCCAGCCTGATCGATGACATTCAGGCGGAGGCCGACAGCAAGCTGTCCAGTGATGAGCAACAAAAACTGGCCCCTTTCTTTCCGGTCTATTTCGAAGAAGCAGAGTATGACGATCTGCGCCGGTACTCGTCGCTGGATCTGTTCGGCGCCGCGATCGCTCATTACGACTTTGCCCAGCAGCGTCAAGCCGGCATCCACAAGGCCCGGATCTACAACCCCGATTTCGAGCGTGACGGCTGGCAGAGCACGCACACGGTGATCGAGGTGGTCAACGACGACATGCCGTTCCTGATTGACTCGCTGGCCATGCTGCTGTCGCGCTACAACCTCAATCTGCACCTACTGATCCACCCGGTAGTGGCCGTGGCGCGTGATGCCAAGGGACAACTGGTCGAGCTCAAGCGCACTCAAGGCCGCGACCTGCCGCTGGAATCGTGGATTCACGTCGAGATCGACCGTGTGTCCGATCCGGCCACGTTGAAGCGCCTGGAAGCCGATCTGAACCGCATCATTTCCGACATCCGCCTGGTGGTGAACGACGAGCCGAAGATGCGCGCGGCACTGGCTGAGATCGCCGACGATTTGGCCAAGGTCAAGGGCGCGCGTGCCGACGAGGCGCAGGAGGCCATCGACTTCCTGCACTGGATGGGAGACAACCATTTCCTGCTGATGGGTTACTGCGACTACGACCTGGTCAAGCGCGACGGCAAGGACAGTCTGAAGATCGTCAAGGACAGCGGTCTGGGTATCCTGAAGGAGCAGGGCGACAAGGAGTATTCCGCCAGCTTCGAACAACTGCCGCAGGAGCTGCGCGAGCTGGCCCACCTGCCGCAACTGATCATCCTGAACAAGTCGCAGACGCGTTCGATCATCCATCGTCCGGCCTATATCGACTTCGTCGGCATCAAGCGTTTCAATGGCAAGGGCGAGGTAATCGGCGAGCGCCGTTTCCTCGGCCTGTACACGGCTCAGGCTTACCACGTGCCGCTGAAGAACATCCCGATCCTGCGTCGCAAGGCCGAATATGTCGTCAACTACTGCGATTACGTCGACAACAGCTACAAGGCCAAGACGCTGACCTTCGTGCTGGAAAACTATCCGCGCGACGAGCTGTTCGAGATTCCGGCCGAAACGCTGGCGCCGATCATCGAGGGCATCGTCAACCTGCAGGAGCGCCCGCGCGTCCGGCTGTTCGTGCGCACTGACCGCTACCACCGCTACGTCAGCTGCCTGGTGTACGTGCCGCGCGACAGTTTCAACACCGAAGTCCGCCTGAAGATCGAGAAGGTGCTGCTGAGCGCCTTCAACGGCACCTCGGCCGAGTTCAGCGTTCAGATCGGCGACGGCACGCTGGCGCTGGTGCACTACACCATCCGCACCCACGCCGCCGACCTGCCGTCCTTCCACGAGTCGGACATCGAGGCGGAAATCGCCCGTGTGGTGCGCGGCTGGCAGGAGGAACTGCACCAGCTGCTGGTCGAGGCGCACGGCGAAGAGCAGGGCAACGCGCTGTACCATCGCTACAAGGGCGCGTTCCCGGTGGCGTACCGCGAAGAGTTCGCCGCCCGCAACGCGGTGCTCGACGTGCAGCTGATGGAATCGCTGGGTGGCGAGCAGCGCCTCGGCATGAAGCTGTACCGCCCGCTGCATCGCGGCACCAACGCCTTCAACCTGAAGCTGTTCAGCGCCGGCGAGCCACTCGGCCTGTCCGCCAGCCTGCCTATCCTCGAGAACATGGGCGTGCGCGTGCGTGACGAACACCCCTACCGCGTGCAGACCTCGGACGGCGCCACGGTCTGGATCAGCGACTTCGGCCTCGACGTCGGCAACGCCTTCGAGCAGATGGCGCGCGAAGAGGTGCAGCGCGACTTCCAGGAACTGCTGTCGCAAGTGTTCGCCAAGCGCTGCGAGAACGACGGCTTCAACCGCCTGGCGCTGGTGGCCGGCCTCGACTGGCGTGAAATCTCGCTGGTGCGTGCACTGGCCAAGTACTTGCGCCAGGGCGGCCTGACCTTCAGCCAGGCCTATATCGAGCAGTGCGTGGCCAACTACCCGGCCATCACCCGTAACCTGGTCAGCCTGTTCCAGGCGCGCCTGAACCCGGTCAACGCCGACGATGCCCAGGCTGAAACCCTGCAGGGCGAACTGAAGCACCTGCTCGATCAGGTGGCCAACCTGGACGAGGACCGCATCCTCAACGGCTTCCTGTCGGTGATCCTGGCGGTGCGCCGCACCAACTTCTGGCAGAAGGCGGAAGACGGCCAGTTCAAGTCCTACATCTCGTTCAAGCTGGAATCCAACGCCATCCCGTTCCTGCCGCAACCGCGTCCGATGTTCGAGATCTGGGTGTACAGCCCGCGTGTCGAGGGCGTGCATCTGCGCGGCTCGAAGGTGGCGCGCGGCGGCTTGCGCTGGTCCGACCGCATGGAAGACTTCCGCACCGAGGTGCTGGGTCTGGTCAAGGCGCAGATGGTGAAGAACTCGGTGATCGTGCCGATGGGTTCCAAGGGCGGCTTCGTGTGCAAGCAGCTGCCGCCGGCGAGCGATCGCGAAGCCTTCATGGCCGAGGGTATCGCCTGCTACAAGACCTTCATCTCGGCGCTGCTCGACGTGACCGATAACCTGGTGACCGGCCAGATCGTTCCGCCGAAGGATGTGCGCCGCCTGGATCCGGACGATCCGTACCTGGTGGTGGCCGCCGACAAGGGGACCGCGACCTTCTCCGACATCGCCAACGGCATCTCGGAACAGTACGACTTCTGGCTGGGTGACGCCTTTGCCTCGGGCGGTTCGGCCGGCTATGACCACAAGGGCATGGGCATTACCGCGCGCGGCGCCTGGGAATCGGTCAAGCGCCACTTCCGCCACCTGGGCATCAACACCCAGGAGCAGGATTTCACCGTGATCGGCATCGGCGATATGGCCGGTGACGTGTTCGGCAACGGCATGCTGCTGTCCGAGCACATCCAGCTGATCGCGGCGTTCAACCACATGCACATCTTCCTCGACCCGACCCCGGACGCGGCGGTCAGCTTCGCTGAGCGTGCACGCCTGTTCAACCTGCCGCGTTCGAGCTGGGCCGATTACAACCGCGAACTGATCTCCAAGGGCGGCGGCATCTTCGAGCGCAGCGCCAAATCGATCCCGCTGTCGCCGGAAGTGAAGGCTTGGCTGGAGACCGACAAGGACAGCATGGCGCCGAACGAGCTGATCCACGAGATCCTCAAGGCGCGCGCCGACATGCTCTACAACGGCGGTATCGGTACCTACGTCAAGGCCTCTACGCAGAGCCACGCCGATGCGCGCGACCGTGCCTGCGACCCGGTGCGGGTCGACGGCCGCGAACTGCGCGTGAAGGTGGTGGCCGAGGGCGGCAACCTGACGTGCACCCAGCTGGGCCGCGTCGAGTTCGCGCTCGCCGGCGGCCGCATCTGCACCGACGCCATCGACAACTCGGCCGGGGTGGACTGCTCCGACCACGAGGTCAACATCAAGATCCTGCTGGGCGCGGTGATGCAGGCCGGCGACATGACGCTGAAGCAGCGCAACGAGCTCTTGGCCGAGATGACGGACGAAGTCGCTCAGCTGGTGCTGCGCAACAACTACCTGCAGACCCAGGTGCTGGCGATCAAGCGGCTGGAGGCGGCATCGATCCTGTCGACCCATGCCCGCATGATCACCCACATGGAGAAGACCGGCGAGCTGAACCGCGAGATCGAGTACCTGCCGTCCGAGGCCCAGATCAACGACCGCCGCCTGGCCCGTCAGGGGCTGACCTCGCCGGAAGTGGCGGTGCTGCTGGCCTACAGCAAGATCTCGCTGGACCAGGCGATCCTGGCGACCGACGTGCCGGACGATGCCGATTTCCTGCCGGTGCTGGTGAACTACTTCCCGAAACCGCTGCAGGAGCGCTTCCGCAGCCAGATGGAAAACCACCATCTGAAGCGCGAGATCATCGCCAACCAGCTGGCCAACCAGATCATCAACCGCATGGGCACGACCTTCGTGTTCCGCCTGCAGGAAGAGTCGCCGTTCTCCGCGGCCGACATCGCCCGCGCCTGGTGGATCGCCAGCCGCGTGTTCAACGCCGAGCAGCTGTGGGGCCAGATCGAGGCGCTGGACAACCAGATTCCGGCCGATCAGCAGATGGAACTGATGGTGATCGTGCGTACCCTGATCGAGCGCGTGACGCGCTGGGTGCTGCGCAACAAGCGTCCGTTCTCGTCGGTGAACGCCGTGATCGAGCAGTACGGCGCCAAGGTGCAGGCCCTGCTGGCCGCGCTGCCGGAGCTGATCAGCGCCGAGGACTACCCGTCTGTGGCGGCGATGGAAGCGCGTCTGGACATCCCGAACCTGCCGGCCAGCCTGGCGCGCGTGCTGGCGCGCCTGGAGTTCGCCGTGCCGCTGATGGATATCATCGAGATCGGCGAGGGCGAGGATCTGACCCAGGGCGTGCTGGCGGGCAACTACTACCGCCTGGGGCAGGCGCTGCAGTTCGACTGGATGCGCGAGGCCATCACCCGCCTGCCGCGCGATAACCGCTGGCAGTCGCTGGCGCGTTCCGCGCTGCGTGACGACCTGTATCGCCTGCACCGCAAGGTGGCCAAACTGGCGATCCAGGAGTGCAAGGGTGTGGAAGACCTGGCCGGCGCCTGGCTCGAGAAGCGTCATCACGACGTCGAGACCTGCCACCAGATGTTCGCCGAACTGCAAGCCTTCCAGGCGCTGGATCTGGCCATGTTGTCAGCCGGCATGCGCGAGCTGAACAACCACCTGTTGGCTTGATAGACTCTTTTTCTCCCTTCAGACCGGCCGCAAGGCCGGTTTTTTTATTTTTACCGTTTAATATCCTCACCGGTTCTTGTGGTTAAAAAAATAAACATTTCGCGCTTTATTAAACATTTTTCGAAATTAAGCGCCTTTATTTGTAATTGTTTGTATAAAACAACTGGATTTGTTCAACGTTTGTTGTATTTATTTAACGCTTTGGGCTTTGTGGTTTTGCTTGAAATTAAACATTGTTGCCGCGCCGCGCCGTTGTGGGCTATCGTTGCGCTACAGGTTGCCAGCAACGGCTCGACACCGGCCCGCTCGTGAGGGTGGGACGAAAACAGAAGCCGAATGGCCTATAACACGGCGGCCTGTGCGAGAAATGGAATCACGTTCCGCTGGTCGGACATTTAGTTTCAGAGGAGAAACCATCGTGCCCGAAGTCGTCCCCGACAATGAGGTGCTGGTCAGCTTTCGCGGTGTTCAGAAGAGTTACGATGGCGAGAGCCTGATCGTCAAGCATCTGGATCTCGATATTCGGAAAGGCGAGTTTCTGACCCTGCTCGGCCCTTCCGGCTCCGGCAAGACCACTTGCCTGATGATGCTGGCGGGGTTCGAGACCCCGACGCATGGCGAGATTCGTCTGAACGGCGCTCTGCTCAACCACGTGCCGCCGCACAAACGCAATATCGGCATGGTGTTCCAGAACTATGCCCTGTTCCCCCACATGACGGTCGGCGAGAACCTGGCCTATCCGTTGAAAATCCGCAATTTCTCCAAGTCGGACATCGACGCCAAGGTGATGCACGCGCTGTCGATGGTCAAGCTGGAAAAACTGGCGCACCGTTATCCGGCCCAGCTCTCCGGCGGCCAGCAGCAGCGCGTGGCGCTGGCGCGCGCGCTGGTGTTCGAACCGCAGCTGGTGCTGATGGACGAGCCCTTGGGCGCGCTCGACAAGCAGCTGCGCGAGCACATGCAGATGGAGATCAAGCACATCCACGACTCGCTCGGCGTGACCGTGGTGTACGTGACCCACGACCAGGGCGAGGCCCTGACCATGAGCGACCGCGTGGCGGTGTTCAAGGACGGCATCATCCAGCAGATCGACAGCGCCTATACCCTGTACGAGGCCCCCTCCAACTCCTTCGTCGCCAGCTTCATCGGCGAGAACAACACGCTGGAGGGCGAGGTGCAGAGCCTGCGGGACGGTTTCTGCCAGGTGAAGCTGGGCGACGGCATCGGCCTCACGGCGAAGGCGGTATGCGCCGACAAGCCCGGTGCCCGCACCACCATGTCCATCCGCCCCGAGCGAGTGCGCCTGAACGGCGCCTCGGAGCAGTGCGCCAACCGCTTCACCGGCAAGCTGCAGGAGTTCATCTACTTTGGCGATCACGTCCGTCTGCGCATGGACGTGGCGGGTAACCCGTCCTTCATCGTCAAGGTGCCGGTCAGCGAACTCGACGGCTCCTGGTCGGTCGGCGACTCCATCGCGCTGGGCTGGAATCCGGAAGACATCCGGGCGCTGGACCCGCTCAATCCGTAGTTTTTCACACACACACAAGACAAAACGGCGCCCCTGCCACGTCGTAATGAGCCCGGACACATGGGCCTGGCAGATCATTAACTGAACTGGGTTTCAGAGGAGAAACTGGATGAAGAACGTTAGCAAGAAAATCATCGCTGCCGCCGTACTGGGCGGGGTTTCGCTGTCGACGCTGGCGGCCGAGAGCCTGACCGTCATCTCCTTCGGCGGGGCGAACAAGGATGCCCAGGCCGCGGCCTATTACCAGCCGTACGAGAAGGCCACCGGCACCAAGATCACTGCCGGCGATTACAACGGCGAAATGGCCAAGGTGAAGGCCATGGTGGAAGTGGGCCGCCCGACCTGGGACGTGCTCGAGGTGGAGTCGCCGGAACTGCTGCGCGGCTGCGAAGAGGGCATTTTCGAGAAGATCAACTGGGCCCAGGTGGGCAACAAGGCCGATTTCGTCAAGCCGGCGGTATCCGAGTGCGGCGTGGGCATCTTCGTGTGGTCGACCGCGCTGGCCTACAACGCCGACAAGCTGAAGGCGGCCCCGACTTCCTGGAAGGATTTCTGGGACGTGAAGAAATTCCCGGGCAAGCGCGGCCTGCGCAAGGGCGCCAAGTACACGCTGGAATTCGCCCTGTTGGCCGACGGCGTGCCGGCCTCCGACGTCTACAAGGTGCTGGCCACCAAGGCCGGCGTGGACCGCGCCTTCAAGAAGCTCGACCAACTGAAGCCGCACATCCAGTGGTGGGAAGCCGGCGCCCAGCCGCCGCAGTTCCTGGCCTCCGGCGACGTGGTGATGAGCTCGGCCTACAACGGGCGCATCGATGTCGCACAGAAGGAAGGCAAGAATCTGAAAGTGGTCTGGAACGGCAGCATCTACGACGTCGATTCCTGGGCCATTCCGAAAGGCGCCAAGGTGAAGGAAGCGATGAAGTTCATCAACTTCGCCAGCAAGCCGGAAAACCAGAAGAACTATTCGGCCCGCATCGCCTACGGCCCGACCAACCTGAAGACGGTGAAGCTGATGGACGCCAAGCTGGCCGCCAACCTGCCGACCGCGCCGGCCAACCTGAAGGGAGCGTTGGCGCTGGACGTGCCGTTCTGGGTTGAGCATGGCGAAGACCTGGAAGAGCGCTTCAACGCCTGGGCAGCACGCTGACCTTGAGGCCGACCCGGCATCTCTGCCGGGCCGGTATGTAACTGCGGCTCCCGCCGCCGGGCGGCGGAGCCCCTCTCTCAGGTTGATGACATGTCGGATAGTCTTATCATGAATGCGCCGTTGACGGCCGCCGATGGCGAACCGCTCAAGAAGAAACTGGCGCGCGAGCAACGCCTCAAGCAATTCAAGGCGATCGCTCTGGTCGCGCCGCTGGCGCTGTTTTTGTTGCTGACCTTCATGGTCCCGATCACCTCGCTGCTGTTCCGCAGCGTCGATAACCCGGAAGTCGTCACCGCGCTTCCGCAGACCAGCCAGTTGATCCGTTCCTGGGACCAGCGCGGCCTGCCGTCGGACGCGGTGTTTGCCGCGCTGGCCGGGGATCTGGCCCGCGCCAAGGCGGAGGGTACGCTGGCGGACGCCTCCAAGCGCCTGAACATGGAAATCAGCGGCTACCGTTCGCTGCTGATGCGTACCGCGCGCAAGATGCCCTTGCAACTGGCGCCGGGCGAGTCGGTGCGCGATCACTTCATCCAGATCGACGAGCGCTGGGGCGACCCCGATCACTGGCATGCCATTGCGCGCAACGCCAAGTCGGTGAGTCCGTATTACCTGTACCGTTCGCTCGACCTGCGCGAGACCAAGAGCGGCGTGCCGCAGCTGGCACCGGTCGCCGAGCGTGCCTACCTCAGCATCTTCGGCCGGACCATGTGGATGAGCCTGTGGGTGACGGTGTTCTGCATGCTGCTGGGTTACCCGGTGGCCTACTGGCTCGCCAACCTGCCCAAGCGCCAGAGCAACCTGCTGATGATCCTGGTGCTGCTGCCGTTCTGGACCTCCGTGCTGGTGCGGGTCGCGGCGTGGATCGTGCTCTTGCAGTCCGAGGGGCTGATCAACAGCGGCCTGATGGCGCTGGGTATCGTCGACCATCCGCTGCAGCTGGCGTTCAACCGCGTCGGCGTGTACATCGCGATGGTGCACATCCTGCTGCCGTTCGTGATCTTGCCCTCCTACAGCGTGATGAAGAGCATTCCGCCCTCGTACGTCAAGGCGGCCATTTCGCTGGGTGACCACCCGTTCGCCGCGTTCTGGAAAATCTACTTCCCTCAGACGCTGCCGGGCGTGGCGGCCGGGGCCTTGCTGGTGTTTATCATGTGCCTGGGCTACTACATCACGCCGGCCTTGCTGGGCAGCCCGGAAGACCAGATGGTGAGCTACTACGTCGCCTTCTACACCAACGTCACCATCAACTGGGGCATGGCCGCCGCGCTGGGCAGTCTGCTCCTGGTCGCCACGCTGGCGCTGTACGCGGTGTACAGCAAGCTGGTGGGCACCGATCGTCTGAGCCTGGGGTAAATCATGCTGCCTAACTACGCCTCTCCCGTCGAGAAGCTCTGGTACTGGACATTCCGTCTCTTGTGCGTGCTGGTGCTGGTGTTCCTGATGTCGCCGCTGTTGGCGATCATCCCGCTGTCGTTCTCGGCGGACAGCTTCCTGGTCTATCCGATCAAGTCGTTCTCCTGGCGCTGGTACGCCGAGTTCTTCGGCAACGGCGAATGGATGCACTCGTTGAAGAACAGCTTCATCGTGGCGCCGGCCGCCACGCTGCTGGCGACGGTGCTGGGTACGCTGGCGGCGGTCGGCCTGACCAGCTCGAACTTTCCCGGCAAGTCGCTGCTGATGACGGTGCTGATTTCGCCGATGGTGGTGCCGGTGGTGATCGTCGGGGTCGGCGCCTACCTGTTCTTCTCGCCGCTGGGGCTGACCAACAACTACCTCGGCCTGATCCTGGTGCATGCCGCGCTGGGGGTGCCGTTCGTGGTGATCACGGTGTCGGCGACGCTGAGCGGCTTCAATACCAGCCTGATCCGGGCCAGCGCCAGCCTGGGCGCGAGCCCGCTGCTGACCTTCCGCAAGGTGGTGCTGCCGCTGATCGCGCCGGGGGTGGTGTCGGGCGCGCTGTTCGCCTTCACCACGTCGTTCGACGAGGTGGTGGTGACGCTGTTCCTGGCCGGTCCGGAACAGGTGACGCTGCCGCGCCAGATGTTCAGTGGCATCAAGGAGAACATCAGTCCGGCCATCGCGGCGGCGGCGGCGGTGCTGATCCTGTTCTCCACCGCCTTGCTGCTGACGCTGGAGTGGCTGCGCGGGCGTGCGGAGCGCATCCGCACCGCCAAGGTCTGAGTCGGTTGTCTCAGGATGAACAAAAGCCCGGTTAAACCGGGCTTTTGTCTTTTTGGGGGGGCTCGGGGCGTGTGAAAGAAATCGTCACGAGCTCTCAGTGTCGGCCGCTGCTGCCGAACCCGTTCTCGCCGCGGTGCGAGGCGTCGAAGTCGTCGACGATGTTGAAGCCGACCTGCACCACCGGCACGATCACCATCTGGGCGATGCGTTCCAGCGGCGCCAGCGAGAAGGGGCTGTGACCGCGGTTCCACACCGAGACGAACAGCTGGCCCTGGTAGTCGGAGTCGATCAGCCCGACCAGGTTGCCGAGCACGATGCCGTGCTTGTGGCCGAGGCCGGAGCGCGGCAGGATCATCGCCGCGAGGCCGGGGTCGGCGAGGTGGATGGCCATGCCGGTGGGGATCAGCTGGGTCTCGCCCGGCTTGATTTCCATCGGGGTGTCGATGGCGGCGCGAAGGTCGAGCCCGGCCGAGCCGCTGGTGGCGTAGTCCGGCAGCTTGTCGTGCAGGCGGGGGTCGAGAATCTTGACGTCGATGACGGGTTTCATGCGGGGTCCTTGAAAAAACATGAGGGTTGGCCGACACTTCGGCCAACCCGGATGGGGTAGGGCCTATGCCGCCAGGCACAGTCGCCTGACGGAACGGGCGCTCAGCGTTGCGCCAGCAGCGTGGCCAGGTGCGCGACGATGGCGTGTGCCACCTGCTCCTTGGGCTGGATCGGCAGCGGGTGCGCGCCGGCGTCGTCGAGCAGCACCACCTCGTTGTGGTCGGCGCCCATCGCCTGCTGCGCCAGGTTGGCGACCAAGAGCGGCACCTTCTTGCGCCGGCGCTTGGTTTCGGCGAATTCCAGCAGGTTCTGGCTCTCCGCCGCGAAACCGACGCAGAACGGCGCCGCCGGCAGGCCGGCCACGGTGGCGAGGATATCCGGGTTTTCTTCCAGTTCGATGACCGGCACGCTGTCGCCCTTCTTCAGCTTGTGCTCCGAGCGGTTCTTCACACGGTAGTCGGCCACCGCCGCCACGGCGATGAACACGTCGCTGCGGCCGACCTCCTGCAACACCGCCTGGTGCATCTCGGCGGCGCTCACCACGTCGAGCCGGCGCACGCCGACCGGGCAGGGCAGGCCGGTCGGTCCCGAGACCAGCGTCACCTCGGCACCGGCATCGCGGCAGGCGCGTGCCAGTGCGTAGCCCATCTTGCCGGAGCTCACGTTGGTGATGCCGCGCACCGCGTCGATCGGTTCGAAGGTCGGGCCGGCGGTCAGCAGCACCTGCTTGCCGGCGAGGCGCTTCTCGACGAAGAAGCCTTCCATGCGCTCGGCGATCTCTTCCGGCTCCAGCATGCGGCCGAGGCCGACTTCGCCGCAGGCCTGCTCGCCCGCGGCCGGGCCGAACACCGTCACGCCGTCGGCCACCAGCTGGGCGACGTTGCGCTGGTTGGGCGGGTTGTCCCACATCTGCTTGTTCATCGCCGGGGCGACGATCAGCTGACAGGTACGCGCCGCCGCCAGCGTCGAGATCAGGTCGTCACAGGCGCCGTGCGCCAGCTTGAACAGGCAGTCGGCGCTGGCCGGGGCGATCAGGAACACGTCGGCGCGGCGCGACAGCTCGATGTGCGCCATGGCGTTGTCCGGGCGCGGATCCCACTGGCTGGTGTAGACAGCGTGGCCGGACAGCGCCTGGAAGGTGGTCGGGGTGACGAAGCAGGTGGCCGCTTCGCTCATCACCACGTCGACGCGGTGCCCGGCCTTGACCAGGAGACGGGTCAGCTCGGCCGCCTTGTAGGCGGCGATGCCACCGGTGACGCCCAGAAGAATCCGTTTGGCAGACATGGAAAGCCTTTGTGCAACCTGAAAAAAAGAAAGTTTACCGGAAATTGCCGCTGACGGTGACGGCGCCGCCGCCACGACCGTCCTCCCTATGCTTTCCGCATGGCATTGGGTTTAATGGTGAAAACAGGCTATAGCACAATAAGGAGTCGGTCATGTCGATCTGCGATTGGCCCGCGGCGGAACGTCCCCGGGAAAAGCTGCTGGCGCACGGGGCGGAGCATCTCTCCGATGCCGAGTTGCTGGCCATCTTTCTGCGTACCGGCATCAAGGGCCTGTCGGCGGTCGACATGGCGCGCCGGCTGATGAACGAATTTGGCTCGCTGTCCTGCCTGCTGTCTGCCGATCTGGCCGAGTTCGAGCGCCAGCCCGGCCTGGGAGCGGCCAAGTATGCCCAACTGATGGCGACCAAGGAGCTGGCGCGGCGGGCGTTGGCGGAGGAGATGAAGCTGGCCGATGCGCTGTCCAGCCCGCAGGCGGTGCGCGATTTTCTGCGGCTGTCGATCGGCATGCGCGATGTCGAAGTCTTCGTGGTGATCTTCCTGACGGCACAAAACCGCGTTCTGGCGGTCGAAGAAGTATTTAGCGGCACCTTGAGCGAGACCCGGGTCTATCCGCGCGAGGTGGTGCGCCGGACGCTGGCGCACAATGCGGCCGGCGTCATCGTGGCGCACAATCACCCTTCCGGTGTGGCCGAACCGTCGTCGGCCGACCGGGCGCTGACCGATACCCTCAAGGCGGCGCTGCAACTGGTGGATGTCCGTCTGCTGGACCATTTCGTGATCACGGGGAGCCATGCGGAGTCGTTTGCCGAGCGTGGCTGGCTGTGAGGTGAGCGACAGGTGACGCCCGGTCGTCGACAGTGCGGCCCGGCGCGAGTCGCCTCCGAAGTAGAAGCAACTGTCGAGCTTGCCCCTACATTCTTCGCATCACAAGGAGGTTGCCATGAACATCCTGCGCTTGCTGAATGAATCAGAGTACATCCAGGTGAACAACCAGTTCATCAAGCCCGACTATCAATACGCCTCGGAAGAGTTCGCCGACGACGAGGACATCGCGCTCGCCGCCCAGCTGGACGGCCAGGAGCTGATCCTGACTGTGGCCGAGCTGGAAGAGGCGACCCCGCTGGCCGACGGTGGTTTCTGGCTGGAAGGAGTGGGCTACCTGCGCTTCCTGTCCCGTGAAAGCCTGCATTGAGTCCGTCCGGCCCGTCTGCCTGGCGGGCCGGTAGCGTCCCTTTGGCTCCCGCGTGTTGAGCCGGCCCCGGTTTTATCCGACACTTCCTCTCCTGATCCCTCGTCAACCTGACCTGCCGGCTGTACTGCCGGACAATAACGGGAAAAACCATGCCCAAGATCGTGGTGGTCGGCAGCATCAACATGGACCTGGTATCTCTGTGCGGGCGCTTCCCGGCTCCGGGCGAGACGCTCATCGGCGAGCGCTTCTTCACCTGCCACGGCGGCAAGGGGGCCAACCAGGCGGTGGCGGCCCGCCGGCTCGGCGCCGAGGTGATGCTGGTCGGGCGCGTCGGCGACGACGGCTTCGGCCGTGAACTGCTCGCCGGACTGCGGCAGGAGGGCGTGGATATGCGTCACGTTGCGGTCACGCCGGGGGTCGCCAGCGGCGTCGCCACCATCACCGTCAGCGGCGGGGAGAACGCCATCGTCGTCGTGCCCGGCGCCAACCATGCGCTGAGCCCGGAGGATGTCCGCCGGGCCGAAACCGACATCGCCGCCGCCGACGTGCTGTTGACGCAGCTGGAGATCCCGCTGGAAACGGTGGCGGAAGTCGCCCGCCTGGCCGAGCGGCACGGCGTGCCGCTGATCCTCAACCCGGCGCCGGCGCAAGCCTTGCCGGCAGAGCTGCTGGCGCGGGTTGCCTACCTCACGCCGAATCAGCACGAGCTGGCGCAACTGCTCGGCGCGACGGCGGCGACGGGTCTCGATCAACTCCCGCCGCCCCTCACCGGCAAGGTGGTGCTGACCCAAGGGGCCGAGGGCGCCACGTATGCCGACTCCGCCGGACAGCTGCGGCACCAGCCGGGGCGGGCGGTGGAGGTGGTCGACAGCACCGGGGCCGGCGATACCTTCAACGCTGCGCTGGCGGTGTTCCTGAATCGAGGCATCGAGGCGGCGCTACAGCGCGCGGTGGCCGCCGGGGCGCTGGCGGTGACGCAGCCGGGTGCGCGCGGCGGCATGCCGACCGTGGCGCAGTTGGAGGCTTTCCTGGCCGGCGCCGGGCAACGGTGAAAAAAGTGTGAAACTTGCCGGTGAGAGCCGGTGTCGCCCTTGCCGAGGTCGCCGGCTGTTTCCACAATGGTGCCATCCCGACCCGAGGCGGCGCTGCCGCCGGACGCCTTCATGAAGCTCGGCATCACTTCCAAACTGTTTTTCGCCATCCTGTTCTGCTGCGTGGTAGTGGCGCTGGCCATCGGCGCCGCCAGCCGCCTGAGTTTCAAGCAGGGCTTTCTCGACTACGTCAGCCAGCGCGACGCCCAGCGGCTGGAAACGCTGAAAAGCAGCCTGGTCGAGGCCTACCGCGAAGAGGGCAGCTGGGCCTTCCTGCAGGGCAACGAGCGCTTGTGGCGCCGGATAGTGCGCGCCGAGGCCAGGCTCGAGCGCCCGCCGGGGCGGGCAGACCACCCGCTCGGGCATCATGGTTTTCGTCTGCCCTTGCCGCCGCTGACGCTGCTGGATGAGCAGGGGCGGGTGGTGGCAGGAGCGCCGAATTGGCCGTCTGACGCCACCCGCACCGCCCTGCAACTGGATGGCCGGCCGGTCGGCTGGCTGGTGAGCATGCCGGTCAGCCGCCTGACCAACGCTGCCGACCTGCGTTTCCAGGAGGGACAGCTCAAGGCCGGCTGGCTGTTCGCGGTGCTCGGCGTGCTGCTGGCCGCCGCGGTGGCGATGCTGCTGGCGCGTGTCATGCTGGTGCCGGTCAAGCGCCTGGCGGCGGCGCTGCACCAGCTGGCGGCCGGCGACTACAGCACCCGGGTAGAGGCCAGTTCGCGTGACGAACTGGGACGGCTGGGGGGCGACTTCAACCGCTTGGCGCGCGTGCTGGAAAACAACGAACGGATGCGGCGCCACTTCATGGCGGACATCTCGCACGAACTGCGCACCCCGCTGGCGGTGCTGCGCGGCGAGCTGGAGGCGATGGAGGACGGCGTGCGTACGCCGACGCCGGAGGCGCTCAAGTCGCTGCAGGCCGAGGTTTCCACGCTGAGCAAGCTGGTGGACGACCTGTACGAGCTGTCGCTGGCCGATGTCGGCGCACTGAGCTACCACATGGAGGTGTTCGACCCGCTCGAGGTGCTGCAGCAGGCCTTGGGTGCCTTCGGCGAGCGCCTGCAGAGCCGTGAGATCACGGTGGAGAACCGGATTCCGCCGGCGGCCGGCTGGATGGTCGAAGCCGATCCGCAGCGTTTGCTGCAACTGTTCAACAATCTGCTGGAAAACGCCGTGCGCTACACCGACCCCGGCGGGAAGCTGCGGGTCGGTGTCAACCGCGACGGCGACAGGCTGCGCGTCGACTTCCAGGATTCGGAACCGGCAGTGCCGCCGGAGGCACTGCCGCGATTGTTCGAGCGGCTATACCGTGTGGAGGGCTCGCGCAACCGCGCCAGTGGCGGCGCCGGCCTCGGGCTGGCGCTGTGCCGCAGCATCGTCGAGGCGCACGGCGGCGAGATCGAGGCCCGTCCCTCGCCGCTGGGCGGGCTGTGGATTTCCCTGACATTCCCTTTACGGACACGATGAGAGCATGAACCCCTCTGCCAAGCCCGCCTACGTCCTCGTGGTCGAGGACGAACCCAAACTATCGCGCCTGCTGGCGGACTACCTCGCCGCCGCCGGCTTCGAGGCCGCCTGCCTGGCGGACGGCCTGGCCGTGCTGCCCGAGGTGCGCCATCGCACGCCGGACCTGATCCTGCTCGACCTGATGCTGCCCGGTCGCGACGGTCTCGACATTTGCCGCGAGCTGCGCAGTTTCAGCGACGTGCCGATCGTCATGGTCACCGCCCGGGTCGAGGAGATCGACCGCCTGCTCGGCCTGGAACTGGGGGCCGACGACTACATCTGCAAGCCGTACAGCCCACGTGAGGTGGTGGCGCGGGTCAAGGCCATCCTGCGGCGCAGCCAGCGTCGTGACCAGAGCGCCGCCGATTCCGGGCTGACGATCGACGAGGAGGGCTACCTGGCCTCGTGGCAGGGACGGCGGCTGGAGCTGACCCCGGCCGAGTTCCGCCTGCTGCGCACCCTGGCCTCGGTGCCGGGCCGGGTGTTCTCGCGCGACCAGCTGCTCGATCACCTGTACGCCGATCATCGGGTGGTGACCGACCGCACCGTCGACAGCCACATCAAGAACCTGCGTCGCAAGCTGGACCAGGTCGCGCCGCAGCAGGAGCTGATCCGTTCGGTGTATGGCGTCGGCTACAAGCTGGAGTTGTAAAGACGCGCTAACACTTGCTTCACCATTTCTCCACGCTTCCTCTCCAGTTGCCTGACATTTCCTTTCTAAGCTGTCTCCCATCGGTGGTAACGAACCCATCACCCTTCACAAGGAGATTGCAATGAAACGGAAAATCGGACTGACGCTGCTGATGGCGCTGATCAGCTTCTCGGCGCTGGCCGCCGCGGACAGCGGCGCCGCCAAGGAGCCCCGGCTGGGAGGGCCAACCGCGCGCTTCGCCCAGGCCGATACCAACGGCGACGGCCTGTTGAGCAAGGCGGAGGTGCAGGCGGCGCTGCCGCGCCTGGCCGACGACTTCGACAAGATCGATGCCAATCACGATGGCCAACTCAGCCGCGACGAGCTGTACGGCTTCATGCGCGCGCACTTCCCGCGCCGGCATGGCATGCGCCACCACTTCCAGCAGTGCTTTGCCCAGGCAGACAAGAATGGCGACGGCCAGCTGAGCCTGGAGGAGGCCCGCGCTGGTATGCCGAGGCTGGCCGACGACTTTGCCAAGCTCGATCTGAACCACGACGGCCAGCTCAGCCGCGACGAGCTGCGCCAGGCGATGCGCGAGCGCTTCCGTCACGGCCCGGGACACGAGCACAAGCCGTTCCTGGCCAAACTCGACACCAACAACGACGGCAAGCTGAGCATGGACGAGGCCAAGGCGGCGTTCGAGCGGGCCGACGCCAACAAGGACGGCTTCGTGACCGGGGACGAGCTGCGCGCCGCAGCCGGTCCGCGCGGCTGCGGTCACTGAGCTGGCGGTGTGCCAGGATGAATGAACTTGGCTTGATGTGGCTCAAGAAAGGGGGGCAGGGATTATTTTACAGTAACGGCCTGCATGATCTTGGCATGACCACGGAGGGGCATAATGAAGAAAATCACGCTGGGAGTGATCGGGGCTGGCGAGACCGGGACGCCGTTGTTGCAGCAGTTGCTGAGCGCTCCCTTTGTCGAGGTGGTAGGGGTGGCGGACCTCAACCTGGACCTGCCCGGCATCGCCCTGGCGCGTCGACATGGCGTGCCGGTCACCCACAATTTCATCGAGATCGCCGAGCAGGGCAGCCGCGTCGACATCATCATCGACATGACCGGCTCGCGTAAGGTGCGCGACGATTTGCGGCGCTTCATGCAGTTTTCCGGCAATCAGCACACGGTTATCGTGCACGAGCGAGTGGCTTTGCTGATGCTGTCGTTGTGCGCGGGGGAGTACGTCGAGACCCGCCACGGCGAGCAGGCCTACTGAGCGAGGGCCATCCGCCCGGACGAGGGCGCGAATTTGCAGGAACGAGAGCTTGGCCGGGAGATCGAACGATCCCCGGTCTTTTTTTGCTCAGCCGAAGCCGCGTCGCCATCCGGCACGGCCAGCGTTTCCGTATCAGAAGCTGGCCAGCCGGAAATGATGGCGCAGCATGCCCTTGAAGCGCTTGACCACGCCCAGCGCGTCCTTCAGCAAGTCCCGCTCCATCGTCGAGAGGCGCGCCGGGCTGATCAGGTTGCCGGCCGGACGGCCTTCGGCCAGGGCCGTGAGACCCTGGCTCAGGCGCAGCTGGAACAGGAAGGAGAGCGCCTCGGCCGTGTCGTTGGCCAGCTCCCGGTCGAGCCGGCCAATTTCGACCAGGCGCGCCAGCCGCTCGAAGGTGTTGCGCTCCTGCAGGCCGTACTGCAGCGCCAGCGCGCGCGCGCCGTGCACGATGGGGAAGATGCCGCCCTTTTTCAGGTCGAGCATGGCTTGGCCGTCCTTTTCCTTGGTCAGCAACTGGGAGAACAGCCCCAGCGGGGTGTTGAACTGTTCGATGGCGCGGGCAAAGCGGTGATAGAAGCTGTCATCGTCGCGCAGCAGCTGCTGCAGGTAGTCGTGGCAGCGTTCGAGCAGGATGGCGTCGCCGGCCACGGCCTCGGCATCGACGAAGATGGCGAGATTCAGCTGCGCATCGTTTTCCGGCAGGTAGACCCAGTGGTAGAGGCGGTCGCGCATGGCGGCCTCGGACAGGCGCCAGTCCGGGTTGTTCACCATGATGCGGCCGGGGCAGGGCGGGTAGCCGAAGCGGGCCAGCGCCTCGGAGAAGGCCTGGCAGGCGCGGTCCAGCTCCAGGCTGGTGTAGCCGTCGCGCAGGATCAGGGCGTTGTCCTGGTCGGTCTTGAGGACCTGTTCGCCGCGTCCCTCCGACCCCATGACCAAGAGACAGCTGTTGGCGATCAGCTCGGGCGGGGCGAGCAGGCGCCAGGCGCGTTCGAACAGCCGCGCGTTCAGCGTCTGCACCAGCCGCCCCAGCTGGACGGCCTTGACGCCGTGGCCGGTCAGAATCTCCACCAGCCGGGTGATCTGCGCGGCGATGTCGGCCAGCTCGTCGAGCGAGCCGGCCCGCTCCAGACGCTGGGCGATCAGGTGCGAGTGGTTGGAGAAATAGGACAGCAGGTCGACCTGTTCCAGGATGCCGACCGGGCTGCCGCCCTCGGTGACCACCACGCGCTGGATGTTCTTCTGCGTCATGGTCAACAGGGCGTTGAACAGGTAGTCGTCGATATCGCAGCAGATCAGGTCGAAGCGGCACAGCGTCCCCAGCGCCGTGTCGGACCGGGTGCCGTCGATGATCAGGTCGCGAAAGTCGCTGGCGGTGAAGATGCCGACGCGCCGGCCGTGGCGCACCAGGATCGACTTGGCCTTGTGCTGCTTCATCAGCCGGGCGGCGTCCAGCACACTGTCCTCGCTGTCGAGGAACAGCGGCTTCTTCGCGTAGACGTCGCGTACCCGCGCGGTGAGCAGCGTCTGCCATTCGCGGTTGCCACCGCGTTCGGCCAGGGCGCCGAATTTCTGCGATATGCTGGCGTAGAAGAACGCGCCGAAGCGCGCGTTCAGTTCGGTGAGCGCCAGCACCGCGGTGCGCGGCAGCGCGTAGACCAGCGCCTCCTCGTGGACGACGAAACGGTGAGCGGTGTGTCCGGCCACCAGGGCGCGGGCGTCGAAGGTGTCGCGTTCGCGGTAGACGGCGATGACTTCGTCGCCGGCCATCTCGCGCACCAGGCCCTTGATCATCACGAACAGCGTGTCGACCGGGGTGCCCGGTTCCATGATCAGTTCTTCGTCGCCGTAGAACACGATGTCGGCAGCGGCTTCCAACGTGTCCCGCTCGCTACTGGTGAGACTGTCGAAAGGCGGGTGGGTGAAGTCGAAACGGCTCATGCTGGCTCCGCGGTCAGGGCGCTGGCTGCGGCCAGCGTGCCGTCCTGTTTGTCCACATTCATGGCAGGGCTATAGCAACAGCATAACGCCTTGTCGCGGTCACGTGTTGGTTACGCGGCGGCGCGTGACACGCGAGGGGCGAGGGCACGCCGGGCGTCACGTGGCCGCCACGTGGTGGGCCGTCGTCGTCAGCAGCGGTGCGCCGTCGCGGAACAGCACCAGCTGACCCGGCGCCAGCGGTGTCCAGTGCTCGTTGTCGGTCAGCGGCAGGGTGGCGATGATCGCCACGCGGTCGCGCGGGGTGGTGACGGTGGAGAAGTCGACCGTCACGTCGTCGTCCACCAGGTGGGCGGTGGGAAACGGCGCTTGGCGCACGATGTAGTGCAGCTTGGTGGAACAATGGACGAACAGCATCTCGCCGTTGCTCAGCATGAAGTTGAACACGCCCTTGGCATGGAGTTCTGCGGCCAACCGGGCCACTTCGGCAAACAGCTCTTCCAGCGCCGGCGGCTGGCACCATTTCTGGCGCAAGGATTCCAGGATGTAGCAGAAGGCTCGTTCCGAGTCGGTGCTGCCCACCGGGTTGTAGTAGCAGCCGGGGGGCGTAGTGAAGTTCTCCAGGTTGCCGTTGTGGGCGAAAATCCAGTACTGACCCCACATCTCGCGCATGAAGGGGTGGGTGTTGGCCAGGCTGATCACGCCCTGGGTCGCCTTGCGGATGTGGGCGATGACGTTTTCCGACTTGATCGGATACTGGCGTACCAGCGCCGCCACCGGGGATTCGACCGAGGGCTTGTCGTCCAGGAACAGCCGGCAGCCCTTGCCCTCGAAAAAGGCGATGCCCCAGCCGTCGGCATGATGGTCGGTCAGGCCGCCGCGGCGGTGAAAGCCCTCGAACGAGAAGATGATGTCGGTGGGGGTATTGCAATTCATCCCCAACAGCTGGCACATGGCGGTCGATCCGAATTAAGCGTTGATTGCGGTGTCTGACCCTTGCGGGACGGTGTAACAAGATGGAAGTCATTGTTTCATGTTAGGCCGCGCCACACCAGACGCTGGGTTAAGCGGGCGGCATGGCGGTTTTCGACCCTGCCAGGCGGGATGGCGTGGCCTGGCTAGGGGAGGAAACCGGAGGGCATTCCGCCATCGACCCTCGTGGTCCGCCCGGCAGCGCGGTTTTGTCCCGCCCTGCGCCGCTGGAGAGCACCGGTGGCCTTGCGTTTTGTGAGAAAATCCCCATTTGTGCTGTTTTCCCGGAAAAGACGCAAACATGACGACGATCGTGGTGGTAAAAAAGGGCACGCAGATCGCCATTGCGGCCGACAGTCAGACCACCTTCGGCGACGACCAGAAACTGCTCGCCGGCTACGACCCGCATCACAACAAGATCTTCCGCCAGGGCGACAGCTATCTGGCGATCGCCGGTTCGGCGGCGCACGACCTGGTGCTGCAGAGCGTGCTCAAGGGGGTCCACAACAAGGATTTCAGCTCGCGCCAGGGGCTGTTCGATACCTTCCGCAAGCTGCACCCCAAGCTCAAGGAGCAGTTCTTCCTTCGCCCGGAGGAAGAGGAGGACGACCCGTACGAGTCGAGCCAGATGATGGTGGTGGTGGCCAACGTGCACGGCATCTTCGGCGTCTACCCGATGCGCGAGGTGTATGAATTCTCGCGCTTCTGGGCCATCGGCTCGGGGCGCAAGTTCGCCATGGGCGCCATGTACGTGGCCTACGACCAGGACCTGAGCGCCGAACAGATCGCCCGCATCGGCATCGCGGCCGGCTGCGAATTCGACGTCAGCTCCTCGCTGCCGATGACTCTTTACACGATTGATACGGCCGGACACGCGGCCAAGGACGGAACCGCATGACCCAACACGATACCCTGCAACGCTTCCTGTTCGACGGCGCCCCGGTGCGCGGCGCGCTGGTGCGGCTCGACGGCGCCTGGCAGCAGGTGCTGGCACGCCGCCGTTACCCGCTGCCGGTGCGCACCGTGTTGGGCGAAATGATGGCCGCCGCGGTGCTCCTGGCCGCCAACCTCAAGTTCGACGGCACGCTGATCCTGCAGATGCACGGCACCGGCCCGCTGCGGCTGGCCGTGGTCGAATGCAACAACGACCGCACCGTGCGCGCCACCGCCAAGTTCGACGAGGCGCTCGACGAGCGGCTGACGCTCGCCCAGATGCTGGGCGAGGGTGGCAAGTTCGTGCTGACGCTGGAACCGCGCGTCGACAAGGCGCAGACCTGGCAGGGCATCGTGGCGCTCGAGGGCGACAGCGTCGGGCAGATGCTGGAAAACTACATGCGCCGCTCCGAGCAGCTCGACACCCGCCTGATCCTGGCCGCCAGCGACGCCACCGCCGCCGGCCTGCTGCTGCAGCGGCTGCCGGATGGCCATGGCGACGCCGAAGGCTGGCCGCACGTGCTGACCCTGGCCGAGACCCTGCAGCGCGAGGAACTGCTGACGCTGTCGGCCGACGACATCCTGTATCGCCTCTACCACGAGGAAGCGGTACGCGTGTTCGACGCCGAATCGGTGTCGTTCGCCTGTACCTGCAGCCGCGAGCGCGTCGGCGGCATGCTCAAGATGCTGGGCGGCCAGGAGGTGGGCGAAGTGATGCTGGAACAGGGCAGCGTCGAAATCGCCTGCGATTTCTGCAACCAGCACTATGTCTTCGACGAGGACGACGTCAACGCCCTGTTCGAATACGACGTGATGGCGGCGGTGCGCGAAGCGCGCCACTGAGCCGTCACCGCCTCCACCCGGTCGCCGAGGGAGTGTGGCCGGGCGCGGGGCGGATGTGCCCTGATTTACCGGCTTTTGCCGTTTTACGGCGCCCGCCCCGGGCCGGCGCCGCGAGGAGTATCCATGATTCCAGCCAGTCGTCTGGCCGCCTATCTCAAGGAACAATCGCTGTCGCTCGACAAGGTGGAGCTCCAGATCGCCGCGTTGACGCTGGGCGCCGTGCTGAGCGTCGACAAGCCGGCGCCGCGCACCGACCTGTTCCGTTACCCGGTGCCGCTCTTGAGCGACGACGGCGCCTGCTCGCTGGTCGACGAGCTCGCCGCCGAGCCCTACGACCTGTCGCCGCTGTTCGGCGGCGAAAGCGCCGAGGCCCGCGCCTCGCTCACCGATCTCAATGCCTTGGTCGATTCGACCAACAGCCGGGTCGGCGCCGACTGGCTCGGCATCTACTGCGCGATCGGCAGCAAGGAGCAGGCCCGCCTCGTCAAGCTGGCCTATCGTGGCGCCCCCAGCCGGGCCGAGTTCCCGCTGACCGAGTGTTTCGCCGCCGGCAGCAACAACAGCCGGGTCGGCCTGACCGGCTGGGGCGTGGTGATCGACGATGTTGCCGCGTGGCGCGACATGGGGGGCAGCTACTACGAATGCGATCCCAAGGTAAAGAGCGAGGTCTGCCTGCCGGTGCTGGACGAAGAGGGGCGGGTGCTCGGCATCATCGATGCCGAATCGGCCGAGGCCGGCTTCTTCACGCCGGAGCGCCAGGTGTGGCTGGCGGCGCTGGCGCTGGTGCTGGCCGCCCCGCTCGCCGCGCTGCCGCTTGTTGAAGAAAATTGATTAGATCGATTAAAACCTTTTA
The DNA here is from genome assembly GCF_000527175.1 of Pseudogulbenkiania sp. MAI-1. Lineage (NCBI taxonomy): Bacteria > Pseudomonadati > Pseudomonadota > Betaproteobacteria > Neisseriales > Chromobacteriaceae > Pseudogulbenkiania > Pseudogulbenkiania sp. MAI-1. The sequence goes on along the minus strand of NZ_AZUR01000001.1, from coordinate 3,174,495 downwards.
CTTTCTCTTGTAGAGTGGGCGGAGTAGCATCCCACCATCTGGAGAAGGATCCTGGCCTGTCGCGCCCCCGCGCCCGGGCCTGCCGGCGGGCTCAGCCATGGGTGAGGCGACCGGTTTTTGATGCGGAGTAACCATGTCGATTGAAGCAAGCGCACCGCCCCGCCTGGCGGCGGTTGCGCACGTGGCGAGTTGTCGCCTGCCCACGCCGTGGGGCGAATTCACCATGCACGGCTTCGAGGAAGTGGCGGGCACGCGCGAGCATGTGGCGTTGACCATGGGCGACATCGCCGACGGCCAGCCGGTACTGGCGCGCCTGCATTCGGAATGCCTGACCGGCGACGGCCTGTTTTCGCTGCGCTGCGACTGCGGTTTCCAGCTGGAGGCGGCACTGGAGGCCATCGCCCGCGAAGGCCGCGGCGCGCTGCTCTACCTGCGTCAGGAAGGGCGCGGCATCGGCCTGATCAACAAGATTCGCGCCTACCGGCTGCAGGATGGCGGGGCCGATACCGTGGAAGCCAACGAGCAACTGGGGTTTCCGGCCGACATGCGCGACTTCGGCATCGCTCGCGACATGCTCGATGAGTTGGGCATCGACCGGGTGCGCCTGATGACCAACAACCCGCGCAAGCTGCAGACGCTGCGCGACACCGGCATTGAAATCATCGAGCGGGTGCCGCTGATGGTCGGTCGCAACCCTCACAACGACGGTTATCTGGATACCAAGGCCGCCAAGCTGGGACACCTGTTCCACGGACTCTGAGCCGGCTTGCCCGATGTAGAGACAGGGCCGCGCCTGGATGGCGCGGCCCTGTCTTTTTTGTCTGGTCTCCCGTACTGGTGGGCTATGTTTCAAAAGGGAAGGGCGACCGACAAACGATTGAGAACACGTCGGGATAGGGGCAGTCCAAGGGGAAGTGGCAAGGGAGGACGCGACATGAAGGTCACCCCGAAGATGAGCGTGCATTTTGATGTGCCGCATGGTGCTCGTGAGCAGGACGTCTACCTGCCGCCGCGCCCCGGCGGGGCGAGTGTGGCGGCCATGCCGCCGGAGGCCTTCAGCCAGGCCGTCGCGGAGTACCGGCAATGGGCGCACTACCTGGACGAACTGGCGCAACGGGCCAGGCAGGGCCAGGACGAGGAGGCGCGCGCGCTGGCGCGGGGCAAGCTCAAGTTCCTGCGCCGGCGGGTGGAACTGCTGCGGGAAGAGGCGTTGCTGTCGGCGGTGCGGGATCGCCTGCCCCTCGTCCAGGCGCTCTATCGGCTGACGGAAGAGTTGGAGCAGGTGGTGATGGAGCTGACCGGACGGGTGGTGACGGCGGTGGACGAATGGCCGCTGCCTTACCGGCTCTACAGCCGGGGCCGGCAGGCGATGGCGGATGGCACGGCGACGCCGGCTGCGCAGGAAAGCCAGCCTGCCGCCCCTGCGGTGGAGCGTCGGGCCGCGGCGCGCAAGGAAGGCAACCGTCTGGCCGAGGAGGAACGGCAGGACGTGGGCTATATCGTCGCCGGCGTACGTTTCATTCATGCCCTGGTCCAGGGCTGGCACGGTGTGGAGCAGGCGGCCGGCATCGGCGATATCGAGCAGAGTCTGCTGCGGATCGAGCAGTTGGCCGCCTGAGGAATGGGCCGGAAAGCAAAAAACCGACGTCGATGACGTCGGTTTTTTGTCTTGGTGGAGGTAAGCGGGATCGAACCGCTGACCTCTTGCATGCCATGCAAGCGCTCTCCCAGCTGAGCTATACCCCCAAAATGGCGTCCCCACGGGGATTCGAACCCCGGTTACCGCCGTGAAAGGGCGATGTCCTAGGCCTCTAGACGATGGGGACAGGAAATCGTGGTGGAGGTAAGCGGGATCGAACCGCTGACCTCTTGCATGCCATGCAAGCGCTCTCCCAGCTGAGCTATACCCCCACTGAACAACCTGTCTCGTTCTGCTTGAAGCATCGCGAGAGAAACGAACTATACCGATAGACTTTTGGCGCGTCAAGCGACAAGTGAATATTTTTTGCCGGACGACTCGCCGCGCCGTGTGTCCGATCGGCTGGGACCTGGCCCCAGACTGAGTTGTCAGCCGTCCTTCCGTGGCCCCCGGTTCTCCAGTATCTCGATCACCTCCTCGTCGCTGACCTGAGGGAAGTGCTCGTAAAACTGCCCGACTGCGCCGAAGTTGAGCGGCGCCTCCAGGCATACCATCTCGTCGGCATAGGCAGAGACCTGTTCCAGGGTGTCCGGTGGCGCCACGGGTACTGCGCAGACCAGCTTCTTGGGGTGTTTCATGCGAATCGCACGCAGTGCGGTGATCATGGTCGCGCCGGTGGCCAAGCCATCATCGACGACGATCACCACCCGCCCGGCCGGGTCGGCCGAGGGGGCGATGCCGGTATAGCGCTGGCGGCGCTGGCGCAACAGTTCGAGCTGGGTCTCTTTTTCCCGTTCGATGTAGTCGGCGGAGGCTCCGGCCAGCCTGGCGACCTCGGAAATGTAGGTCCAGCCGGACTCGTCGATCGCGCCGATCGCTAGCTCGGGCTGGAACGGCGCGCCCAGTTTGCGCACCAGCACCACGTCCAGTTCGCCCTCCAACGCCTCGGCAATCACGTCGGCCATCGGGACGGCTCCTCGAGGAATGGCCAGGATTAAAGGGTTCTGGCCGCGGTAGCCGGCCAGTTGCGAGGCGAGCCGTGTCGCTGCCTGCTCTCGATCACTAAACCGCATGATGATCTCCATCGTCGAGGCTAGAGCGCGATCCTCAGGCGGCTGTGGCGTGGGAATGGCGCCTTTGGGGACAACCGGGCGGCACCGGTCGGTCGTGGCGAGGGGGCTGGGAGCGTCGAACCAGACACCGCCATCGTCATTCAACATAGACCGTTTTACGGTGCTCGGCGTTCCATCCGCCGCACCACGAACGGCTGGTGATGCTGCAATATGCCTGAACTGTTTCATGAGCCGTGATGGCAAACGTGATAATTGTCAATGCTGATTGCATCAGCATGGATTATGCTTCAAGTGGGCAGGGACGTCGGAGCTGATCGTCCATATCACTGAAATATCGCCGAAATAGGATATGTTTGTTGATGAAATCGCCCTTTGGCCATTTTTTATTGCCGTTTTTCATCGCATGACGTTGTGCTTGCCCAGGTTTGCCAAGGGATGGTGTGGGTGCAGTTGGCAGCAAATTGTCAAAAGCCATAGAATGACTTCGTCATCGTTTGTGCCGCAAGTTGTGCTGACAAGAACCGGCTAAGGGGCGTTTGGGGAGGTTCCGGTTGCTGTCGCCCGGCTTAGTGCGTCAATCGCCCATAAGGGGGGTTCATGCTTGCCATTCCTGGCCTCAGGATTCACGAAAAGCTGTATGACAGCCCGAGCACCCTCGTCTATCGTGCCCGCCGGGAAGAGGATGGCAGTCCCGTCATCTTGAAAATCCTGAAGGAGGATTTTCCCCATCCGGCGGAAATCACTCGCTACAAGCGGGAGTATGAGATCACCCACCGCCTCGACCTGAAGCAGGTGATCCATTCGTACCAGCTCGAGTACCTGCGGAATACGCCGCTCATTGTGCTCGAGGACATCGGCGGAATCTCGTTGCAGCAGCTGATGGCGTCCCGCGACCTGCCATTGAATGAGCGTCTGGAACTGGCCATCGCCATCGCCGAAGGCCTGGCCGAAATCCATGCGGCGCATATCATCCACAAGGACATTTCGCCGTTCAACATCGTCGTCAACCCCGAGACCGGCGAGCTCAAGATCATCGATTTCGGCATCTCCTCGGTGCTGTCGCGGGAAAACCCGTCGTTGCGCAATCCGGAGGTATTGGAGGGTACCCTGGCCTATCTCTCCCCGGAGCAGACCGGGCGCATGAATCGGGCGGTCGATTTCCGCAGCGACTTCTATTCCTTCGGGGCGACGCTGTACGAACTCTTCACCGGCGAGCCGCCCTTTACCGGCAGTGACCCCCTTGAGCTGGTCCACCGCCACCTGACCCAGGCTCCCGTACCGATGCATGAGCTCGATGCGCGGATTCCCCCGGCGCTGTCGGCCATCGTGGCCAAGCTGCTGGCCAAGACCGCGGAGGAGCGCTACCAGAGCGCCTGGGGGATCAAGGCCGATCTGGAAACCTGCCTCGACGAATGGCGCCGCCATGGCCGGATCGAGTCGTTTCCGTTGGCGCGGCAGGATGTTCCCAGCCATTTCCAGCTGCCGCAAAAGCTATACGGCCGCGAGCAGGAGGTCGCCCTGCTGCTGGAGGCGTTCGAGGGCGTCAGCAAGGGGGCGCGGCAACTGGTGCTGGTCGGCGGCTATTCGGGCATCGGCAAGACCTGCCTGGTGCGGGAGCTGTTCAAGCCGCTGACCAAGTCGCGTGGTTACCTGATCAGCGGCAAGTTCGACCAGTTCCAGCGCAACATTCCTTACAGCGCCCTGGTGAACGCCTGTCAGGAACTGGTCAGGCAACTGCTGACCGAGAACGAGGCCCGGCTCCAGCACTGGCGGGCCGAGCTGGCGGCGGCGCTGGGGCGCAACGGCCAGCTCATTGTCGACGTGATACCCGAGGCCGGCCTGATTCTCGGTCCCCAGCCCGCCGTGCCGGAGCTGCCGCCCCGTGAGGCGCGCAACCGGTTCAACCTGGTGTTCCAGGCGTTCATCCGGGTGTTCTATCGGGAGGAGCATCCGCTGGTGATCTTTCTGGACGACCTGCAGTGGGCCGACGCGGCGACCCTCAGTCTGCTGGAGGCGCTGCTGGGCGACGAGGGCGCGCGTTATCTGCTGCTGATCGGCGCCTATCGCGACAATGAGGTCGGCTCAGGCCATCCGCTGGCGCTGGCGCTCAACAGCCTGGGCCGGCAGGGAGCCCCGATCCGCCACATCATGTTGTCGCCGATGACGCTGGCCCACACCACGCGGCTCGTCGCCGACACGCTGTATCGCGATGAGGCGAGCGTGCTGCCGCTCGCCCGTCTGGTACAGGGCAAGACCGGCGGCAATCCCTTCTTCCTCGGCCAGTTCCTCACCATGCTGTACCAGGAAGGACTGATCCGTTTCGGTGTCGGCGATGGCGAGAGCAGTCGACCATGCTGGCAGTGGGACATGGAGCGCATCGCCGAGGCCAACTTCACCGACAACGTCGTCGACCTGATGATCGGCAAGCTCAGGAAGCTGCCGGTGCCGACCATCGAGGTGCTGCGCCTGGCCGCCTGCCTGGGGGACCACTTCGATCTCCCCTCGCTGGCGATCATCTCGGAGCAGGCGGTGCTGCCGACGTATCAGCAGCTGTTCCCGGCGATTGCGGAGGGCATGGTGCTGCCGGCCTCGAGCCTGGAGCTGCTGGAGGCTGGGCGGGCCGATGCGCCGCTGATCCATTTTCATTGCCGGTTTCTGCACGACCGGGTCCAGCAGGCCGCCTACGCCCTGATCGAGGAGGAACTGCGGCCCGTCCTGCACCTCAAGATCGGACGCTTGCTGCTGGCCAGCGCCGGCGAGATGGAACTGGCCCAGAAGTTGTTCGAGCTGGTCGATCACCTGAATCTGGGAAGGGCGCTGATCACCTCGTCCGAGGAGAGGATCGAACTGGCCCGGCTCAACCTGGAAGCGGCGCGCAAGGCGCGGCTCTCGGCGGCCTACGACGCCGCCCGGAGCTATCTGCAGCTCGCCATGAGCGTTTTCAGCGGCGATTGGGAGCGTCACTATGCGCTGACCCTGGCGTTGCACAAGGAGAGCGCCGAGGCCGAGTACCTGAACGGCAACTATGAGCGGGCCGAGTGGCTGATCAACGAGGTGTGGGAGCAGGCGCAATTGCTGGACCGGGCCGGGGTGTACGCGCAGCTCGTGACCCAGCGCACCATGCTGGGCAAGAACGAGGACGCGATCATGGCCGCGGCCAAGGCGCTGCAGCTGTTGGGCATGGGGTTTCCCGCGGAGGACGACCTGGCCGGTGCCCTCGAGCGGGAGCTGGCCGACATCGAGCAGGGCTTGCAGGGGCGGCCGGTCGAGTCGTTGCTCGACCTGCCGGCGATGCAGGAGCCCACCATCCAGGTGGCGATGAAGGTGCTGATGACGGTGCACACCACGGTCTATTTCGCCAATCGCTATCAGCTGTATTGCTGGGTGCTGGCCAGGATGACCTCGCTGTCGATCCGTTACGGCAACGTGCCGGAGTCGGCCAAGGGCTACGCCAGCTTCGGCAATACCCTGGCGGCCAACCTGGGGCGTTACCGGAGCGGTTACGAGTTCGGCATGCTGGGTCTGCGCCTGGCCGAGAAATACGGCGATCAAAGCCTGAAGTGCAAGGCCAGCCTGATTCTCAGCATGTTTCTCAACCACTGGATCCGCCCGCTCGGCGAGAGCGAGCATTTCGACGAGGAAGGCCAGCGAGCCGGCATGGAGTCGGGCGAGTTCCAGTTCGTCGGCTACCTCCTGTTCTACGGACGGACGCTCCGGCAGTTCCATCATGGGGAGAACCTCGTTCAGCTCGCTCCCGAACTGGACGGGTACCTGGCGTTCACGCGCAAGGTCAAACATCATCTGTCGACCGACAACCTGCTGGGCGCCCGTCAGATCGTCGCCGTGCTGGCCGGGGAGCCGTCCGACGTGGTGTCGTTCGACAGCGACGAGCTGGATGAGGCGGCTTACCTTGCGCAGTGCCGTGAGAATGGCAGCATGGCCGCGATCTGCTTCTATCAGACGGTCAAGGCCTTCACGCTTTACCTGTTGGGCGAGCCCGCGGCGGCCCTGCCGTGCATCGAGCAGGCCGGGGAGCTGCTCGGCTACGTCAAAGGGGGGCTGACGCAGGCCGAGCACAATTTCTACCATTCGCTGATCCTGGCGGCTTTGTCCGGTCAGGCGGACGACCCGCCGGCACTGTGGGCGCAGCTGGAAGCCAATCAGCGCCAGATGCTGGTGTGGGCCGAGCATGCGCCGGCCAACTTCCTGCACAAGCATCTGCTGGTGGCCGCCGAGATGGCCCGTCTTGCCGGGCGGCCGGTCGAGGCCATGGAGTTCTACGATCAGGCCATCGAGGCTGCCGGTTCCCAGGGTTTCATGCAGTACGAGGCGTTGGCCAACGAACTGGCCGCCAGGTTCTGGCTGGGGCGCGGCAAGCCGGACTTTGCCGTGCGCTACCTGAACCGGGCTCGCCTCGGCTACCGGGCCTGGGGGGTGAAACGCAAGGAGGCGGCGTTGCAGCAGGCCTACCCGCAGCTGATTGCCGAACTGTCCTATGCCCCCGAGGCGACGCACATCACGACAGAAGGGCCATGGACGGAAAGCGTCGGCGCCTTGCGCTACAGCCAATATGTCAAGCTGACCGGCTATAATCCCGGCAGTCAGCTCGACCTGGCCGCCGTCTTGAAGGCGTCCCAGGCCATTTCCGGGGAGATCGTCCTCGAGAAGCTGCTGGACCGCCTCCTGCGGGTGGTGATAGAGAACGCCGGCGCGCAGCGCGGCAGTCTGATCTTGCGGCGGAATGGCTGTTGGCTGGTGGCGGCGTCCATCTCCGTCTCCGAGGTCCAGGCAATGCTGTTTCTCGATACGGCCTGCGCGGTCGAGGCCTCGACCGAGGTAGCGGCGCAGATCGTCCAATACGTCGTCCGGACCCAGCAGAGCGTGGTGCTGCGCGATGCGGCCACGGAAGGCATGTTTACCCGTGATCCGTATGTCCTGGAGAGGCGGCTCAAGTCGGTCCTGTGCCAGCCCATTCTGCATCAGGGGGACTTGATCGGGGTCCTGTACCTGGAGAACGGCCAGGCGCCCGGCGTGTTTTCTCCCGACCGCGTCGAACTGTTGGGGATGCTGTCCTCGCAGGTGGCGATCTCGCTTCAGAATGCCTTGCTCTATGCCAGTCTGAGCACCGAGATTGCCGAGCATACGCGGGCGGAAGAAGAGCTCAGGGTGGCCGAAGCCAAGTACCGTGACATCTTCGACAACGCCACCGAGGGGATTTTCCGTACCCGCGGCGACGGGCAGCTGCTGATGGCGAACCCTTCGATGGCCAGGATACTCGGCTATGACTCCCCGGACGAACTGATCCGGCATTGCCGCGAAAGGCTGAGCGGGCACTTCGTCCAGACCGAGTCGATGGAGGAGCTGCTGAGGCTGATCCGTCGCCAGGATGCCATACGCAATTTCGAATTCCGCGGCCGCCGCACCGATGCCTCCGAAGTCGAACTCTCGCTCAGCGCCCATGCGATCCGCGATGCCAGCGGCGCGGTGCAGTACTACGAGGGCATGCTGCAGGACATCTCCGAGCGCAAGCGGCTCGAAGCCCAGCTGCACCACCAGGCCACCCACGATGCCTTGACCAGCCTGCCCAACCGGAATGTCCTGCTGGAGCGGCTGTCGCAAGCCATCGCGTATGCAAAGCGTCATGGCGAACAGTGCGCGGTGTGCTTCATCGACCTGGACCGTTTCAAGTGGATCAACGACAGCTTCGGCCACGATGTCGGCGACGAGCTGCTGAAAATCGTGGCGCAGCGCATGTCGGCCTGCCTGCGTGAGTCGGATATGATCGCGCGCATCGGCGGCGACGAATTCATCCTCCTGTTGCAGAAACTCGGCGATGCGGCGAGCGTGTCGCACATCGTTGAGCGGGTGGCGGCGTGCCTTACCGAACCGCTGCTGCTGGCCGGCCGCTCTCTCACCATTACCTGCAGCATGGGGTATAGCGTTTACCCGACCGACGGCAAGAGCGCGACCGAACTGCTGCGCTTCGCCGACATGGCGATGTTCCATGCCAAGGAGCGGGGACGCAACAACGCCCAGCCCTACCGCCAGGAGCTGAGCCAGCGGATCAGCGAAAAGGTGAAGATGGAGGCCGAGCTGCGTCACGCCATCGACCGCCAGCAGCTCGTTCTGCACTACCAGCCGCAGATCGATCTGCAGACGGGCGCGGTGGTCGGGGTGGAGGCCCTGTTGCGCTGGGAGCATCCCGAACAGGGATTGATCCTGCCATCCCGTTTCATCCCGCTGGCCGAGGAAACCCGCCTGATCGAACCGATCGGCGAGTGGGTCATCCGTCAGGCCTGCTGGCAGGGCAAAGCCTGGCAGGAAGCCGGGCTGCCGCCCATCCCGATGTCGGTCAACCTGTCCGTGGTGCAGTTGCAGGGGCTGGGACTGGAGAAGATGGTGGCGCAATCGCTGGCGGACTCCGGGCTCGACCCGCACTGCCTGGAACTGGAACTGACCGAGAGCGCGTCGATGAGCGATCCGGAAAAGAACATCCGGTTGATGCACCGCCTGAAAGAGCTGGGCATCGGTTTGTCGATCGACGATTTCGGCATCGCGTATTCCAATATGTACTATTTGAAGAGTTTCCCCGTGGACAAGCTGAAGCTCGACGGTTCGTTCGTCCGGGAAATCACCAGCGATGTGCGCAATCTGGCGATCGTCGACGCCATTACCGTGATGGCGCACCGGCTGGGGCTGAAGGTGATCGCCGAAATGGCCGAGACGGCAGAGCAGGTGGCGCTGCTAAAATCGCACGATTGCGATCAGATCCAGGGGCATTACTTCAGCCCGGCATTACCTGCCGACGCCTGCGCCCAATTGCTGCGGGCCGGACCGATGCGGCTGCCGGAGGCGGGGGTGTCTGTCGAGAGCGGGTAAGGTTCGGCGTGGGGAAAAGCGGAGGCCGCCCTTGTGGGGGAACTGATCCGCCGCTGGAGAAACAAAAAGCGCCTGAAGTCGTTCTGACCGTTTCAGGCGCTTTCAGCTATTCGGATGCCGCACATCGCGCTACGACGACGGGCTTCAAGTGGCGTCCCCACGGGGATTCGAACCCCGGTTACCGCCGTGAAAGGGCGATGTCCTAGGCCTCTAGACGATGGGGACCTAGCCGGAACGCGAGGGTGGTGGAGCTAAGCGGGATCGAACCGCTGACCTCTTGCATGCCATGCAAGCGCTCTCCCAGCTGAGCTATAGCCCCGACACATGCGTTCAAGTGCGGCGGATTATAAGAAGGCGGTGCGAGGCTGTAAAGAGGGCCGACGAAAAAATAGCCGTAGCGCTATAATTCGCCGTTTCGCATTCGTCGCAGGGGTGCCATGTCGGTCGATCACTACGAAAACTTTCCGGTCGGGTCGATTCTGCTGCCGCGGCGCTTGCGCCGCGCGGTGCACGCCATCTACCGCTTCGCCCGCTACGCCGACGACGTGGCCGACGAAGGGGAGCGTGCGCCGCAAGAGCGGCTGGACGAACTGGCGGCGCTGCGCGCCGAACTGGACGTGATCCGCGACGGCGGAGAGCCTTCGATGCCGCTGATGCGCGCCTTGGCCGAGGCCATCCGCGTGCATGGCCTGCCGTTGCCGCCGTTCTACGACCTGCTGTCGGCCTTCAGCCAGGACGTGGTCAAGGGGCGCTACGAAAGCTTTGCCGAAGTGGTGGACTATTGCCGGCGCTCGGCCAACCCGGTGGGGCGGCTGATGCTGGCGTTGTACGGGGAAACTGATCCCCGCAGCCTGGCGATGTCCGACGGCATCTGCACCGCGCTGCAGCTGATCAATTTCCTGCAGGACGTGGCGATCGACTGGCGCAAGGACCGCGTCTACCTGCCGCAGGAGGATCTGCGGCGTTTCCGGGTGAGCGAGGCGCAGATCGCCGCCGGGGACACGGGAGGGCGGTGGACGCCGCTGATGCTCAAGCAGATCGAGCGCGCGCGCAAGATGCTGCAGGCTGGTGCGCCGCTGGGCAAGAAGCTCAAGGGGCGTATCGGGCTGGAGCTGCGCCTGATCGTCATGGGCGGCGAGCGCATCTTGCAGAAGCTGCACGCCTCGGGCGGCGACGTGTTCCGGCAGCGTCCGGTGCTGACCCGGCGCGACTGGGCCTATATGCTGTGGCGCGCCATCCGGGCCAACTAGAGTCTATCTGCCCCGGCTCGTTCGCCAACTGGGATAGACTCTTGCCCTGAACACGACTGAGCAACCTTTTTCAGGAGAGGCGCGTGACGCCCGACCAATACTGCCAAGACAAGGCCGCGGCCAGCGGCTCCAGCTTCTACTACAGCTTCCGCTTCCTGCCGGAGGCGCGGCGGCGCGCGATCACCGCGCTGTACGCCTTCTGCCGCGAAGTGGACGACGTGGTCGACGAATGCCACGACGAGGGCGTGGCGCGCAGCAAGCTGGCCTGGTGGCGCGCCGAACTGACCCGGCTCTACGCCGGCGAGCCCCAGCACCCGGTGACGCAGGCCCTGCTGCCGCACGTGGCGGCCTACGAGCTGCCGCAGAAGCTGCTGGCAGAGATCATCGACGGCATGGAGATGGATCTCGACTACGCCCGCTACGACCGCTTCGCCGACCTCCTGCTGTACTGCCATCGCGCCGCCGGCGTGGTGGGGCAGTTGTCGGCCCGGATTTTCGGCTACACCGACAGCCACACGCTGCAGTACGCACACGAGCTGGGCGTGGCGTTCCAGCTCACCAACATCATCCGCGACGTCGGCGAGGACGCCCGGCGCGGCCGTATCTACCTGCCGGTGGAAGAACTGCGTCGCTTCAACGTGCCGGCGTCGGACATCCAGAACTACCGGGAAACCGAGGCGTTCCGCCAGTTGATGGATTTCCAGATCGAGCGCGCCGAGCAGTATTACCGCCAGGCCTGGGAACAGTTGCCCAAGAGCGACGTCAAGGCGCAGCGCCCCGGCCTGCTGATGGCGGCGATCTACCGCGCCACCCTGGCCGAAATCAAGCTCGACGGCCCGCAGAAGGTGCTGAACCAGCGCCTGTCGCTGACCCCGATCCGCAAGCTGTGGCTGGCGTGGAAAACCTGGGTGTTCGGCTACCAGCCGTGAGCCGCCCGCGTGTTGCCGTCATCGGCGCCGGCTGGGCCGGGCTCGCCGCCGCCGTCGAACTCGCCGGCTTTGCCGAGCTGACGCTGTTCGAGGCCGGGCGCGAACCCGGTGGCCGGGCGCGGCGGGTGCGCGAGGCCGAACTGGCGCTCGACAACGGCCAGCACATCCTGATCGGCGCCTACCGCGAGTGCCTGCGGCTGATGGCGCGGGTCGGCGTCGATCCCGACGCGGTGCTGCTACGCCAGCCGATGAACTGGCACCGGCACGGCGGCCTGCGCCTGCACTGCCCGCCGCTGCCGGCGCCGCTGCACGTGGCGTGGGGGCTGCTCGCGGCGCGCGGCATCGGCTGGCGCGACAAGTGGCGCCTGAGCCGGGCGTTGGAAACCCTCAAACGGCAGGGCTGGCGACTGGCCGAAGACTGCACGGTGGCCGACTGGCTGGCGGTACACGATCAAAGTACGGCGCTGGTGGGCGGCTTCTGGCGTCCGCTGGTGCTATCGGCCCTGAACACGCCGTTGGCCGACGCCTCGATGCAGATCCTGGCCAACGTGCTGAAGGACAGCCTCGGCGCGGCCCGTGCCGACAGCGACCTGCTGCTGCCGCGGCACGACCTGTCGGCGCTGTTCCCGCAGCCGGCCTGGCACTGGCTGGCCGGGCAGGGCGCACAACTGCGGGCGGGCTGCCGGGTGCGGGACGTGGCGTTTGCCGACGGCGCGGCGTGGGTGGATGGCGAGCGCTTCGACGCCGCCATCGTGGCGGTGGCGCCGCACCATGCCGGCGCGCTGCTGGACGACGCGGCGCTGAGGCAGCGGCTTCAGCTTTTGCGCTACCGGCCGATATGCACGGTATACCTGCGCTTCGGCCAATCGCTGCGCCTGCCGCGCGTGATGACCGGCTTCGCCGGCGGCACCGCCGACTGGCTGTTCGACCGCGAGGCGCTGAGCGGCGAGCGCGGCCTGGTGGCGGCGGTGATCAGCGCGCCGGACGAGGCCATCCTGGCGTTGCCGCCGGCTCAGTTGGTGGCGCGGGTGCTGGACGACCTGCGGCGGCTGCAGCCGACATTGCCCGAGCCGCTGTGGTCGCGCGTGCTGGTGGAGAGGCGCGCTACCTTTGCCGCCGTGGCCGGACTGGCGCGCCCCGGGACGCGCATCGGCGTACAATGCGGCTATCTGGCCGGCGACTGGGTGGATTCGCCCTATCCGGCCACGCTGGAAGCCGCCGTGCAGAGCGGGGTCAACGCCGCGCACGTGTTCAAGCAGGATTGGATGAAACAGAAAAACTGATGATGACAACTGAACCGAACAACGCAAGTCTGGCCGGCCGGGTGATCCTGGTGACCGGCGCCACTCAGGGGATAGGCCGCGAGGTGGCGCTGCATTACGCCCGCTACGGCGCCACCGTGGTGCTGCTGGCGCGCAGCGTGAAGCGCCTGGAAGCCGTGTACGACGAGATTGTGGCCTTGGGAGCGCCCGAGCCGGTGGCCATTCCGCTCGACCTGTTGACCGCCACCGACGATCAGTTCAACAACCTGGCCTTTCAGATCAAGCAGACTACCGGCCGACTCGACGGCATCGTCCACTGTGCCTCGCATTTCTACGCGCTGTCGCCGCTCTCCAACCAGTCGGTGGACGAGTGGATGAACCAGTACCGCATCAATACCGTGGCCCCGTTTGCGCTGACCCGTGCCTGCCTGCCGCTGTTGACCGCCGCCCCGGATGCCGCGGTGCTGTTCGTCGGCGAAAGCCACGGCGTCAAGCCGGGGGCCTACTGGGGCGGTTTCGGCGCTTCCAAGGCCGGTCTGCATTACCTGACCGCGGTGGCCGCCAGCGAGTGGGACGTCTACCCCAACCTGCGCGTCAACCTGCTGATTCCCGGCCCGGTCAACGCGCCACAGCGCAACCGCACCCACCCGGGCGAGGCCAAGACCGAGCGCGCCGAGATCGCCGCCCTGCTGCCGCACTTCCTGTACTGGATCAGCGAGGCCAGCCAGGGGCAAAGCGGGCAGGTCATCGAACTGGACCTGCGCCCGCAACTCGCCTCCTAAGGAAGGAGTCCCATGCGTTCCCTGCTCGTCGTCCCCCTGCTGCTGACGCTGGCCGGCTGCAACTGGCTCAGCAACGTGTCCGGTCTGTCCAAGGACGCCAACAAGGCGGTCGGCGCGGCCTGCCGCCAGAGCGGCCGCTCGCTGGAGGAGTGCTACCTGCGCAATCCCGACGCCGACAAGGCGCAGATTTACGCGGGCTGGCGGGAAATGCACGAGTACATGGTCAAGCAGAAGCTGGAAACCATCGCGCCGCCGCCCGACCCGGTGGCTCCGCCAGTGGCCGCCAACGGCGCCCACAAGCCCGAGGCCAGCGCCGCTGCCGCCCAGCCGGAGAGCAAGCCCCACGCCCAGCTCACCCCGGCCGAGGCGGACCGGGCGATGCGCAACGATCCGCAGGTGGCGGCGGTGCTGGCGGCCATCAAGCGCGGCGGCCTGCCGCCCGCGCCGGCGGCAGGGAAAGGCCCGTCCGAGGAGGAAAAGCAACTGCTCGACGTCATCCAGCAACTCAACAAGAAGAGCGGCAGCGCCGCCTCCTCTCCCGCCGGCTGAGCGCCGGCGTCACGTGCATGGCCAAAATCAAGACCGTTTACAGTTGTACCGAATGCGGCGGGCAGTCGCCCAAGTGGCAGGGGCAGTGTCCGCACTGCCAGAGCTGGAACACCCTGGTCGAAACCGTCCAGGCGCCGGCCTCGGCCAATCCGCGCTTCCAGGCCTGGGCCGACACCACCAGCCAGGTGCAGATGCTGTCCGAGGTCGAGGCGGTGGAAGTGCCGCGCGAACCGTCCGGCATCGGCGAACTCGACCGCGTGCTGGGCGGCGGCCTGGTGCGCGGCGCGGTGATCCTGATCGGCGGCGACCCCGGCATCGGCAAGTCCACGCTGCTGTTGCAGGCGCTGTCCGAAGTCGGCGTCCGGCGCAAGGTGCTGTACGTCTCCGGCGAGGAATCGCCGCAGCAGATCGCGCTGCGCGCCTCGCGGCTGGCGGTCGACCCGGCGCGCGTGCGTTTCCTGGCCGAGATCCGTCTCGAGGCCATCCTCGCCACGCTGAAGCAGGAGGCGCCCGAGGTCGCGGTGATCGACTCGATCCAGACGCTGTACACCGAGCAGGTCACCTCGGCACCGGGCTCGGTGTCGCAGGTGCGCGAGTGCGCCGCCCAGCTGACGCGCATGGCCAAGCAGACCGGCACCACCATCCTGCTGGTCGGCCACGTCACCAAGGAAGGCTCGCTGGCCGGCCCGCGCGTGCTGGAGCACATGGTCGACACCGTGCTGTATTTCGAGGGCGAGTCGCACTCCAGCCACCGCATGATCCGCGCCATCAAGAACCGCTTCGGCGCGGTCAACGAGCTGGGCGTGTTCGCCATGACCGACAAGGGCCTGAAGGGCGTGTCCAACCCGTCGGCGATCTTTTTGTCCTCGTACCGCGACGACGTGGCCGGCTCCTGCGTGCTGGTGACGCAGGAGGGCACCCGCCCGCTGCTGGTCGAGGTGCAGGCGCTGGTGGACGACGCCCACGGCTTCCAGCCCAAGCGGCTCACCGTCGGGCTGGAACAGAACCGGCTCGCCATGCTGCTGGCGGTGGCCCATCGCCACGCCACCGTGGCCTGCTTCGACCAGGACGTGTTCCTCAACGCCGTGGGTGGGGTCAAGATCGCCGAGCCGGCGGCCGACCTGGCGGTGATCCTCGCCATCGTGTCGTCGTTGCGTAACCGCCCGCTGCCGGAAAAGCTGGTGGTGTTCGGCGAGGTCGGCCTGGCCGGCGAGGTGCGCCCGGTGTCGCGCGGCCAGGAGCGGCTCAAGGAAGCCGCCAAGCTCGGCTTCACCCGCGCCATCGTGCCCACCGCCAACCGTCCGCGCCAGCCGATCGAGGGGCTGGAGATCGTCGCGGTCGACCGCCTGGCCGACGCCATCGACTACTGCAAGGCATGACAAGCCAACAAGAAAGGGTGGGAGCCCGATGATCACCCCCGAGCTGATCGAGGCGGAACGGCCCTACCTGCTGCGCTACGCGTTGGCGCAGCTGCGCGACCGCCAGGCCGCCGACGAGGTGGTCCAGGAGACGCTGCTGGCGGCGCTGGAGTCGCGCGAATCGTTCGCCGGCAAGTCGACGCCGCGCACCTGGCTCACCTCGATCCTGCGCTTCAAGCTGATCGACGCGCTGCGCCGCCAGTCGCGCGAGGTCGCCGTCGAGTCGTTCGAGGACACGCTGGACGATAGCGACATCGACGCGCTGTTCGACGCCAGCGGCCACTGGCGGCAGGCCATCCGCGAATGGAGCGGACCGGAGCAGGAACTGGTCGCCAAGCAGTTCTGGGAGGTGTTCGAGCGCTGCTCGCAGGTGATGCCGCGCCGCACCGCGATGGCCTTCGTCATGCGCGAGGTGATCGGCATGGAGATCGCCGACATCTGTAATAACCTCGGCATTACCGCGACCAACTGTTCGGTGCTGTTGTACCGGGCGCGCATGAGCCTGCGCGAGTGCTTGGAAATCCGCTGGCTGGGAGGAGGTGCCACATGAGGATCAACTGCAAACAGGCCAGCCGGCTGATTTCCGACGCGCTCGACCGGCCGCTGAGCAAGACCGAGTACCTGCGGCTGCGCATCCACCTGTTCCTTTGCGGCAACTGCACCGAGTTCTCGCGCCAGTTGCAGTTGATGCAGCAAGCGGCGCGCAAGGCCGGGCGCGGGGAATAAGAGCCGCTAACAAAACCCTCTTGGCGTTGTTGCGTTCGCGTGCGAATCTCTCGCAGAGATTCGCTCAGCAAGCACTTGCCGTACGACTTGTACTGTCTTCGGCTGCGCGCCTAGCTAAGACCGTTGCACTGGGTTTTGTTAGCGGCTCTAAGCCGGTTGCCTGCCGATTGGGCATAATGAGCGAGGCCGGAATTCTCCGGCCTCGATGGTTTTTGTCGCGCCCCTCGGCTTCAGTGCTTGCCCTTGCCGCGCTTGGCGGCATTGGGACAGCTGGCGCAGGCGCTTTGCTCGCAAAGGCCGACGCCGGTGAGCGACTGCTTCAGCGCGCACACCGAGCGGCGGCAGGCGATGAAGCGCACGTTTTGTTCCGAGGCCAGCTCGCGGAAGTGGCGCATCACGTTGTGGCCGAGGAAGTCGGTGAACAGGATCAGCATGTCGGTGCCGGCGGGCAGGCGGTCGAGCTTGCGCTGATGCGAGCTGTTGCGGCCGCTCAGGTGGCGATGGATGGAGATGCCGAAGCTCTCCAGCACGGTGGGGATGTTGCCCAGGGTATCGGCTCCGACCAGCATGGCGTTCATGGGGTTTCCTCGTGATCTTGTTGTGATGTTGAAAATGATAATGATTATCATTGGCATGGTCAACACGGCAGAGTCCCTCCAGGCTGCATCTGTCTCATGGCTACAACGGTGGTATCAAGAGGCCTGACCGACCGGGCATGGCCCCGGCGCGGGCGACCGCCTCACCACTCCTTGCCGGCACGCCAGATCGACCAGATCAGCCACAGGCTGTTGAAGAAGGCCACCATGAAACCCATGAAGCCGAAGAAGGGCAGGCCGAACAGCTTGGGTCCGGCGTCGACGGTCATCACGATGGACGAGCCGATGATCAGGCAGCCGGTGACGATGCCCATCGTCAGCCGGTTGGCGGTGCGGTCGATCTGGCGGCCGAAGCTATCCAGCCGCTGCAGGTCGAAGTTGATGCGGAACTTGCCGTGGCGGATGTCTTTGCCGAGCCGGATCAGGTCGCGCGGCAGGTCGCCGATGATGCTCGCGGCTTCGACCAGCGTCTGCTTGCCGCGCTTGAGCAGGGTCTGGGGTGTGTAACGGTTGAGGATCAGCTCGCGCACGAACGGCGTCAGGTGTTCCACCAGCTGGAAATCCGGGTTGAGCTGGCGCCCCAGCCCTTCCAGCGTGATCAGCGCCTTGAACAGCATGGCCATGTCCGGCGGCAGCACGATGCCGTGGTCGCGGATCAGCGACATGATGTCGATGATCAGCTGGCTGATGTTGAGATCCTTCAGCGGAATGTGCTCGTACTGGAACATGAACTCGCTGATGTCGTCGGCGAACTTGTCTTCGTCCACCGGGGTGGTGCCGGTCCACTCGATCAGCACGTCGATCATCGCTCGCTCGTCGCGTTCCGAGAGCGCCGCCAACAGGTCGACGATCTCGTCGCGGCGCGTATGGCTGATGCGGCCGACCATGCCGAAATCGATGAAGGCGATGCAGTTGTCGGGCTGGAAGATCACGTTGCCGGGGTGCGGGTCGGCGTGGAAGAAGCCGTTGATCAGGATCATGCGCAGCACCGCGTCGGCACCGCGGTCGGCCAGCGTGGTCGGGTCGAGGCCGGCCTCCCTGAGCATGTCGACCCGGGTGGCGGCATGGCCGTCGATGAAGTCCTGCACGTTGACGGCCGGGTTGGTGTAGTCCCAATACACGCCGGGCACATGCACGAACGGGTCGTCGGCGAAATCGCGCCCGAAGCGTTCCATATTGCGCGCCTCCACCGCCAGGTTCATCTCGCGGTTCAGCGAACGGGCGAACTCGTTGACGATTCCGGTCGGCTGGTAGCGCCGGGCGTCGGGAAACTCCAGCTCGATCAGCCCGGCGATGTGCTCGAGGATGCGCAGGTCGGCCTGCACCTTGGGCACGATGCCGGGGCGGCGCAGCTTGACCGCCACCACGGTACCGTCCTTGAGCGTGGCACGGTGCACTTGGGCGATCGAGGCCGAACCGATCGGCTGCATCTCGAATTCGTCGAACAGTTCCTCGATGGAACTGCCCAGTGCGTGCTTGACCAGTTGCGGCACCTGTTCCGGGTGCAGCGGCGGCACGTGGCTTTGCAGCTTCTCGAACTCGGCGATCCATTCCGGCGGAAAGACGTCGACGCGGGTGGACAAGATCTGCCCCAGCTTGATGAAGGTCGGGCCGAGTTCTTCGAAAGCCAGGCGCACTCGGACCGGCGGCGGTAGCCCCTCGTCCCCCTCCGGCAGCGGCAGATTCAGCCAGGCGCCGGCCTTGGCCAGGGCACGCGGCAGCTTGAGGCGTTGGGCGAACTGGCCGAGGCCGTGACGGAACAGGATTCCGGTGATTTCCTTCAGGCGCGGCAGGTCGCGCATGGCGATCAGGGTTTCTTTCAGCATCGGGCATCCCGCATTTTGGGTTGGCTTTACACTCCACGCCTCGTCCGATAGAGTGCGGCCTATGAAATTGCATCTGCACCTGTTGGCTTGGGTGCTGGCTACCTTTATGGTATTGGCTTATGCCGCGCCAGACAAAGCCCCCCCGGAAAATCACCCCGCCGCCGAAACTCAGGAAGACCCGATCGGCAAATTCGCCGCGCCGGGCGAAGAGGCCGTCGGCGACTTGTTGCTGCAGGCCATGAGCCTGCTTGGTGTGGCCTATCGCTTTGGCGGCAGCACGCCGTCGGCAGGGCTGGATTGCAGCGGTTTCATTCAGTATGTATTCAAAAAGTCATTGCGGGTGAATCTGCCGCGTACCGCGGCGGAAATGGCCAATGCGGGGCGCCCGGTAGAAAAAAGTGAACTGGCGCCGGGCGATCTGGTCTTTTTCAACACCCGCGGCTTCCAGTATTCCCATGTCGGCATCTACATGGGGGGCGGCAAGTTCATCCATTCCCCTCGCACCGGCAAGTCGGTCGAGGTGTCCAACATGAACCAGAGTTACTGGACGGCGCGCTACAACGGCGCCCGGCGCGTGAGCCGCGGCTCGGCGGCGGGTGTCGTGCGCGACGACAGCGAACCGACGCCAAAGCTGCTGGCGAAAAACAGCGTCAAGGCGGTGGAGGGCAAGGAGCCCGCTGCCAAGGTCGTGTGCCGCAAGGGTCGGCGCTGCAAGCAGGAGATTACCGCTGCCGAGGAGCCGAAAGCCAAGGTTGCCTGCCGCAAGGGGCGACGCTGCAAGCAGGAAGAGGTGGCGGAAGCCAAAGGGCGGCGGAGCAATGGCGACAAGGCGGTGTCGTCCAAGGCAGGCAAGTCTTCCCGCAGCAAGAAGGCCGAGGAGACGAAACCCTCCCGCAGCAAGTCGTCCGATGCAGGCCGGTCCGGCAAGGAGGCGCGCAAGAAAAAAGAGGCGTCGTCCCGGCACTCCTGATGCGGTGACTGACTCCCGCTCGACTGTCGATGCCCGCCCTGGCGGGCATCGTGTTTTTGAAAAACAAACGGAACGTCCTATGAAACTGCAACAACCGGTGTGGCTCGATCCGGAGGGCAACGTCGTGGCCTGCGTCGAAAAGATCAAGGTGATGAACGAGAACCTCGAAGAACTGGCGCAAATGGCGCAGGATGCCTTCGAAGACGCCATCCTGATGGGGTGCGACGAGCGCCAGGTGCGCGCGTTCCTGGTGGCGCTGATGCAGAACCTCGACAACCCCTACCAGGGCTGAGCAGCGAGTGAGTACCTCCGCTGTGCGGCGCTATCCCGGCTCTGCGATGCTGCCGTGCTTGTCGTACGGTTGCGCGGCTCGAACCGGCGTCGAGTTGTCCGCAACGATTTTGCTCACCCCCTCCTCGCTCCAGGAAAACATGGCATGGCCCTTCCTTTTGAAGCCCTGATCGGCTTCCGCTACCTGCGCGCCAAGCGCCGCAACGGTTTCATTTCCTTCATCTCGCTGGTGTCGGTGGTCGGCATCGCGCTCGGCGTGGCCGCGCTGATCATCGTGCTGTCGGTGATGAACGGTTTCCAGAAGGAAATCCGCAGCCGCATTCTCGGCGTCGCCTCGCACGTCGAGATCAGCACCTACGAGGGCAAGCTGTCCGACTGGCCGGCGGTGGCCAGGCTTGCCGCCAAGGAGCCGCACGTCATCGCCACCGCGCCCTTCGTCAACGCCCAGGGCCTGATGTCGGCCGGCGGCAACGTGCGCGGCACCCTCGTCCGCGGCATCGACCCGGTCAGCGAGGACCGCGTGGTCGACGTCGGCAAACACATGGTGAGCGGCACGCTCGCCTCGCTCAAGCCGGGCGAGTTCGGCATCCTGCTGGGCGTCGAGCTCGCGCGCCAGCTCAACGTCGTCACCGGCGACAAGGTTACCGTGATCACTCCGGAGGGCAACGTCACCCCGGCTGGCATGCTGCCGCGTCTCAAGCAGTTCACCGTGGTCGGCCTGTTCAAGGTCGACATGTTCGAGTACGACTCGTCGCTGGCGATGATCCACCTCAGGGACGCCCAGGTGCTGTTCCGCATGGGCGACAAGGTGAGCGGGGTGCGGCTGAAGCTGGACGACCTGTTCGCCGCACCGCTGGTCAAGGCCGAACTGCGCAACAAGCTGTCGGCCAACGCGTTCACTTCCGACTGGACCGACATGAACGCCAACTACTTCCGCGCGGTGCAGATCGAGAAGCGCATGATGACCATCATCCTGACGCTGATCGTCGCCGTGGCCGCGTTCAACCTGGTGTCGTCGCTGGTGATGGTGGTGACCGACAAGCAGGCCGACATCGCCATCCTGCGCACGCTGGGGGCGGCGCCGGCCAGCATCATGAAGATCTTCGTGATCCAGGGGGCGGTGTCCGGCGTGCTGGGCACCTTCTGCGGCGTGGCCGGCGGCGTGCTGGTGGCGCTGAACCTGGACGTGATCGTGCCGCTGATCGAGCGCCTGATCGGTACCAAGATTTTGTCGAGCGAGGTCTACATGATCGATTACCTGCCGTCCGACGTGCAGTGGGGCGACGTCTCCACCATCACCGTGATCTCGCTGCTGCTGGCCCTCTTGGCCACGCTCTACCCGAGCTGGCGCGCCGCGCGCACCCAACCGGCGGAGGCGCTGCGCTATGAGTAAGGTATTGCGTTGCCATGACCTGTCCAAGGTGTACGACGAGGGCGGGCTGAATGTCGAGGTGCTGTCCGGCGTGTCGCTCGAGGTCGAGAAGGGCGAGCGGCTGGCCATCGTCGGCGCCTCCGGCTCCGGCAAGAGCACGCTGCTGCACCTCCTGGGCGGGCTCGATACCCCGACTTCGGGCGAGATCGAGGTGATGGGCCAGTCGCTCTCGAAGCTGAACGAGCGCCAGCGCGGTGAGCTGCGCAACCGCTCGCTCGGTTTCGTCTACCAGTTCCATCACCTGCTGCCGGAGTTCACCGCGCTGGAGAACGTCATGATGCCGCTGCTGATCCGGCGCATGAGGCGTGCCGAGGCGGAGCAGCAGGCGGCCGAGATGTTGGGCCGCGTCGGCCTGGCGCGCCGTCTCGCGCACAAGCCGGGTGAGCTGTCCGGCGGCGAGCGCCAGCGCGCCGCCATCGCCCGCGCGCTGGTGACGAAGCCGGCCTGCGTGCTGGCCGACGAGCCGACCGGCAACCTCGACCGAGGCAACGCCGACGCGGTGTTCGAGCTGATGCTGGAACTGAACGCGAGCCTCGGCACCAGCCTGGTGATCGTCACTCACGACGACCGTCTGGCGAACCGTACCGGGCGTGTCTTGCGCCTGACCGACGGCGTGCTGTCTGCCGACACGCCGCAACCGATTCTTACCGCAACCCATTAAGGAGGGAGTTCTCTGCATGCTGGTCGACGGCGACAAACTGCTCACCCTGGATAAACTCATGCTGGCGCTGGAGACGCCTTCCGGTTGGCTGGAGCTGGCCTTGGCGCTGGCCGCGTTCATGATCGGCCTGTATGTGGCGAAGCGGGTGTTCCGCCGGCTGTTCGCCGAGCATCCGGAGCGTTACGAACGCTTCCTGCCTTACGCGGGCTTCCGCCTGGTGCTGCCGCTGGCAGCGCAGTTGCTGGTGATCGTGAGCGGCGTGCTGTGGCGCCTGATCCTGGGTGAGGCGCCGCAGCTGCTACCCATCGCCAGCGCCATGCTGTTCTGGCTCGGCCTGATCCGCGTCGCCACCGCCATGGTGCGCCAGGCCTTGCCGAAGGGGCGCTTCGAGCGCACCACCGAGCACTTCCTCGCCACGCTGTTCTGGCTCGGCTTCGTCAGCTGGGCGATCGGCGTCGATACCCTGGCGGTGGAGTGGCTGGAGTCGATCCGTTTCCACGTCGGCAAGGTCGAGGTCAACCTGTACATGATCCTGACCGGCTTGCTGTGGGTGGCCATCATCCTGGTGGGCTCGCTGTGGGTGAGCCGGATCATTGAATCGCGCGTGATGAAGCTGGCCGACATCGACCTGAGCCTGCGCATCGTGTTCACCAAGCTGACGCGGACCGTGCTGCTGGTGGCCGGGGTGATGGTGGCGCTGCCGATCATCGGCATCGACCTGACCGTGCTGTCGGTGTTCGGCGGCGCGCTCGGCGTCGGCCTCGGCTTCGGCCTGCAGAAGATCGCCAGCAACTACGTGTCCGGCTTCATCATCCTGCTCGACCGTTCGATCCGCATCGGCGACCGGCTGATGATCGACAACCGCACCGGCTACGTCACCAAGATCACCTCGCGCTACGTGGTGCTGAAAACCGCCGACGGCTCGGAAGCGCTGGTGCCGAACGACACGCTGATCGCCAATACCGTGGTCAACCAGTCCTACTCGGACAAGAGCATCTGGACCAGCGTGACGGTGCAGGTGGGCTACGACAGCAACCTGGAGCTGGCCTTGCAGCTGGTGCGTGAGGCGGCAATCCACCCGCGTGTGCTGAGCGATCCGGCACCGGCCTCGTTCGTGACGGCCTTCGCCGACAGCGGCATCAACCTGGAGCTGGGCTTCTGGGTGGCCGATCCGGAAAATGGCTTCCTCAACCTCAAGTCAGAGATCAATCTGGCCATCTGGCGCGCTTTCAAGCAACATGGCATCAACATTCCGTTCCCGCAGCGCGAGGTGCGCATCCTGGCCCCAGCCGGTGGGGACGCTGCCTGACCACGAGAGGGAGAGCATGTCGGAAAAACAGCTTGCCGTGATAGACGACGACGAGGCGGTACGGACCTCGCTGATCTGGCTGTTCGACGGGCAGGGGTTCCACACCACCGGCTTCGACAGCGCCGAGGCGTTCCTGGCCGGCCCCGGTCCGGCGGCCTTCAATGCCCTGATCGTCGATTTGCGCTTGTCGGGCATCAGTGGCATCGTGCTGCTCGAACGCTTGGCCGAACACCCTTACTGCCCGCCGGTGATCATGCTGACCGCGCACGGCGACGTGCCGCACGCGGTGGCGGCGCTCAAGCTCGGTGCCATCGATTTCATGGAGAAGCCGTTCGACGATGGCCGCCTCTTGGCCATGGTCGACCAGGCGCTGCAGCGCGACCAGCAGGAGCGCGACCGCTTTGCCCGGCTGAGCCGGCTCCACCAGTCGCTCGGCTTGCTGACCGAGCGCGAGCGCGAGGTGATGCAGCTGATCCTGGTGGGCAAGCTCAACAAGCAGATCGCCGACGAGCTGGCCATCAGCATGAAGACGGTGGAAGTCCACCGCGCCCGGGTGTTCGACAAGATGGGCGTCAAGTCCGCCGTCGAGCTGGCCGGGCTGATGGCGGCGCTCGACAAGCCCGATGCCGGGAGCAAGGGCTGATGGGCAACAAGCAACCGGTATCGGTGCTGGTGGTGATCCATACCGCCGACGGCCAGGCGCTGCTGATCGAACGCGCCGACCGGGCCGGCTTCTGGCAGTCGGTGACCGGCAGCCGCGAAGGGCAGGAGGCGCTGATCGACACGGCGCGGCGCGAGGTGCGCGAGGAAACCGGGCTCGACGCCGATGCCTATCAGCTGAGCGACTGGCACATCACCAACCGTTACGAGATCTACCCGCACTGGCGTCATCGCTACCCACCCGGCGTGACCGAGAACGAAGAGCACGTGTTCGGCTTGCTGCTGCCCGCGCCGCTGCCGGTCACGCTGGCGCCGGACGAGCATAGCCGCTACCAGTGGCTGCCCTGGGCGGAGGCCGCCGACAAGGTCTTTTCCCCCTCCAACGCCGAAGCGCTGCGCCTCTTGCCGCTGCGGCTGCAGCCGTGATCTTCCGTCATCCTTGCTGGGCTGAACTGCCCCCATGTATCTCCCTCGGTAGCGGCCGTCTCTGCGGTTTGCTTTAATGGATTTCCAGCGGGAGACGCAAGGACCGCCCTGTCCGGAAAGTTGTAAGAAATCCTTAAAATTGTCCCGGCTAAGGCCATGTTAAAATCTAATGACATGTAATTTTCCCTCTTAAAGAGCAAGGATTGACGATGAACGCTGCCAAGAAAATCAGGAAGTACATCGAATCGGGCGAGAACCCGGAACAAGTGCAGGTGCTGAAGGACTTGGCGGCCGCACTGGAACTGGGGCAATCGTTCGACCTGAAGGCCCTGTACGAGATCGATATGCGCTACTTCGAGGCGGCGATCCAACTGATGAACGATTGGCGTTTCGACCGGCGCATTTCCGCCCGTAGCAAGCTGCTCGAACGGCTGCTGATCGAAACGGCTCCCGAGGCCAAGGTCGAGGTGCCCGCCGAGGCTGTCGTGGCCGAGGCCCCGGCCGTGAGCGTGACCGAACCGGTGGCCGTGGCGGCAGCGGCCGCCGTGGCCGAAGTGAAGGAAGCGGCCGGGCCCAAGGAGGCGAAGGCCCCTCGTTCCTCCAAGGTGACGGCCAAGAAGTAAGCCGTTCGAGCCCTCCGCGCCGTTGGCGCGCAGATCACGGACACAGCCCCGCCCAGAGCGGGGCTGTGTCTTTCATGCCGCAGCACACCGTCGCCGGCGCCTACGGTAGCAAATGGAACCGCGGCCGCGCTGTCGTTCAACGAGGGGGCGGTGCTACGGTCGCGTCCCGGCACCGGCGGAAGTTTTTGGCGCAGAGGCGATATCAGGGCTCATGAAAAGGCTATAAATGACATATCAACGTGGTGCGCGCCTGGCGTTGCAAGCCGTTGATCCTCAATGATCGGAAGGGTGTCCAAGTTCCGTCATTTTCATCGAAAAATTTCGTTAATCGCCGATAACTACATGGAACCGCTGAAGGTTGCCACCTACAACATCCACAAGGGGATGTCGATACTCAATCGGCATGTCAAGGTGGAGGACATGGCCAAGGCGCTGGGCTCGCTGGCTTCCGACGTGATGTTCCTGCAGGAAGTGCAGGGCAAGAACCTGCTGCGCACCCTGAGCCATCAGGAATGGCCGCGCATCCCGCAGCACCAGTACCTGGCGCGCCAGCTCGGGCGCAAGGCCGCCTACGGCCTCAACGCCAGCTACGGCCACGGCCATCACGGCAACGCGGTGCTGACCCGCTTCCCGATCCGCTCCTGGTGCAACCTCGATATCTCGGTCAACCGCTTCGAGAGCCGTGGCGTGCTGCATTGCGTGCTGGAGCCGCCCGGCTGGAGCACGCCGGTCATCGCGCTGTGCGCCCACCTCAATCTGCGCGCAGGTGACCGACGCAAGCAGTACGCCACGCTGGCGCGCTACATCCGCGACAACGTCCCGCATCACTATCCGCTGATCCTGGCCGGCGACTTCAACGACTGGCAGGGCGAGGCGACCGACCGCCTGCTGGCCGAGAACGGGCTGCACGAAGTGTTCCAGAACCTCTATGGTCAGCATGCCCGCAGTTTTCCCTCCCGCTTGCCGTTCCTGACGCTCGACCGCATCTACGTGCGCGGCCTGCGCCCGGTCAGCGCGGTGGCGCATCACGGCGCGCCGTGGAGCGAGTTGTCGGATCATCTGCCGCTGTCGGCCTCGCTGCTGCCGGCCTGAAGCGATGAATTCCTGGCTTCTCGAATTTCTGCCGTGGCTTTGACTGGAAGAGGGGATGTCCGCTAGTGAAGATCGGTGCGATTGTGCTTGACCGCAAAGGAAAAAGCATGTTCAATACAGAAAATTATCGCCGATTTGAACACAGCTTGCGGGCGTAAAATAGCTAAAGCGTGGACAGCCCATCAGGCTGTAACGATTTTCGAATCCGAAGATTTCCATGTGCAAAGCCCGCCGTGTCCACGGCGGGCTTTGTCTTTGGAGCTTCCATGATTCATCTGCAGAACGTGTGCAAACGCTACCGCCGTCCCGACGGCGGCTGGTTCGAGGCGGTGGCGCCGACCTCGCTGTCGGTCGGCGCCGGCGAGATCTTCGGCCTGATCGGCTACTCCGGAGCCGGCAAGTCCACCCTGATGCGCCTGATCAACCTGCTGGAGCGCCCGGACGCGGGCAGCGTCATCGTCGATACCCAGGACCTCACCAGCTTGTCCGCGCGCGAGCTGCGCCGCGCCCGCCAGAACATCGGCATGGTATTCCAGCAGTTCAACCTGCTCGCCAACCGCACCGTGGCGGGCAACGTCGCTTTTCCGCTGGAAATCGCCGGTTGGTCCAAGGGCGACATCGAGCGCCGTGTCGCCGAGTGCCTGGAGGTGGTGGGCCTGACCGACCGCGCCGGTCACCATCCGGCGCAGCTGTCCGGCGGCCAGAAGCAGCGCGTCGGCATCGCCCGGGCGCTGGCGCCCAATCCCAAGGTGATCCTGGCCGACGAGGCCACCTCGGCGCTCGACCCCAAGACCACCCAGAGCATTCTCGACTGCCTGCAGGACATTAATCGCCGCTTCGGCGTCACCGTGGTGGTGGTGACGCACGAGATGAACGTGGTGCGTTCGATCTGCCACCGTGCCGCCGTGCTCGAGGACGGCCGGGTGGTGGAGGTGCTGGACATCGTCGATGGCCGGACCGAGGCGCAGTCCGAACTGGCTCGCTCCCTGTTGGAGGCCGCGTGATGGAAGCACTCACTTTTGCCGACGCCCTCGCCAACCTGAGCATGATGGGGCCGGAAATCTGGCAGGCGTGCAAGGAAACCGCGCTGATGCTGGCCATCGGCCTGGCTGCCGCCTTTTTGTTCGGCGGCCCGTTGGGCTTCCTGCTCTACCTGAGCCAGCCGGGGCAGATTTTCGCCCACCGCATCGTCAACGCGGTGCTGGGCTGGCTGGTCAACCTGGTGCGCTCGTTCCCGTTCATCATCCTGATGGTGTCGCTGGTGCCGCTGACGCGCTTGCTGGTCGGTTCCACCATCGGCCCGGTGGCGGCGGCGGTACCGCTGTCGTTCGCGGCGATCCCGTACTTCGCCCGCCTGGTCGAGCAGACCCTGCGCGAGGTGCCGCGCGGCGTGGTGGAGGCGGCCGAGGCCATGGGCGCGAGCCCGCTGCAGATCATTGCCAAGGTGCTGCTGGTCGAGGCCCGTTCCGGGCTGATCTCCAGCGTCACCATCCTGACCATCAGCTTCCTGTCCTACTCGGCAGTGGCCGGCGTGGTGGGCGGCGGCGGCATCGGCGACCTGGCCATCCGCTACGGCTACTACCGCTTCCAGACCGAGGTGATGATCGCCATGGTGCTGCTCCTGGTGCTCATCGTGCAGATCATCCAGTTCGCCGGCAACCGGCTGGCGGCGCGGCTGGACAAACGTTAATCCCCCATCCCTTACCTAATACAACGCGACAAGGAGTTCATCATGCGTAGATTCGTCATCAAGGCGCTGGCCGCCTCCGTGCTGGGCCTGGCCGTGGCCGGTTCCGCCCTGGCCGCCGACCCGTCCAAGAAGGAAATCGTCATCGGCACCACCGTCGGCGATTTCGGCGACATGGTCAAACAGTCGATCAAGCCGATCCTGGAAAAGCAGGGCTACAGCGTCAAGCTGGTGGAGTTCACCGACTACGTGCGCCCGAACCTGGCGCTGCAGGAAGGCTCGCTGGACGTCAACGTGTTCCAGCACAAGCCCTACCTCGACAACTTCGCCAAGGAGCACAAGCTGACGCTGGCACCGGTGTTCCAGGTACCGACCGCGCCGCTGGGCATCTACCCGGGCAAGCTGAAGTCGCTGAAGGACGTCAAGCCCGGTTCCTCGCTGGCCGCCCCGAACGACCCGAGCAACTTCGCCCGCGCGCTGGTGATGCTGAACGACCTGGGCTGGATCAAGCTGAAGCCGGGTATCGACCCGCTGACAGCGTCCGAGCATGACATCGCCCAGAACGTGAAGAACATCAAGATCGTGCCGCTGGAAGCCGCCCAGCTGCCGCGCTCGCGCAACGACGTGGACTTCGCCGTGATCAACGGCAACTACGCCACCAGCTCCGGCATCAAGCTGACCGAGGCCGTCTACCAGGAAAAGAGCTACGCCTACGTGAACTGGGGCGTCGTGCGTGCGGCCGATGCGAAGAAGGCCTGGGCCAAGGATGTGGTGGCCGCCTACAACTCCAACGAGTTCAAGGCCTGGGCCAAGCAGAAGTACGTCGGCTACAAGCTGCCGGCGAACTGGAAGTAAGCGGTTTTTATTACTTCAAGGCATTCGGGAGGGCTTCGGCCCTCCTTTTTTTACGTCCATCCAGCGTGAACCGCCCCGTCCGGGCATGCCTGGGCGGGGCGTTCACCGCTGAAATGCTTACTTGCCGCCCTCGTGGCCGATGAAGCCGCCGATGGCCGCGCCACCCAGCGTGCCGAGCGTATCGCCGCCGGTCAGCACCGAACCGGCCACGCCGCCGACCGCCGCACCGACAGCGGTGTTCTTCTGGCGCTGGGTCATGCCGGCGCAGCCGCTCAGGGTGGCCACGACCAGCAGGATGATGGTCGAACGAGTCAGGGTTTTGTACATCAGAAACCTCGCGTAACGCTGCCGGACGGGACATGCCCGGTCAGCAGAGTCTGTGACAGTGGTATAGACCCCGTCATTCCCGCATGAGTTCCGCCGAGCGGCCGGGTGGGCAAGGGGCCGTGCCGGCCGATGGGAGCGGAGCGGCCTCTTGCCACGGCCTCAAGCGCCATCGCCGGCATGCATTTTTTACCTGCATTTTTTTTGCAAGCAACTATGCTGAAGGTAGGCAGGGTAAGAATGGTTTCTCAATGTGCCTGTGGGTGGTCATACCCAAGGGGCTTTGCGATAACGCAGGAGGACAGACACATGAAACTCGAACAGTTCAACCACGTCGCCGACCTGATCGGCCTGAAGAAGCAATCGCGCGAAGCCGTCTGGCTGATGGAGATCGACGGCATGACCGGCTACGCCGCCGCGAAGCAGCTCGATATCAGCGAATCGACCGTCTCACGCGCTCACGCGCGCTTCCGCCGCGCCATCAAGGAAATCAACGCGATGGCGAGCCACCTGCCGCTGGAAACCCGCTAGCTAGCGGGCTGAAACAAGCCGGCGGCTAGGCCGGCTGATCGTAACAAAGGCTGGTCGAAGCCCTCGAAAGGGGGCTTCGGCCAGCTTTTTGTTTGGGCTTTTGGCAGGCCTGCAAACCGTTGCCGGCATCCGCGTGCAGCTCCCCGGCATTCCGGGGCGGATGGCTTCTGGCGGGAGAAGCAGGACATCGGATATGACGGATGAGGGGGAAGAAGTTTAGTCCATCACCATCTCTTTTGCCGGAAAAAAGAGGGTGTACCGAAGGGCAATAGACCAAATTCTTTTTAAAACTATTATTCGAAATGGTTAGCGACTTCAGGGCCATTGGAGCAGCGCCATGGCCTGACGGCAGGTTCAATTCATGGGGAGAAATCATCATGGCCATTAGCGGGACCGACAGCAGTGAAACCATCGTTGGAACGAACAAGGACGATACAATTTGTGCTGGGGCCGGCGATGACGTTGTGAATAGTGGCAATGGCGATGATAAGGTCTATGGAGGTGATGGAGACGACATCCTGAATGGTGGTGCGGGGAGTGACACCCTTGACGGTGGCAGTGGTGATGACCGGCTCAATGGTGGATCGGGGAGCGACACGCTGATCTACACGCTGTCAGAAAATGGGGGCTCTACTGACCTCTACACGGGAGGGTCGGGCATTGATACGGTGCGGCTTAATCTGAGCAGTACAGAGTGGCTCAGCACGACGGTGCAGAATGAAGTCGCCCGTTATGTACAGCACCTTGCCAGCGTCAAGACTAATTCCACGACTGGTGAAGTGTCTAATGGCACCGCCAGTGATTTCACCTTCGATTTCGGCAATGGCACCAAGCTGACCGTGTCGATGATGGAGAACCTGGATGTCTGGGTGGATGGCGCCGCCATCGACTTTCACCGACCAGTCATCAGCAACGCCGACTCGAGCGGTAGTGTTATCGAGGACGCCAGTAATCCGATGCTGTCGACCTCCGGCAACATCAGTTTCTTTGATGTCGACTTGAGCCAGACCCACAGCGTGAGTGTGCAATCTCATTCTGGCAACAGTCTCGGCGGCGCGCTCACCGCGACGTTGACCGACTCTGCCCTGGGAGATGGGGCAGGTAAAGTCACTTGGAGTTATTCTCTCGCGGACGGCACCGACGGTGTTGCCGGGACAGTCCAGTCGATGGCAGCAGGAGAAAGTGCCACCGAAACCTTTACCATTGTCATTACCGACAGTAGTGGCAAGCAGGTGACCCAGGACGTCACCATTACCCTCTCTGGCACCAACGATGCACCCACGGTGTCCGGGCACGTCAGCGGCCAGGGCGTCGAGGATGGCAACAGCTTCTCAATCAACCTGCTGGCCGATGCTTTGGATATCGATCATGGGGCGGCATTGCATGTGGAAGGGCTTAACTCGCTGCCTGACGGTGTGTCTTTGTCCGGTTCCACCCTGACGGTGGATCCAGGCAATGCGGCATTCCAGCATTTGGCTGAGGGCCAGGTGGAGCTCATCACCCTCAACTACAAGGTGGTCGATGAGCATGGTGCCTGGGTTTCCGAGACGGCGGAGATTACAATCACCGGCACCAACGACGTGCCGACCGGCAGCGCCACGGCAGTGCTGGCGGGCGGCACCGAAGACACTGCCTACATCGTCTCCGCCTCCAGCCTGCTGGCGGGGTTCAGCGACGTCGACGGCGACACGCTGATGGTGGCCAACCTGACGGCCGATCACGGCAGCGTGACGGACAACCTGGATGGCACCTACACGATCACCCCGGACGGCAACTACAACGGGACGGTGAGCCTGAGCTACGACGTGACCGACGGCAGCCTGAGCGTGGCGGCCAGCCAGAGCTTCACGCTGACGGCGGTCAACGACGCGCCGATCCTGACCGGCTCGGCGGCGACGCTGGTGGACGGAACCGAAGACGTCGCCTACATCGTCTCCGCCGCCAGCCTGCTGGCGGGGTTCAGCGACGTCGACGGCGACACGCTGACGGTGGCGAATCTGTCGGCCGATCACGGCAGCGTGACGGACAACCTGGACGGCACCTACACGATCACCCCGGACGGCAACTACAACGGGACGGTGAGCCTGAGCTACGACGTGACCGACGGCAGCGTGAGCGTGCCGGCCAGCCAGAGCTTCACCCTGGCGGCGGTCAACGACGCGCCGACCGGCACCGCCACGGCGGTGCTGGCGGGCGGCACCGAAGACACCGCCTACATCGTCTCCGCCGCCAGCCTGCTGGCGGGGTTCAGCGACGTCGACGGCGACACGCTGACGGTGGCCAACCTGACGGCCGATCACGGCAGCGTGACGGACAACCTGGACGGCACCTACACGATCACCCCGGACGCCAACTACAACGGGGCGGTCAGCCTGAGCTACGACGTGACCGACGGCAGCCTGAGCGTGGCGGCCAGCCAGAGCTTCACCCTGGCGGCGGTCAACGACGCGCCGACCGGCACGGACAACACCGTCACCCTGCTGGAAGACGGCAGCCACACCTTCAGCGCGAGCGACTTCGGCTTCAGCGATGCGGCGGACGGCAACAGCCTGCTGGCGGTGAAGATCAGCACGCTACCGGGAGCGGGCAGCCTGACCAATAACGGTGTCGCGGTGACGGCCGGGCAATTCGTCAGCGCGGCGGACATCGCCGCCGGGCACTTGGTGTTCACGCCGGCAGCCGACGCCAACGGCAGCGGCTACGCCAGCTTCACCTTCCAGGTGCAGGACGACGGCGGCACCGTCAACGGCGGGGTCGATCTCGATCAAAGTGCCAACACGCTGACGCTCGACGTGACGGCGGTGAACGATAGTCCGGCGGCAAAAAACGACGTTCTGTATGTGTCAAACAGCACGACGGTTACGCTGCCAATCAGCATGCTGTTGGCGAACGATGGGGATGTTGACGGCTTGTCACTTAGCGTTAGCAGTATCAGCGTTGTGAGCGGGACTCTTGGCAGTTCAGTTGTGGTCAATCCCGACGGCACCTTTACGTTTACCACTGGATCAGTTGGTGGAACGGTAGCCAGCCCGAGTACCGTCACACTGAGCTATACACTTAGCGATGGTGTAGGTGGTACGGCGACGGGATTAATCACGCTGAATGTATTGGATACTAATGGCCCCGGCGCACAAACTATTGATCTCACTGGGGTCGGGAGCTATCAGGGGGCATTCCTAGACGGCAAGGCTGGTGCAGATGTGCTCACGGATGGCGCATCGCAATCTGTGCTGGTCGGCGGGGTCGGTGCCGATACTCTTACCGGCAGTGCCGGCGCGGATCTTTTGATTGGCGGTGACAGCAACGACAACCTTCAAGGTGGCGAGGGGAACGATGTGTTGCGAGGTGGCCTCGGCAACAATGATGTCATGGATGGGGGCGCTGGAACGGAGGATCTGTTGGATTTCTCAGATGGGACGGTAGCTATTGGGACGGTGGCTACTCCCTTTACTCTTGTTCAGAGCAACGTGCTGACCGTTATGGCCAATGGCACCGGTGGCCTCGGCAACAACGATAGTTATGTAAACATGGAAGGCGTTATCGGTACCCGCTTCGACGACACGATCACCGGCAGTAGCGGCAATGACATCCTGCGTGGTGGCGGCGGAAGCGACACAATTGATGGTGGTGCCGGCATTGATCTGATCGATTTTTCGGATGCGACCAGTGGCCTTACTTTTACCCTTACCCAAAGTAGCTCATCAACATCATTCAGTGCTTCAGGCCTTGGCACCGATAGCTACAAGAATATGGAAGGAGTAATCGGCTCGGCCTTTAATGACACGCTTACAGGCTCTAGCAGTAACGATATCCTGAGAGGAGGGGATGGCAATGATCTACTCTCAGGGGGGACCGGAAACGATACCTTAGTTGGTGGCTCCGGAGCAGACAACATGACTGGTGGAGGGGGGAGCGACACCTTCGTACTCCTCGCCAAGGATGCAGCGGCTGTGGACACCATCACCGATTTCACTGTCGGAATTGGCGGCGATGTGCTGGACATTGCTGACCTGCTGGTAGGCTACAGTGCGGGTACCAGCGATTTGAACAATTTCCTGCATGTCAGGGAAAGTGGGGGCAATACCGTTGTCAGTGTCGATCGCGATGGCACAGGTGGAAGTTACGGTTTTCAGGATATTGCAATCCTGCAAGGGGTGACATCGGTGACGGTCGATCAGTTGAAAACGGATGGTAATGTTCATCCTATTTAGTGGAGATTGCCGAAGTTGGCTGATCATGACTTTTACCTATGTCTGGCCAACAGCGGCAAAGAAATGTTAGAGAGCGTTATCCTGCATAGCCTCGTGGGAATCGGGCGTGCTACAACACAAGCAAGACCGCATCTTGCATCATCAGGAGCGAGACACGGCCGCTTGTAGTGGCTGGCCGCTCTGGCCGGCATGGCGATGGAGGTGGAAGCGATGGGACTGCAGTTGCACTCGCCGGCGTTCGCGCCGGGGGCGAGCGTGCCGGCGCGCTATACCTGCGACGGGGCGGATGTGTCGCCGCCGCTGGCGTGGCAGGGTGAGCCGGCCGGTACCCGCTCGTTCGCGCTGATCGTGGACGATCCGGATGCGCCGGACCCGGCGGCACCGAAGATGACCTGGGTGCATTGGGTGCTGTACAACCTGCCGGCGGATAGCCACGAGTTGGCCGAAGGAGCGTCGCGGCACCTGCCGCCGCACACCGGCGAGGGGCTGAACGACTGGCAGCGCACCGGTTGGGGCGGGCCGTGTCCGCCTATCGGCCAGCACCGCTATTTCTTCAAGCTGTACGCGCTGGATACCGTGCTGCCGGACCTCGGTCATCCGAGCAAGCAGCGGCTGGAGCAGGCGATGCACAGCCATGTGCTGGGGGAGGCGCAGCTGATCGGGGTGTACCGTCGGCCGTGAGGGGGGCCCGGTTCGCGTGTTTACCGTGGCTCCGCCTGCCTGCCCATGGCGGCGTGCGTCCGGCGACGGCTGACCTGTCCCGTAAGCCGATCTAGTCCCCATTGTGTTTCCACCATTCCGCCCACATACTGCGGTCATTTCCGCCTGCCATCCCCGGCGGGCAGTGACTGCAGAGGACGGCATGCCCACTAGCTTGAACCGAACCGCCCCCATCGAGCTGGCCAGCTATCTGCTGGCCGGCGCCGCGTTGGTCGTGGTGCTGCAATTCCACTTGCTGGCGGCCTTGATCGCCGGGCTGCTGGTGCACGAGATGGTGGCGCTGGCCGCCTCGCAGACCCACCTCAACCGGGTGGCTGGGCGGCGTGCCCGTGCGGTGGCCGTGGTGTTGCTGTCGATCCTGACCATCCTGTTGCTGGTCGGATTCTCGGCCGGGGTGATGTCGATCTTCCACGGCGAAACCGGGGCGGTGCCCGCCATCCTGCAGAAGTCCGGGGAGATCGCGGCGCTGCTGCGACAGCATCTGCCCGCCTGGCTGGCCGAGCATCTGCCGAGCAGCGGCGAGGAGTTGAGAGGCATGGTGAGCCGTTGGCTGACCCAGCACCTGGAGGAACTGCGGCTGGTCGGCGGGGCGGCCGGGCGCGGCGTGGTGCTGGTGCTGCTGGGTATGGTGATCGGGGCCATCGTGTCGCTGTCCGAGTCGCTGCGTCGCGCCGGCAGCGGGCCGCTGACGCTGGCGCTGCTGCGGCGCACCGGTTGCCTTGCCGAGTCGTTTCGCAAGGTGGTGTTCGCCCAGGTGCGCATCGCCGCACTCAACGCCTTCCTGACCTGGCTGTTCCTGGCGGTGGTGCTGCCCTTGGCCGGTGCGCCGTTGCCGCTGACCAAGACGCTGGTCGCCATCACCTTCATCGCCGGCTTGTTGCCGGTGATCGGCAACCTGATCTCCAATACCATGATCACGGTGGTGGCGATGTCGCAGTCGCTCGGGCTGGCGGTGGCAGCGCTGGTCTTCCTGGTGACCATCCACAAGCTGGAGTATTTCCTCAACGCCAGGATCGTTGGCTCCCGCATCCAGGCGCGCTCCTGGGAAATCCTGCTGGCGATGATCGTGCTGGAGGCCATATTCGGCCTGCCCGGCGTGATCGCGGCGCCGATCTATTATGCCTATCTCAAGGCGGAACTGAAGGCCGCCGCGCTGATCTGAGGGGCTGCAAACAAAAACCGGGCTGTCGAGATAGCCCGGTCCGGTTTGTGTTCAAGGTCTGGCCGAAGTGGGCCCTCGGCCGCTTACCATAGCACCTTGACGGCCTTGTCCCCCAGCCAGTCCTGCAGCGCCAAGAGCAGGCCGTCGTCCAGACGCACCCCCCATTCCGGCGGCAGCAGCAGATCGCCCTTGGCCTGGCCGTTGCTGTAGCTGAGGCGCACCGGGCAGCCGGCGTCCTCGCTGCGGAACGGGCTCAGGGTGGTGCGCAGCTTCGCCACGTCGGCGTTGCCGTTGATCTGCAGCGCCAGGCTGCGGGCGTAGCGGCTGCGCGCCTCGCCCAGCTCGTAGATCTTGTCGGCGATGATCCTCAGGCCACCGTTGAAACTGTCCTCGCTGACCTTGCCTTCGATCACCAGCACCGTGTCCTCGCGCAGTTTGGTGCGGTTGGCGTCGAAGCTTTCCGAGAACACGCTGACCTCGCGCTTGGCGCTGCCGTCGTCGAGCTGGATGAAGGCCATCTTGCCGCGGTTGCCAACCTTGGTGCGCAGGCCGGTGACGAAGCCGGCGATCAGCTGCGGCTCCTTGCGCGGGGTGAGGCGGGAGAGCGGCGTCTTGATGAAGCCGCGCACTTCCTTCTCGTAGGCCGAGAACGGGTGGCCAGACAGGTAGTAGCCGATGGCGAGCTTTTCTTCGGCCAGCTGCACCGCCGGCGGCCACGGCTTGGCCTCGACCATCTCCACCGTCGGTGCGCTGTCGGCGTCGAACATGTCGAACAGCCCGCCCTGGTTGGCGTTGGCGGCTTCCTGTTCGGCCGCTTCCATGGCCAGGCCGACGTTGGCGAACAGCTTGGCGCGGTTGGGCTCGATCGCGTCGAAGGCGCCGGCGCGGATCAGCGACTCGATGGTGCGCTTGTTGACGGTGCGTTTGTCGGTCCTCCGACAAAAATCGAACAGATCGGTGAACGGCCCCGACTCGTTGCGCACCGCGATGATGTGCTCGACTGCCGCCTCGCCGGTGCCCTTGATCGCGCCGAGGGCGTAGCGGATGTGCTGGCGGTCCACTGGCACGAAGCGGTAGAAGCTTTCGTTGACGTCCGGCGGCAGGAACTTGAGCTTGTTGGCCAGCGAGTCGTCGTAGAACACCTTGAGCTGGTCGGTGTTGTCCAGTTCCGACGACATGGTGGCGGCCATGAAGGCGGCGCAGTGGTGCGCCTTCAGCCACGCGGTCTGGTACGACACTACGGCGTAGGCGGCGGTGTGCGACTTGTTGAAGCCGTATTCGGCGAATTTCGCCATCAGGTCGAACAGTTGCTCGGCCAGCGCCGGGTCGTAGCCCTTGGCCTTGGCTCCCTCGGCGATCTTCTCGCGGTGGGCGGCCATTTCTTCCGGCTTTTTCTTGCCCATCGCGCGGCGCAGCATGTCGGCGCCGCCCAGCGTGTAGCCGCCGATGATCTGCGAGATCTGCATCACCTGTTCCTGATACACGATCACGCCGTAGGTCGGGTCGAGGCAGGCCTGCAGGTCGGGGTGGAAGTAGTCCACCTCCTGCTTGCCGGCCTTGCGCAGGATGAAGTCGTCCACCATACCGGAACCGAGCGGACCCGGGCGGTACAGCGCCAGCACGGCGATGATGTCTTCGAAACGGTCGGGCTTGAGCTTTTCCAGCAGCCGCTTCATGCCGTCCGATTCCAGCTGGAACACGGCCGTGGTGTTGGCTTTCTGCAGGATCTGGTAGGCGGCGGGGTCGGTGAACTCGAGCAGGTTGAGGTCGGTGTCGAAGCTCGGGTCCAGGTCTTTGATGTACTTGACCGCCAGATCGATAATCGTCAGGTTGCGCAGGCCCAGAAAGTCGAACTTCACCAGCCCGATCTGTTCGACATCGTCCTTGTCCAGCATCGAGACCGGTACGGCGTCGTCGCCGGCGGCCTGGTAGACCGGGCAGAAGTCGGTGATCTTGCCAGGAGCGATCAGCACGCCACCGGCGTGCATACCGATGCCACGCGTCAGGCCTTCCAGTTTTTTGGCGAGCTCCCACAGCTCACGCAATTCTTCCTCGTTCTCCAGCCGCTCCTTCAGCACCGGCTCCATCTCGACCGCGTCGTCGAGCGAGTACTGCTTGCCCGGCGCCGCCGGAATCAGCTTGGACACCCCGTCGCAGAACATGTAGGGCAGGTCGAGCACGCGGCCGACGTCGCGCACCACGGCCTTGGCGGCCATGGTGCCGAAGGTGGCGATCTGGCTCACTGCCTCGGCGCCGTACTTCTGGCGCACGTACTCGATCACGCGGTAGCGGTTGTCCTGGCAGAAGTCGACGTCGAAGTCCGGCATCGACACCCGCTCCGGGTTCAGGAAGCGCTCGAACAGCAGGGCGTAGGCCAGCGGGTCGATGTCGGTGATGCCGAGTGAGAAGGCCACCAGCGAGCCGGCGCCGGAGCCTCGCCCCGGCCCCACCGGGCAGCCGTTGTTCTTGGCCCAGACGATGAAGTCGGCCACGATCAGGAAGTAGCCGGGGAAGCCCATCTGGATGATGGTGTTACACTCGATCTTCAGACGCTCGTCGTAGCGCGGGCGTTCGGCGGCACGCACCTCCGGGTCGGGGTAGAGCTTCTCCAGCCGCTTCTCCAGGCCCTCCTTGGAGAGATGGACCAGGTAGTCGTCCAGCGTCATGCCTTCCGGGGTGGGAAAGTCCGGCAGGTAGTTCTTGCCCAGTTGCACCGTGATATTGCAGCGGCGCGCGATCTCCACCGAGTTCTCCAGCGCTTCCGGGATGTCGTGGAAGCGCTCCGCCATCTCCTCGGCCGACAGGAAGTACTGGCACTCGGCAAAGTTCTTGGGCCGGCGCTTGTCGCCCAGCGTGTAGCCTTCGGCGATGCATACCCGCGCTTCGTGCGCCTTGAAGTCGTCGGCTTCCATGAACTGGATGGGATGCGTCGCCACCACCGGCAGCCCGGTCTCGCCGGCCAGCCACAAGGTCTGCTGCACCACGCTTTCGATCTGCGGGTTGTCGAGCCGCTGTACTTCCAGGTAGAAGTTGTCCGGGAACAGCCCGGCCCAGTAGCGTGCACGCCGTTCCGCCACGTCGCGCTGGCCGTTGGCGAGCGCCAGGCCGATGTCGCCCAGGTGGGCGCCGGACAGGCAGATCAGCTGGCTGTTGTCGCCGTTTTCCAGCCACTCGCGTTTCAGCTCGGCACGGCCGCGGTACTGGTTGTGCAGCATCGCCTGCGTCAGCAGGTCGCACAGGCGCAGGTAGCCGGCGCGGTTCTTGGCGGTGAGCAGCAGGCGCCAGGGCTTGTCGCGGTCGTCTTCATTGCTGATCAGCACGTCGACCGAGACGATGGGTTTGATGCCATTGCCGCGGCAGGCCTTGTAGAACTTGACCATGCCGAACAAGTTCATCAGGTCGGACATGCCGATTGCCGGCATGCCCGCCTTCTTGGCGCGCTTGACGGCGTCGTCCAGACGCACGATGCCGTCGTGGATGGAGAATTCGGAGTGGAGTCGCAGGTGGACAAAACTGGGAGGAGTCATCCCGGCATTTTAACGGTTGCCGGCGCGCGGCACCATGCCGGGAGGCCGCCCGGTTTGGCGGCGGGACCGTCAGCCCCGCGCCGCCGTTCAGTGATCCTTCGGTTTCATCGCGGCCAGGCCGGCCTTCTGCATCTCCAGCGCCTTGATCTGCATCGACAGCATGCCCAGATTCATCGTCAGCCAGCCTTCCACCACGCGCAACTCGGCCATCTTGCGGTCGATCTCCTCCTCGGTCAGCGGCGGCATGAAAGGCTGGGCGGAAGAGGGGGTGGCGCTCTGCCAGAACTGGCGGAACATGGCGAAGGGGTCGGCAGGATTGAAATCGGCGCTCATGGGGGCTCCTGTATGACGAAAACAAAAACGGGCGACACCAGGTCGCCCGTTCAGTATAAGCCAGTTGAACCGGATTAGTTCTTGCTGGCGGCCTGCGCATCCACGGCGGCCAGGGCCACCATGTTGACGATGCGGCGCACCGACGAGATCTGGGTCAGGATGTGGACAGGCTTCGACATGCCCATCAGGATCGGGCCAATGGTCACGCCATCCGACGCCGAAACGCGCAGCAGGTTGTAGGAGATGTTGGCGGCTTCCACGTTCGGCATCACCAGCAGGTTGGCCGCACCCTTGAGCGTGCTGTCCGGCAGGGCCTGTTGACGGATGGCTTCCACCAGCGCCGAGTCACCCTGCATTTCGCCGTCCACTTCCAGATCCGGATGCGCGGCCTGGATCAGCGACAGCGCCTCGCGCATCTTGCCGGCCGATTCGATGTTGCTGGTGCCGAAGCTGGAGTTCGACAGCAGCGCCACCTTCGGCGCGATACCGAAGCGCTTGACCGACTCGGCGGCCATCGTGGTGATCTCGGCCAGCTGCTCGGCGCTCGGGTTCGGGTTGACGTAGGTGTCGGTGATGAAGATGTTGCCGGTCGGC
This sequence comes from Pseudogulbenkiania sp. MAI-1, assembly GCF_000527175.1. Taxonomy (NCBI): domain Bacteria; kingdom Pseudomonadati; phylum Pseudomonadota; class Betaproteobacteria; order Neisseriales; family Chromobacteriaceae; genus Pseudogulbenkiania; species Pseudogulbenkiania sp. MAI-1. The sequence continues at coordinate 3,134,158 of NZ_AZUR01000001.1, read as the reverse complement.
AGCATCAGCGCGTTCATGGCGCCGGCCACCTTCTTGGCGTTGGCGTAGCCCAGCACGTTCTCGACGATCTCGAAGTGCTGGCGGTAGGCACCGTAGGTACCGCAGATCAGGGCGTCGGCCTCGCCGCGGCGCACCATCAGCGCTCCGATCAGCGTGGTGTTGCCGATCACGCGGCGACGCGCCTGTTCCTGCGACACGCCCTTGCGCTTCATCAGCTGGTAGTACTCGTTCCAGTACTCGTTGAAGCGCGGGTCGGATTCGTTGTTGACCAGCTCGAAGTCCTTGCCCGGCACCAGTTTCAGGCCCAGCTTCTCGATACGCTTCTCGATCACGGAGGGGCGGCCGATCAGGATCGGGAAGGCCAGACCCTGCGACACGATCTCCTGGGTGGCGTGCAGCACGCGCTGATCCTCGCCCTCGGCCAGCACCACGCGCTTCTTGTCCTTCTTGGCCTGGGAGAACACCGGCTTCATGAACAGGTTGGTCTTGTAGACGAACTGTGCCAGTTGCTCGGCGTAGGCGTCGAAGTCGGCGATCGGGCGGGTAGCCACGCCGGACTCCATGGCCGCCTTGGCCACGGCCGGAGCAATCTTGACGATCAGACGCGGATCGAACGGTTTCGGAATCACGTATTCCGGGCCGAACGACAGCTCCTGGTCACCGTAGGCCGAGGCCACCACGTCGCTCTGCTCGGCCATGGCCAGGTCGGCGATGGCGCGCACGCAGGCCAGCTTCATCTCTTCGTTGATGGTGGTGGCGCCCACGTCCAGCGCGCCACGGAAGATGAACGGGAAGCACAGGACGTTGTTGACCTGGTTCGGGTAGTCGGAGCGGCCGGTGCCGATGATGGCGTCCGGGCGGACTTCCTTCACCAGTGGCGGCAGGATTTCCGGTTCCGGGTTGGCCATGGCCAGGATCACCGGGTGAGCCGCCATCGACTTCACCATGTCCTGGGTCACCAGCTTGGGACCGGACAGGCCCATGAAGATGTCGGCGCCGACCATGGCGTCGGCCAGTTTGCGCTGGCCGTTGTCCTTGATGGCGAAGCGCTTCTTCGATTCGTCCATCTTGTCGTCACGGCCTTCGAAGATCACACCCTTCGAGTCGCACACGGTGATGTTCTCGCGCTTCACACCCAGCGCCACCAGCAGTTCCAGGCAGGCGATGGCGGCGGCGCCGGCACCGGAGGCCACCACGCGCACGCTGCCGATTTCCTTGTTGATCAGGCGCAGCGAGTTCAGCACCGCGGCGGCGGCCACGATGGCGGTACCGTGCTGGTCGTCGTGGAACACCGGGATACCCATGCGCTCGCGGCACTTCTTCTCAATGTAGAAGCACTCCGGCGCCTTGATGTCTTCCAGGTTGATGCCGCCGAAGGTGGGCTCCATCGAGCAGATGATGTCGACCAGCTTGTCCGGGTCGTTTTCGTTCAGTTCGATATCGAACACGTCGATGCCGGCAAACTTCTTGAATAGCACCCCCTTGCCCTCCATCACCGGCTTGCCTGCCAAGGGACCGATGTTACCCAGACCCAGTACGGCGGTACCGTTGGTGATCACGGCGACGAGGTTGCCGCGCGCGGTGTACTTGTAGGCGTTCAGCGGGTCTTCGACGATGGCGTCACACGGAGCGGCCACGCCCGGCGAATAGGCCAGGGCCAAGTCGCGCTGGGTGGCCAGCGGCTTGGTCGGGGAGACCTGGATCTTGCCCGGCTGCGGGAACTGGTGGAAATCGAGTGCGTTTTGACGCAATTGCTCATCCATCTGGGAGCTCCTGATTTTCTTAGGTATCGAGAGGGTGTGTGTCGTGTCGTGTGGTCCGACATTATAAAGGCACTAGGGCTAACCCTGTAAACGGGATGTAGTGGCGTCATGCAAATACGCGATGGAGGGGTCTCCATCGCGTTGTCAGACAAAATACATTACATCATGCCGAGGGCCTTGGGTAGCCACAGCGAGATGGCCGGCACGTAGGTCACCAGGCCGAGGAAGGCCAGCATCGTCAACAGCCACGGCCACACCGCCACGGTCAGCTCGGTGATGCCCATCTTGGTGATGCCCGAGGCCACGTACAGGTTCAGGCCCACCGGCGGGTGGCACATGCCCACTTCCATGTTGACCACGATCAGGATACCGAAGTGCACCGGGTCGATGCCGAGCGCGGTCGCCACCGGGAACAGGATCGGCGCCAGGATCAGCACGATCGACGACGGTTCCATCACGTTGCCGGCCAACAGTAGCAGCACGTTCACCACCAGCAGGAAGGCGATCGGGCCCAGGCCCATATCGATCAGCCAGCCGGCCATCGCCTGCGGAATGCCTTCCGAGGTCATCAGGAAGGAGAACAGCACGGCGTTGGTGATGATGTAGAGCAGCATCGCCGACATGCTGGCCGAGTCGAGCAGCACCTTCGGCACCTGCTTCAGGCTCATGTCCTTGTAGACGAACACGGCCACGATGAAGGCGTACACCGCGGACATGGCGGCGGCTTCGGTCGGGGTGAAGATGCCGGTGTAGATGCCGCCGATCACCACCACGATCAGCAGCAGGCCCCAGATGCTTTCACGCAGTGCCTTCATGCGCTGGCCGAAGCTGGCCTTCTGCAGGCGCGGGTAGCCGAACTTGCGGGCGCGGTACCAGGTGGTCAGGCCCAGAAAGCCCGCCAGCATCAGGCCCGGAATCACCCCGGCCATGAACAACTGGCCCACTGAGGTATTGGTGGCCACCGAATACATCACCATCACGATCGATGGCGGAATCAGGATGCCCAGTGCGCCGGAAGTGGTGATGACGCCGGCGCCGAAACGATCCGGGAAGCCTTGTTTCACCATCGCCGGCAACAGGATCGAACCGATGGCGACCACGGTGGCGGGGCTGGAGCCGGACACGGCGGCAAACAGGGCGCAGGCCAGCACGCCGGCCAGACCCAGGCCGCCGTACCAGTGGCCGACCATGCTGGTGGCGAAGTTGATCATGCGCCGCGCCACGCCGCCGTGGGTGAGGAAGTTGCCGGCCAGGATGAAGAACGGGATCGCCATGATCTCGAACTTCTCGATACCGGTGAACAGCTTCAGCGCCACCGATTCGATCGGTACGTCGGTCATGGTGAACAGGAAGGTCAGTACCGTCAGACCCAGCGAAATCGAGATCGGCATGCCGGTCAGCATCAGCACGATCAAGAGCCCGAAAATAATCAGTGTGCTCATTGTTTTTCACCCCCGTGCTTCAGTCCGTGCGGGTGCAGGTTTTCCTCCACCACATCCCAGTCGGCTTGTGCCGTCTCATCGTCCATGCCTTCCACGTGGGCATGGTCGTGCTTGGGCAGGTCGCCGGTCTTGATGAACGACCAGGTCACCTGCAGGAAGCGGAAGCTCATCAGGTAAGAGCCGCACGGCACCGCCAGGTAGACCAGCCACATCGGCAGTTCCAGGTCGACCGAGGTCTGCTCGGTGTGACCGATTTCCCAGACGAAGGTCGCGCCCAGCGTACCGATGATGCCGGTGAACAGCGCGCCGGCCAGCAGGCCGAACACGATGAATACGGCACGGTTCTTGTCGTTGAGCTTGTTGATCAGCACGTCGACGCCAACGTGGATGCCGGTGCGCACGCCGTAGGCGGCACCGAACTTGGCCATCCAGACGAACAGGTAGATGGTCAGCTCCTGCGCCCAGGACATGTGGATGTTGGCCAGGATGGGTTGGAGGGCATCGACGCCGGAACCGTAGCGGTGCACCACGGACGCGAAGGTGATGAGGGTGGCCGCCCCCATCAACGTAGCGATCAGCCACTCCTCGAGATGATCGAGGACTTTCAGCATAATATTGTGTCTCCCTGTAAAAAGAGCGCCTCCCTGGTCTATCCCGGGAGACGCTCCATCACGTGGCGGCTTAGTTGGCGGTGAAGCCGGTTTGCGTGTAGATGGCCTTGATCAGGTTGGGGCCGATGCGGTCGGCCATCTTGGCGTGGACCGGCGTCAGAGCCTTCTTGAAGGCGGCGCGCTCGGCGGGAGTCGGATTGTAGACCTGGGTCTTGCCGGACTTGGCGATGTCGGCCAGGTCCTCGTCGTTCTTCTGCTTGGCGATCTTGTTGGCGTAGATCGTGGCGTCCTTCATCGCGCCCTCGAGCTGGCCACGCACGTCGGCCGGCAGGCCGTCCCAGAACTTCTTGTTGACGATCACGGCATAGCCCAGGTAGCCGTGGTTGGTCATGGTCAGGTTCTTCTGCACTTCATGCATCTTCTGGGTGTACATATTGGACGGCGGGTTCTCGGTGCCGTCCACCACGCCGGTTTGTAGCGCCTGGTACACCTCGGAGAACGCCATCACCTGCGGCAGGGCGCCCAGTGCACGCATCTGCTCTTCCAGCACCTTGGACGACTGGATGCGCATCTTCAGGCCCTTGAGGTCGGCCGGGGTCTTGATCGGCTTGTTGGCCGAGAACGACTTGAAGCCGTTGTCCCAGAAGGCCAGGCCCTTGATGCCCTTCGGCTCCAGCTTGGCCAGCAATTGCTGCCCGATCGGACCCTGGGTGACCTTGTGCAGCTCTTCGTAGTTGTCGAAGATGTACGGCAGGTCAAACACTTCGAATTCCTTGGCGCCCAGCGGGCCGAACTTGGCCAGGCTTGGGGCCAGCATCTGCACGGCGCCCAGCTGCAGCGCCTCCAGCTCTTCCTTGTCCTTGTACAGCTGGCTGTTCGGGTAAACCTGAACCTTGACCTTGCCCTTGGTGCGCTCTTCGGCCAGCTTCTTGAAGTACTCGGCGGCCTGGCCTTTCGGGGTGTCTTGTGCCACCACGTGGCTGAATTTGATGACGATTTCGCCGGCGGCGTGGGCCATGCCGGTCATGCCGAAAGTGGCGCCGACAATCAGGGCAGCAATTTTCAGTTTCATTGACAGTGTCTCCATTGAGATGCGTTGACTTTATGAATGCAACCCTTGTTGCCGGGTTGTCATTACGGTGTAAAGTAGAAGGCAACTCACTCTTGATCCATTGGGGAATTCAGCATTAGGGAAATCCCTTATCCCCTCTCGTTGCCCCTTGCCATGCCCAAACTCCGCTCTCCCCGCTACTTGCTGCTGACCACCGTGGGCTCGCTGCTGGCCCTGATCACCGCCCTGTCCGGCATCGTCTACCTGGTATACCGCGACTGGCAGGAGGGGCAGCGCGACAGCCTGATCCAGGAAGTGCTATGGCTGGATCAGTCGCTGCGGCTGCATCTGGAGACGCATCGGGAGTGGGCCGAAAATACCGCCAACGATGTGTCGGCCTTGCGGATCAACGGCGACCAGTTTCAGCAGAGTGCCCGCCTGCTGTTGAGGGAAAATCCCGAGCTGCTCGAGGCGGAGCGAGTCGATGCGCGCGGCAGCATCCTGTGGGATACCCGCCGCGTCAACTTGCCTGGCGAGGTGCTGAGTGGTGCAGCCCATGACGCCCTGTGGCGTGCCAGCAAGCTGATGCGTGCCGCGTACGGCGAGCCCTACCGAGGCAGGGACGGCAAGTACCGCTTCGACATGGCGGTGCCGATCATCGTCGAGGGCGAATACGTCGGCGGCATCCGTCTGGTCTATCAGATAGAGGGATTGCTGTATCACCAGGTGCCGTGGTGGATCGCCTCGAAATACCTGATCAGTATCCAGGATCTGGGGGGCAAGGTGCTGGCCAGCCGTTTCGACGAGGCAGAGAAGCCGGGAACGCTGGGACATCAAATCAGTTTCGATCCACCCGGCCATGGTCTGACCCTGCGGGCGGTGGAATACCGCAGCGCCATGGGGCTGGCACTGCCGGTGCTGGTGGTGGCCGTCGTGACCCTGGTGCTGGCGCTGCTGTACTCGGTGTGGCGCATCCGCCGGCATATCCGCGAGCGCTCGGCGGCCGAGCGGGCGCTGGAGCTCGAAATGTCCCTGCGCCAGGCGATGGAAGACAGCATGAAAAGCGGCCTGATGGCGTTGAGCGCGAGCGGGGAGATCGTGCGCGTCAACCGCGCGTTCTGCGCCATGTCCGGCTTCAGCAGCGAGGAACTGGTGGGGCAGTCTCCTCCGCACAGCTTCTGGCCCAAGGCGGAATACTCCTTGCTGCACGACACCATCACCGCCGTGCTGAAGGGTATCCAGCCCGAACACGGCTTCGAGGTCCCCTTCGTGACCAAGAGCGGCGAGCCGTTCGAAGTCCGGCTCTATGCCACCCCGCTGGTCGAGCGTGACGGCAGCCAGCGCGGCTGGATCTGCTCGATGTACGACATCACCGAGCTGAAGAAAAAGCGCCTGGCGCTCAATGCCTCGCACCAGCGCTTTCTGACGGTACTCAATGGTCTGGATGCAGGGGTGTGCGTCACCGACAAAGGAGGAAGCCAGCTGCTGTACGCCAACCCGACCTTCAGCCACCTGTGGATGAAGGACGAGCCCGATGCCGACTGCTGCCTGCTGTTGCCGCGGTCGCCGGATGGTGAGGGGGAGGGGATGGAGAACCAGCACCTGGAGTTCAGCTCGGACGGAGGCAACCGCTGGTTCCAGATCCACCGCCGGCGGATCGAGTGGGTCGACGGGCAGGAGGCGTGGCTGGCGATCCTGACCGATGTTACCGAGTTGCGTCAGCGCGAAGAGAGGGACAGGGCACAGGAAGAGCGCTTCCAGAATACCTCGCGCCTGATCGCCATGGGCGAGATGGCCTCCAGCCTGGCGCACGAGCTGAACCAGCCTCTGTCGGTCATCAATACCTATTCGTCCGGGCTGCAGCGCCGCCTGCCGGCGGATCTCGAACTACCCAAGGGCGTGCGCGAAGCGATCCAGGCCATCTCCGAACAGGCGCGCCGCGCCGGTCAGATCGTCAACAGCATCCGCGCCTTCGTCAAGAAGCACGCGCCGCAACTGGAGCTGGCCGATCCGGCCAAGGTGGTCGGCCGTGCCGTCGGGCTGGCCGAACCGATGGCGGTCAAGCACGGCGTCAGCCTGCTGCTCGAACCATCCGGCGCCGCCGCTTGTCGGCTGGAAATGGACCCGGTACTGATCGAGCAGGTCCTGCTCAACCTGATCAAGAACGCGGTCGAAGCGATGCGCGACGCCGACACCCGCCGCCCGCAGGTGACGGTCCGCTATGGCACCGAGTCCGGCTATTGGCGCGTCGAGGTAGCCGATAACGGGCCGGGCCTGTCGGACAGCATTCGCAGTAACCTGTTCACGCCGTTCTACTCCAGCAAGCCCGAGGGGCTGGGCATCGGTCTCAACATCTGCCGCTCCATCGTCGAATTCCACCGTGGCCAGTTCGGTGTCGACAGCCCGGCCGGCGGCGGTTGCGTGTTCTGGTTCACCCTCCCGCTGGCCTCTCTGGAGCAGGAAGAAAAAACGGCGCCTGCCGGCGCCGTCAGATGAGAGGTGAACTGACCGGGCTTCAGTCAGGCGTCAGCACGGTCTCATGGCCTTCGGCCAAGGTGTCGGGGTAATCGCGGCTGTAGTGCAGACCACGGCTCTCCTTGCGCAACAGCGCCGACCGCACGATCAGCTCGGCCGTCTGCACCAGGTTGCGCAATTCGATCAGATCGTTGCTGACATGGAAGTGGCTGTAGTACTCGTTGATCTCCACGCTCAGCAGCTTGATGCGGTTCAGCGCCCGCTCCAGCCGCTTGTTGGTGCGAACGATGCCCACGTAGTCCCACATCGCGCGGCGCAGTTCATCCCAGTTGTGCGAGATCACCACCTCCTCGTCCGGGTCGGTCACCCGGCTGTCGTCCCAGTCCGGAATATTCGGCAACGCGAGCGTCTGTGCGGCCAGGATGTGTTCGGCGGCCGCCTTGCCGATCACCATGCACTCCAGCAGCGAGTTGCTGGCGAGCCGGTTGGCGCCGTGCAGGCCGGTGCAGGCCACTTCGCCCACGGCGTACAGCCCCTCCACGTCGGTCCGGCCTTTCAGATCGGTAATGAGACCGCCGCAGGTGTAGTGTGCAGCCGGCACCACCGGGATCGGCTGCTGGGTGATGTCGATGCCCAACTCCAGGCAGTGCGCGTAGATGTTCGGGAAGTGCTCCTTGATGAAGCTGGCCGGCTTGTAGGAAATATCCAGGTGCACGCAATCCAGACCATGCTTTTTCATCTCGAAGTCGATGGCGCGCGCCACCACGTCACGTGGCGCCAGTTCGGCGCGTGGATCGTGCTTGGGCATGAAGCGCGTACCGTCCGGCAAGCGCAGGATGCCGCCCTCACCGCGCACCGCCTCTGTAATCAGAAACGACTTGCTATGCGGGTGGTACAGGCAGGTCGGGTGGAACTGGATGAACTCCATGTTCCCTACCCGGCAGCCGGCGCGCCAACCCATGGCGATGCCGTCACCGGTCGCGGTATCCGGGTTAGTGGTGTAAAGGTAGACCTTGCCGGCGCCGCCGGAAGCCAGGATGGTGTGCTGGGCCGCAATCGTCACCACCTCGTCGGCCTCCTTGTCCAGCGCGTAGGCGCCATAGACCCGCTTGTCCTCCAGCCCCAGCTTGGCCGAGGTGATCAGGTCGATCGCGATGTGCTCTTCCAGCAAGGTGATGTTCGGATGCGCCTTGATCTTCTGACCCAGCGTCGAAGTTACCGCCGCGCCGGTCGCGTCCGCCGCATGAATGATGCGGCGATGGCTATGCCCACCCTCGCGGGTCAAATGGTAGCCCGTCTCGTGCGTCTCATCCTTGGTGAAGGGCACGCCCAGCGCGATCAGCCAATCGATGGCTTCTTTGGAATGCTCGACGATGTAGCGCGTCGTCTCCTCGTTGCAAATCCCGGCACCGGCGATCAGGGTGTCCTGGATGTGTTCCTGCACCGAATCGTCGGTATCGAGCACGGCGGCGATGCCGCCCTGAGCGTAGGTCGAGCTGCCTTCCAATAGATCCCGCTTGGTGATCAGCCCCACCTTGCGGCGCTCGGCAAGGTGCAAGGCGAGGGTCATGCCTGCCAAGCCGCTGCCAATGATAAGAACGTCAAACTTCAACATAAGAGCGTCATCCACCCCGCGTATGTGTGTGTGCACAATCAAAAGACCAAGCCTAGCAGAATCGATGCCGTTCGCGCAGCCGCTTTGCGCGACATGGCCGGATGGAACGTCTCCAGCTAGGTGCCAGACGAGCAGACACATTACAAGCACGTGCCTGTCCCACCTACAGGTGTCCCCCTCCGGGGCTTTGCGGAGGATTGT